>CALVVT010000048.1 GCA_944363935.1 uncultured Bacilli bacterium
GAACTAGTAATCGTGGGAATGATGATAAGGGCCAATAAAGATAAAAGAATAATTACACCTAATAATTCGATTAAAGTGAAACCTTTATTCATGTTTTCCCTCCATTATTTGTTCTTCAATTCTTATCAACTGATTATATTTTCCTACTCTATCGGTTCTTGATAAAGAGCCAGTTTTGATTTGGCCTAAATTTAAACCAACGGCTAAATCAGCAATGGTGGTGTCTTCGGTTTCGCCACTTCGATGAGAAATAATTGTCTTATAATTATTTTCTTTAGCTAATTTTATGGTTTCTAAAGTTTCCGTAATAGTTCCTATTTGATTAACTTTTAGTAATATGGCGTTGCCAGCTTTTAAATCAATGCCTTTTTGCAAATGTTTTTTATTAGTAACAAATAAATCATCACCTACTAGTTGAATTTTACTGCCATATTTTTCAGTTATTTTTTGAAAACCGTCCCAATCATTTTGGTCAACTGGGTCTTCAATAGAAATTATAGGATATTGTTGTAATAAATCTCCATAGTATTCAATTAATTCACCAGTAGTCATTTTTTTATTTTCGCCTTTTAAATAGTAATAGCCATCTTGATAAAATTCACTAGCGGCTACATCTAAAGCTAATTTAACATCTTGTCCTGGGATATAACCGGCGTTAGTTATGGCCTTAATAATGGCATCTAAAGCTTCTTTATTAGAATTAAAGTTTGGAGCGAAACCTCCTTCGTCGCCAACATTAGTATTATAGCCTTCTTCTTTTAAAACATTTTTCAAATGATGAAAAACTTCACTGCCAATTTGAACTCTAGTTTTAATATCTTTAGCCTCTGGAATAATCATAAACTCTTGAAAGTCTAAACCATTATCGGCATGCATACCACCATTTAAAATATTCATCATCGGTACTGGTAATTCTTTACCATTTCCAATATATTCATATAATTCTTTTCCAGCATCTTTACTAGCCGCTTTTAATGTGGCCATGGATACACCTAAAATGGCATTGGCACCTAAATTACTTTTATTAGGCGTGCCATCTAATTTTAGCATTGTTTCATCGATTAAGGTTTGATTAGAAGCATCCATACCAATTAACTTAGGCTTGATAATAGTATTAACATTGTTTACAGCCTTTAAAACGCCTTTGCCAAGGTATCTTTTTTCATTATCGCGAAGTTCTAAAGCTTCTCTTTCTCCAGTAGAAGCACCACTTGGAACACTGGCTCTTCCCATAATATTATTATCTAAAATAACATCAACTTCGACAGTTGGATTGCCTCTAGAATCTAATATTTCTCTTGCTTTTATATCCTTTATTTTTGCCATATCTATTCTCCTTTACTATTTAAATTATAACATTTTTGTAGTAAAAGATAAATATTGGTAAGTGATTATAACATTTTTTGACATTAAATGATTTGCGTAAATGCATAAAATATATTATAATATGAATGCTTATGAGGTGATTTTAATGGAAATTAAAGATATATTAGAAATTAATAAAAGTAAATTAATTAATGGTAAAGATGGGGTTATTGAACACTTTACCATCAATACCAAGGACATTAAGGGTAAAACCATGTTTATTCCTTTACAAGGAAATACGGATGGTCATAATTATATTTTAGATGGAGTAAAAAATGGTATTAGTGGCTTTTTAGTGATGCCTGGGCATGATGATATTGTTAAAGAAGCTCTAAAAATCAACAAAGATTTAATAATTGTTGAAGTTCCTGACTGTCTTAAAGCTCTTCAAGATTTAGCTTTGAAAACTAGAAAAAAAATAGATGTACCGGTTATTGCTTTAACAGGAAGTTTCGGTAAAACTAGTCAAAGAGAAATGATTTATAATGTTTTAAAAACGCAGTTTAAGGTTTTAAGTACTTCAGGCAATTATAACAATCATATTGGTATGCCTCTTACTTTAGTGAATTACCAAAATGAAGATGTTATTTTATTGGAGCTTGGTTCTAATCACATAGGAGAGATTGCTTTTTTAAGGGACATATGTCGGCCAACAATTACTTTAGTTACTAATGTTGGAACGGCTCATATCGGCAATTTTAAAAGAATAAAAAATACTTTAAAAGAGAAAACTAGTATTGCGAAGGGTAGTAAATATTTCTTCCGCAATTTAGATGACAATTTACTTAAACTATGTAAAATTAAAGGACCAAAAGTTATTGATTATAGTGTTAATGAAGATGATATTAGTAATATCATTCATGGCAAAAAAAATCGTTATACAATAACGATTGCGGGTAAAAAACATAAAGTAACTATTAACAGTGATATTGATTATTTGATCAACTACTCTATTTGTGCATTTAAGATTGGTCTGCTTTTAAATATGGATATTAAAAACATTATTAAAGGAATTAATGAATTTAGATGTGCAGAAGGCCGTATGGATAAAAGAATGATTGGGAAAAACGTTTTAATAGATGACTGTTATAATGCCTCTTTTGAAACCATGATTAGTGGACTTAATTATTTTCATGATTTAAGTGGCAAAAATAAAATCGTTATTTTAGGTGATATTCTAGAGCTTGGTAAAGCCAGCAAAAGAATTCATAAAGAAATAGCTAGATACATAATTAAAAATAATTTAGAATTTAGTGAGTTTCATTTAGTCGGCCCAGAAATGAAAGTAGTTTATAATATGTTAAATAAAAAAGGATACAATGTGTTTTATTATAAAAATGTCGAGGAAGTTAATCCAGATATTATGAAAAATAAATCAGTGTATTTAAAATCATCACATGGAACTGGTCTATATAAACTAGTACCTAAAAAGGAAAACTAATTATAAGGTTTTCCTTTTTATTTGGTTACTTAATTTATAATAAGTAGCATAAGTATAATAAATATTAGATATTTGTTTAAAATCATCTAGGGCATCTAATTTACCTTGACTTTCGAAATAAGATAATAATGACTGTTTTTTATTATCTAACATTTGAAAATAATTTAACCAATAATTGTGATTATAGTTATACTCTTTTTGTAAGTGGTAGGCGGCAATTTTAGGGTCGATTTTACTTGGGACAACAAACAAATCATTCATGGTACTAGCTATTTGTGGTAACAATGGGTCAGTTTGACGATAAATTTGATTATTAAAGCCATTTACTAATTTACCATCACTTAAATAACAAAAATACTGATGAAAAGTATTCAAAACTAATTGGTAATTATTTTTAACTACCCGACTACGAATAGGAAAAAGATGTTGATTGGCTTGTAACGAGGTTGGCGAAGAAGTTAATTTAGTAATGGTATAAATATCGGACTGCAAAGTATTTTGAAAACCGTTTATATAACTAAGTGCAACTACTTTATCTAAATCATCGCTAAAGTTTTCTTCTTGCATAATAAATAGTTTAAATAAAGCTTCTTCAATTTCAGCATCACTAAGACCGTCTAAATTATAAATGGCTATGGCTTTTTCTTTAATTTTTTGAAAATTTGCGCTAATATAGTTTTCATCTAAACTATTTAAATCGTAATTAGGAATTAGATTTTCTCTTTTACTCCACTCCACCTTAATCACACTCCTACTATATATATTATAGCAAAAAAGTTACCAAAATAAAATGACTAGTTTTTCTAGAAAATTTTTATTAGTTTTAAAATTTTGAAAAATAATATTAATAGACTCTTATCACGACATATTATAAACGCTAGTTATAAAAACCAATGGAATTTCTACTGTTTTTGCATTCAAAGCATATCGCAATAAACTATAATTACTTATTATTTTTTATAATAGAACCGTGACGATTAATCACGATTTAGCTGATTTATCGAATTTCAATTCAGAGATATTTTGAATATCAATTCCTAATTCTTTATACAGTTGAGCGGTGTTAAGAGAAACTATTCTATATTCCGACAATTCCAATAATTCTAATAATTCTAAAATAATCTCATTATCATCACATTCAATTTCCATATAAGGATTTAATTTCGGCCAAATATCAATTTCTATTTCAGCAGTCTTATAAATATAACTCTTACGTATTTTTTCTTGATAATTTCTTCTGGCTAATCCCATGCTTTCTAATAAAAGATTAGTCTCAGAAAAAGAAGAAACTCCTATTTCCACCTCAAAAACGTTTTGAATTTGGCTTGTTTTCTTGTTAAAAACGTGCTTAAGTGTTAATTCTATTTTATCATTTGACTGACGTAGTCTAAGCCATTTATTAGGGTTTATTAGATTTTCTTTAAATATTTTTTCCATAAACTCGTCATTTAAAATTAAACGCAATCTATTTTTGGGTAATTTTACTATATCTAATAGATTATCAATACCATATTTATGACAAATGTGTTCTATTTTAGCATCGGGTAATAAATCTTCAAGTTCAACTAATAAAGTCTTAAGCCGAGTTAAACTAGTATTAAATAATAAAGCGTTTTCGGCCTTTAATAATTCTACCAGCTCTAAATATCGATAATATAAAGTGGGTATATCATATGTATATATTTTTTGATTTTTTTCTCCTTTAAACGTTGCTCCAATTTTTTGCAGTTTTTGTTCTATGTCTTCGACAACAATATCTAATACTTTTATTTCTTTTTCTAGCTTTGCCATTTTTCAGCTCCTTATATTAATTATTTTTTATAAATAGCTTCTTTTATAAAATATGTTTTTTAATAAGTTTCATAGTTTTTTGGCTATATTCTTCATCTAGCAGAGGATTGTGTAAATTAGTATCCAAAGAAACTAACTCAATATTATCTTTTCGTGCTGATAGTTCTCTTAAATATTCCTGCGGAATAAAAATATCACCTTTAGAGAAAATTATCAAAGTCGGAACA
>CALVVT010000049.1 GCA_944363935.1 uncultured Bacilli bacterium
TGTAAGAAATTGGAAGCATGTTTTTCTGAAGAAGAAGTAAAAAAGGGTGCTGAAAGATTAAATTATTCTGCGGAAAAATTTAAGGAAATTTATTTAAAATCTAAAGTAGGTGAAAATAAGTATTATATTAAAAGAGTGCCTTGCCCATTTTTGAAAAGCGGAGAATGTATACTGGGTGAGGATAAACCTAAGGATTGCACAGAATATCCTTATACAAATAAAACTGGACGATTATTTAGCCTATATTCCATGGTGTGTAATACGGAAATATGTCCAATTTTAAATAAAATTTTTGAGGAATTAAAAGAAATATATCAATTTAAGGTAAGATAGTAGGTGAATGGTATGAAAATATATAATATGAATGATTACTTTTCGGAAACAATATTGCAAAGGGGTTTTAATTATTATAAGAGCGGAAAAGTTATTTCGGCTAATAAAATAAATAACAATACTTTTATTTTTGATGTTGCTGGCTCAATTAACTACTTGGTCAAGATAAAGGTTCATAACAACGAATATGATATGAGTTGTAATTGTCCTTATGATGGTAATTGTAAGCATATGGCTGCTTGTTTGTTTTATTTAAAATTTACTGACGAAAAAAATATTGAATTTAAAAAAGATAAAAAGATAAATACCAATTTAACGCCATTTGATAAGTTTAAATTAGAAGTAAAACAGATGGTTAGAGAGTGTTATGGTAGAGAAGGCTATATCGATTATTATAGTGGTGATGAGTTTGTCGAAGGTATTGATAATTTTGCTGAAAAAATTAGGAATTCATTGGATTTGAATAATTTAGATATAGCTTTAAAGGAAATATTTTATTTATATGATACGATTGAAAATGTTGATATGGATGGCTCAAACGGGGAACATATGATGGCAACGGATTGTGTTAGTGATGTTTTAGGTTTAATCTTTTTTATGAATTCTGGAAAAGTTACTGATGAGTTATTTAAGTATTTTAAAAAAGAAAAATATGTGGTTGAATTATCTAATGTTGTATCGGAATTTGAAGACAATATTCATACTAAAGATGATGCTTTAAAATATTTAAAATTAGTGGAAACAATTTTAGATGCGGGGGATGATTTTGGTACATATTATTTAGCTTATGTATATATTAGAGTTTATTATGATTATATTGATGAAGATGAAGCTTTAAAATTAGCTAAAGCTAAATTGAAACGTAAATATAATAGTCATATTTTTAGCTTTTTGGTGGAAAAGTATACTTTTTTAAAGAAATATGATGAGGCAATTTCTTTATTAGAAAATAATTATGGTAAAAATTTTGATGATGGAGAAGTTCTTTTGAAACTTTATTTGAAAAATAATAATGTGGATAAATATAAAAAGTTATTGCTAAAACTTTATGACGAAAAACCAAATTATGATTATTTTATGCGAATAAAGAAATCTTTTGATAAGGCAGATTTTGATAAGATTAAAGAAAAATTACTTAATGAAATGAAAGAATCTCAATATTATTTTAAAGATTATATAAAACTCTGTGATGAATTAAATGATATTGATGGTTTGTTTGATATTTGTAAGAAAAAGGGCCTTGAATATTTAAGCAATCATTTAAATAAAATTATTAAAAAACATCGTGCAGAAGCTTTAGATATTTATAAGATAGAAGTGAAAAAGCTTTGTGATGAAGCACGTAATAGAGCAAGATATGACAAGGTAATTTATTATTTGATGAGATTATTAGATATACCTAAGGCCGAAAAGGATGTTTTAGAAATAATTAATTATGTAGAGATTAATTATCCAACAAGAAGTGTCTTTTTGAAGGAGTTAGAGTTTGTCAAAGATAAAATGTAGTTTTTATGTTAAATAATACTGAAGGCTATTTATAATATATATAAAGTAATATTTTTGATAAATAACTATTCATTTTATTAAAATGTCAGAACATCAATGTAGCAAATTAGATAATGGTAGAAATGGTATAGCAAAAGATGGACGGGATTATTATCAAACAATATTTAAAGTTGATAATAATTTTTTTTGATATTTTAAATAAAGACTGTAAAAATGGTAAAAATATTAATAACATAAATAAGACGACTCAGAATGTCAAACTAGATAATTTTAGTGTCATTTTAAGTAAGTCGTCTTTTTTTGCAAAGAATTTATCACAAACTAACAATAATGTCAAACTGGATACATCTAATAAAAATTATGCTCTAGTATCTAATAATAAAACAAAATATTCTTTATTAAATTAGTGGCGGTAGAGGGTAATGTATTTAGCGAATGAAAGCAAGAATATTTTAAAAATAGTAAAGTTAATTTATATTTGAATTTTGAAACCGTAGAAGTTATGGTTGATAAAAAAATAAATATATAACTTTAGATTACACTATGTTTAATTAATAATTTCACCATCATTTCTGCATTTGCAAGTAGTTTCTAAATATTTAAATTACAATATATTTAATTACGAACAAATTTATTATTATCTGTTTCAATTGCTATTTCATATTTAAATTATGCTATGTTTAATTATACCCCTTGAGTAATAGTAATTTCAACACCACCTCTTGTATTTAGATTATACTATGTTTAATTATAAACTAATTTAGACATTTCGTAAGTGTTCATTTCAGAGCTATTTAGATTACACTATGTTTAATTATAAACACTTCGCATTTATATCAGAAGCCCATAGTCCACCATAATTTAGATTACACTATGTTTAATTATAAACTTCTTTTTCGTTATCACAATAATAACCTATTACTTTATTTAGATTACACTATGTTTAATTATAAACTATTAGGGTATATAGACATACCAAAACAATGGACAACATTTAGATTACACTATGTTTAATTATAAACCAAACTTGATACGACTAAATTAAATAAATTTACTATTATTTAGATTACACTATGTTTAATTATAAACTTTAATTGATTTAATAGAAGTCGGAGATTATGTAAAATTTAGATTACACTATGTTTAATTATAAACCTGATTATAATGCTTATTCTAAATTTAGCGGAGCTAAATTTAGATTACACTATGTTTAATTATAAACCGGAAATATGCTTAAATACACTAATTCAAGCACCATTTCTATTAAAAATATAACAATTTATTTCTGTTTATGTCAACATTATAATTATTTTATCAAAAATGTCTGTCGACCCCCCAGTATTTTTTCCTTATATGAGGTCGACAGGCTATAATTACAATATGTATGATTAAATGATTTGTGATTTTTTTAAATTATTTATAACTTTAGATTACACTATGTTTAAATTATTAATTTATAATCATATTTTATCATAAAAAAATTAAACCGCAAAATTTTTATAAAAGTATAGACATAAGTGTAAATTTATGTTATTCTTTAATTGAAACCATTATAAATAATTTAAATTGATAGAAGGTGATGCTAAATTGTGAAGGAGTATAATGTTTATATTGATGAAAGTGGTGATGAAGGAATAAGAAGAGGTTCCAAATATTTCATCTTAACAGCGATATTAGTTGAAAAAAGTAAGGATTTGGAAATATCAAAAGTTGTTGATAAAATAAAAGAGAATATTGAAATTGGAATAAAAACACAGCTTCATTGGAATAGAATAAAAGGGTATCCAAATAAAATGATGATCATGTCAGAAATTAGGAAGTTGGATATTAAAATAATTAATATAGTGATTGATACATCACAAATAATGTTTATTGAATCTAATCAAATATATAATCATTTTTCTGGATATTTATATGAAAGAATATGTTGGTTTGCGAAAAGTAAAAATGCTAAGGTAAATATTAATATAAGCAGTAGGGGCGAAAATTTGACTAAGAAAAAATTAGTGGAATTTTTGCAAACACATAATGAAAAATTTAGGATAGATTACTCAAGAATAAACCAAATAAAAATATACCCGAATGCTCAGAAAAAACTTTTACAATTAGCTGATTGTTGTTGTAGTGCATTGGGTCAGGCTTTGAAATATAATGATGAAAGACATTTTCAATATATTTTGTATTTAAAAAGCAATTTTTATAGTTATAATGGGAAGTATTTAGGGTATGGGTTAAAATATGTACCTGGAAATACTAAGGAATCTTTAGAATTTAAAAAAATATTAGAATATTTAGACAATAAAAAAAGTGAGCTTTCCTCCGACTAGAGGTTCCCACAAGTCAAGCTTGCTGGGAAGGCATTAAGCGATCCCCTCCAGTTTCTCGGCAAACTACTCACTCACTGACAATATAATAACATACTAGCTATTATTTGTCAATTATAGTATATGTTATATTAATGTAATTATGCCTTAATTTATAAAAAGGAGAATGTGAATGAATTTAGAATTAAGATTTAGTTTTGAAAAAGAAGTGATACCGATTGACTATCGTAGTTTTATGTTAAGTTTTATAAAACATTGTATTGAAGTATATGATGAAGAGATTTATAAAGAAATGTATCATAATGATGACCCTATCATGAAAGATTTTACTTTTTCCACATATTTACCACAAGCGATTTTTAATAAAGATAGTATTGTATTAAATAAAAAAATGATGATAATTAATATAAGTAATTATAATATGAGAACGGCTCTTATAATGTATAATGCTTTTATTAATTATTATAGAAAAAAAGAAGTTTATAAAATAAAAAACAATAGTTTTAAATTGGTCAACTTATATATGCGAAAAACAAATGATATAAGAGAAGATAATATTATTATAGAGATGTTATCACCGTTAATTGCAAGGCACCATGTTAAAGGTCAAAAAGATATATATGCTATAGCTGGCGATAAGGATTTTGAAAAAATAGTTAAAGAAAATATAAGTAGTGTTCTTACTAAATATAAACTCAACTTTAATTTAGAAACTTTAAAAGTTATTCCTTTAAAAAATAAAATCGTTAATATCAAATTATATAATAGTATTCGTCCAGGAAGTCTTGGTAAATTTCAATTAAAAGGTGATAGCGAATTGTTAAATTTCCTATATAAATCTGGGATTGGTTCTTTAAGATCATCTGGCTTTGGTCATTTTAAAATAATAGGTTAGGCGGTGTAAAATGGATAAAAGTGTAGTGTTTGAAATAGGTGATTTATATAATAATGCTGGTTTAGTAGGCTTTGTCAAGGTGCTAGAGCAATTAGATAAATATGAAAAATATTATGAGATTAATGGAGACAATGTAACTATAGATAAAGAGTTTTTATTAAATGCTAATTTGACGCAGGCTGTTTTTGACACTTATATTAAAACTTTTTATAAAGATTTAAAATATACGAAAATATTAAATGAAATTGATTTAATTTTAAAACAGATAGACGAAAATAGTGATTTAGATGAAATAAAAGATTTATTAAAAGAATTTAAAAATGATTTGACAGGTGGTAATAAATTTAAAACTGGATATGAAATTATTTCGACTAAAATTCAAGATGAAAATAATATTTTTGAGAAAATAAAATTGATTACCTCTAAACAAGAATGCGAAAGTATAAAAGAAGATTTATTAATAATTAAAAAATATTTAATCATTCCTGAAGTTAAGGAAATAATGTATATGAAAGATATTGCTTATGGTATTATTGATAGATTTTGGAGTGATAAAGGATTTTTATTGAGAAGCAATGCTAAAAAAAATATGCAAGAATCTTATTATAAAGCATTTGAAGAACCCTTTAAACAGCAATTAAATAATACCAAGGTGGGAAAAAATTATTGTAGTAACTGTTTAGAATTAGTAAATACACTAAATGCTTATACCTTTGTTAAAGGTATGGGTGATGATTTTAATAGAAAAACATCCGTATTTTGGAATTTTAAGCAAGATAAAGGAATATGTGCTAAATGTATGTTTTTATACAGTCTAATTCCACTGGGATTTATAAAAAATGGTCGTGATTTTATATTTATAAATAATAATACTTCGGTAGATGCTTTAATTAATATGAATAATTTAAAATTAACTGAAGAAAATTCTAATATAAGCCGAAATCAGATATATAATCATATTATTTCTAGATATTTAAAAACCAATGAAAATAAACTAGATAATATTGAAGTGGCTAATGTTTATGGCAATGAAGAAAAATATAATTTAGATATTATTAATCGGTATCAATTACAATTAATAAGAGACAGTGAAAAAGATTTAGAATTTTTATCTAAAGGTTATGTGGTTAGAATAAATGGGGATTATGTTAATATTTATCAGGAAGTTACTGATGCGATAATCCGAAATAAGAATTTATATACAATTTTAAATAAAATTATTGAGGCTTCTATTAAAGATAAAGATAATAGTTATTTAGTTCGATTAATGAATCCTATATTAAATATTGAAATTCATAAGGAAAAAATTATAAGAGAGGATGAAAATATGGATAAAGAATTTTATTTTGCGGGAAAACAAGGGGCTAGTTTATTATTTAAGATGAAAGCAACTGGTCAAGATGATAGTTATGTTATTGGAATAACTTATAAGTTGTTAAATGCCTTAAAAAAAGAAAATATTGATGATTTTTTAGATGTTGTCATGAGACTATGTAATTCTTTAAAAACAGATATGCCAACATGTTTTATTAATCATATGCATGATAAGAAAATGTTTAAAAAAATAGGATATGCTTTTTTAACGGGACTTCGTGGAGGCATTTATAATAAAGAAAATAAGGAAGGTGGAAACAATGAATAAAAAAGGATTAACAATATCAATGATTTTTCAAGCTGAAAGTGCTAATTATGGGTCAGGTTATAGTAATTTAAGTGTTTTAAAAAAGATGATGCGTGGTGATTTGAAAGAATATAGTTATATTTCAAGGCAAGCAATTAGATATAATATTATTAAAGAATTAGAATGGGATAATACTCCGGTAGAAGCAATGGGTAGTGCGAATGCGACCGTGGTTCAATTTGCTCCAACAGCTACTATTAAAGATTATCCAGAAATTGATTTGTTTGGTTATATGAAAACAGCTAAAGGTCAGGATGGTGGTGCTACTACACGTAATGCTGTGGTAAGACTCAGTAATGCTATTGCTTTAGAACCGTTTGAGGGTAATTCTGATTACTTAACTAATATGGGTCTGGCTAAAAGAAAAGGAATTAACAATAATATCGCGGAAAGTGAAATTCAATTATCTTATTATGCTTATACGATTACTATTGACTTAGATAAAGTAGGTATTGATGGTAATATTCAAATTGATAATGATGAGAAAGCAAGAAGAGTAAATGCTTTGTTAGATGTAGTTGAATATTTATATCGTGATATTCGTGGACGTAGAGAAACACTCGCACCGATATTTATAATTGGTGGTGTATATGAACGTAAAAATCCATTTTTTGAACATCGTTTAAAATTAAATGAAAATAATCTTATTCTTGCCCCAATTACTGAAATGTTCGATGATGAAAGTATAAAAGAAAATACTCTAGTAGGTTTATTAAATGGTATATTTAGTAATGATGAAGAGATTAATAGTGTGTTAAAGCCCGAATCAGTACATCAAGTTTTTAAAGAGTTAAAAGTTAAAGTTAAGGAATATTATGAAACTAATTAAAATAATTGCCAAACAAAATTTAGTTAATTACCGAAAAATAATGAGCTATGGATTAAAAGAAACCTATCCACTACCTCCTTATTCAACGGTAATTGGTATGATACATAATGCTTGTGGCTTTACCAGTTATCATCCGATGAAAATAAGTATTCAAGGTAAAACGGATAATATTATTTCTGATATTTATACGAAATATTCTTTTAAAGGTGGAACACCATTTTACGGAAAAGATCGTCATCAATTTTATGTTACTGATGAAAATAATGAGAAATATGGAATTAATAGAGGTGTGGGTAATATTGAATTAATTGCCGATATTGAACTTGTTATTCATATTATGCCGGAAGATGAAAGGGAAATAGAAGCAATATATAATGGTCTTAGAAATCCTGAAAATTATTTATCATTAGGTAGGTATGAAGATTTATTAGATATTGAGAAAATAAAAATAGTTAATATTAATAAAAGGGAATCTGCTACTCTTATGAATCAGACATATATTCCTTTAATTAATTATAGTAGTGATGATCTTGATATGGGAACAATTTATAAATTGTTTAAGACATTTTCTATTAATGAAAATAATATTCGAAGATTCGATAAGCCAGTAAAGGTTAAATATGTTAGTAGTGAAAACCAAGTCGCTGATGTTTATGTTGATGATGATGGCGTACCAGTGTTTTTAGCGTAAAAGGCCTTTTAGGTCTTTTTTGAAAGGAGTAATTATGGAATTTATAGATGGACTTGCTAAACCAAATAAAACGATAAGGAAGCATACTAAGGAAACTTTAAAAGTCTTTGATGATATTTTAAAATTATATGGAAATCAGTTTAATGAAGACGGAAAAGAGTTGATTAGGTTAGCGATTAAATATCATGATTATGGTAAAATGAATAGATTATTTCAGGAAAAAATAACAAATCAAAAACGGGTAGATGGAGAAATATATCATAATTTTTTAAGTCCATTTTTCTTAAGTGGGGTTAAAGAAAAGTTAATTAGTGAATATGGGGGTGAAATAGGTAATTTATATTATAATATCGTGTGTACGTCTATTTATTACCATCATATTAGAGAGGAAAATTTCACTGATAAAAAGCTTTTAGATTATGTTAAGGAAAACATAATAGATTATTTGCCTAATAATGTTTTTTATAAAGTAGATGTTAATAATTTTGTTCGTAATAAGAACTTATTGTTTACTAAAAAAACTTTTAAATCTTCTTCTAATACATTGGATATATATGTAAAATATGCTTTGGTAAAAGGGATGCTTAATAAATGTGATTATGCTTCTAGTAGTGAGCAATTGGCGGAAATAAAAGCTGACGAAAGTGGAAATTATCTTTATGAGAATATTGAAAAAAAGCTTCCTAATTTAACTGAGGCGCAGAAATTTATGGAAGAAAATATTGATAATAACATTATTTTAATTGCGCCAACTGGATCTGGTAAAACAGAAGCTTCATTACTTTGGCTTGGTCAAAGTAAAGGATTTTATACATTACCTTTGAAAGTGGCTAGTAATGCTATTTATAGTAGAATTTATAATAATTATAATTATCATGAGGTTTCTCTTTTACATTCTGATGCTTTAGAGGAATTAGCTAAAAATAGTAATTTTGAAGATAGTTATCAAATGTATAAAGAAACAAAATTGTTTGCTTATCCCTTAACTATTTGTACTATTGATCAAATATTTAAGTTCCCTTTTAAAGCTGTTGGTACGGAAATAATGCTTTCGACATTGTCTTACTCTAAAGTTATTATCGATGAAATACAAATGTATTCAAGCACAATTTTAGCAACTATTATTGTCGGGCTTAAAATGTTAATTGAAGCTGGCGGGAAATTTGCGATAACGACAGCTACTATTCCTGAATTTTTAAAAGGTTTAATTAATCGGGAGGTTGGCAAAGCTAGTTATGTGTATAAAGAATTTTTAAATACCAATGTTAAAACAAGACATAGAATTGGTTTGGTAGATGACGATTTTGATTATGATAAAATTTTGGAAAGTGCGAAAGAAAAACGGGTATTAGTAATTTGTAATACGGTTAAAAAGGCTATAGAAGTTTATCAAATATTAATAGAAAAAGATGAAATGTTAGTAAATGGATTATTACATTCTAGATTTATTAAAAAAGATAGAAATAAAATTGAGAATAAAATTTTAAATGAAAAAGAAAATGGAATTTGGGTTACTACACAAATTGTTGAAGCTAGTCTAGACATTGATTTTGATGAGTTACATACGGAAATGGTTCCAATAGATAGTTTGTTACAAAGATGTGGTAGGTGCTACCGAAAAAGAGAGTATCATAATGAGGAAGCTAATATTTATATTTACAATACTAAAAATGGCTTGAATAGTATATATGATCAAGATCTTTATAATTATTCATGGGAAGATTTACAAAAATTTAATCATAAGCTACTAACGGAAGAAGATAAAATAGAATTAATGAATGGTGTTTATAGGGAAGATAGAATCGCTAAAACAAAATATTATGATGATATCATTTATAAAATAAAGAAGATCAAAAAAATTTATTTAAGTGAGTATGATGCTAAAGAAGTTCAAAACTTATTTAGAGAAATTTATAATGTTACGATTATTCCTGATAGCATATATGAGAAAAATATTTTAGAAATTGAAAGATTAATAGATATTATTAATAATAAAGAAAGTACTAAATTAGATAAAATAAAATCAGAGATGGAGCTTTATAATTATACTGTTAGTATTCCACTTTATTTAACCAAAACGGTTACTAGAATTGATAATCTAAATATTTACCGTACGGCAGGTAAATATGATAATCAGCTCGGTTTTATTGGTGGAGAAGAGGTGTATTATGAAACTTAAAGAGATAACTGGAACGATGTTTGCGTATAGTTATTTATGTTCTAGAAAATTATGGCTTTTTAGTCATAATATTGCATTAGAAACAGAAAGTGAAGATGTTAAGATAGGTAAAATAATAGATGAATATACTTACAAAAAAGAAAAGAAAAATATAAATATAGATAGCGTGTGTATAGATTTTTTGTCTGATGGGATAGTTTATGAGATAAAGAAAAGTTTAGCTGAAAAAGACACGGCTATAAAGCAAATAAAATATTATTTATACATTTTAAAAAACAAAGGTGTGGAAAACCCTAATGGTATTTTAAAAATTCCTAAGATTAAATATCAGGAAGAGATCTATTTAAGCGATAAAGATGTTGAAGAAATAGAAAATAAGCTGCTTGAAATAAATAGAATAATTACTGATGCAAATATGCCTAACGATAAGAAATTGAAGGCATGCTCAAAATGTGCTTATTATGCACTTTGTAAGATATGAGTAATAAATCATTTTATGTGTTTTCGAGCGGCGAATTAAAAAGAAAAAATGATTCTTTAACATTTTATAGTGATAATGAGATAAAGAAAGATATACCAGTTGAAAGAGTTTCTGATTTATATGTGTTTGGCAGTGTGAAATATAATTCGGAATTATTTAACTTTTTATCTCAAAAAGGAATTATAGTTCACATGTTTAATTATTATAAATACTATGTTGGTAGTTTCTATCCAAAAGAGGTAAGAGTGTCTGGCAGTTTATTAGTTAAGCAAGTAGAATATTATTTAAATTTGGATAAACGCTTATATATTGCGAAAGAGTTTATTAAAGCTGCCTCTGACAATATTCTTAGAAATTTAAAATATTACAATTCTAGAGGTAAAGATTTATCTGTGTATATATTAGCGATTGAAGAATTTTCTCAAAATATCGATAATGCAAAAGAAGTTGTAGAAGTTATGGGGATAGAAGGAAATATTCGTAAAACTTATTATGATGCGTGGCCAATAATTATAAATAGAGAAATAGATTTTGAAAAAAGAGTAAAAAGGCCGCCGGATAATATGATAAATACTTTAATATCTTTTATGAATACTGTTTGTTATACTAAGGTTCTTAGTGAAATATATAAAACTCAGTTAAATCCTACAATTAGTTATTTACATGAGCCTAGTGAAAAACGTTTTTCTTTATCATTAGATGTATCTGAAATATTTAAGCCGTTATTAGTGGACCGAACACTTTTTTCTTTATTAAATAGGAATATAATAACTGAAAAGGATTTTGAAAGTGAAAATAATTATTTGCGGATTAAAGATAAAAGCGTAAAAAAAATAATCGAAGAATTAGAAAACACTTTTGTTAGAAAAATTAAACATCGCGCTTTAAATCGTGAAGTTAGTTATCAATATTTGATTAGACTAGAGCTTTATAAGTTAATTAAGCATTTATATAATGATAAAGAGTATAAAGGATTTAGAATTTGGTGGTAAAATGTATATAATTTTAGTTTATGATATTAAGCAAGTAGATAACTTTGCTAGAGTTCAAAGATATGTTTATAAAATTTGTAAGAGATATTTAGTCCATGTTCAAAACTCGGTGTTTGAAGGAGAAATTACTGTATCTAATTTAATAAAATTAAAAGAAGAATTAAAACGCTATTTAAGGTGTGATTTAGATTCTTGTATAATATTTAAGTCTAGAAACAAAAAATGGCTTGATAAAGAGTTTGTTTCTAATGAAATGGAAGATAATATTCAATTTATTTAATCTGTCGACCTCATATAAGGAAAAAATACTGGGAGGTCGACAGACATTTTTGATAAAATAATTATAATATTGACATAAATAGATATAAAATGTTATATTTTTAATAGAAATGGTGCTTAAAGTAGTGTTTTTGAGCATATTTCACGGGTTTATAATTAAACATAGTGTAATCTAAATGCTAGTGCGGAGCAATATGAACTATCAGATGTCGCAAGTTTATAATTAAACATAGTGTAATCTAAATTAGATATACTATCAGCATAATTAAAATTATTA
The DNA here is from genome assembly GCA_944363935.1 of uncultured Bacilli bacterium. Classification (GTDB taxonomy): domain Bacteria; phylum Bacillota_I; class Bacilli_A; order RF39; family UBA660; genus Coprosoma. The sequence continues at coordinate 12,468 of CALVVT010000049.1, forward strand.
ATTGGTTTATAATTAAACATAGTGTAATCTAAATTCATTATTGGCTAGTGCGTCTAATTCGTATAACCCAGTTTATAATTAAACATAGTGTAATCTAAATTTTGTTGACGCAAATAAAGTCAAAGCAGGAAGTATGGTTTATAATTAAACATAGTGTAATCTAAATGCTCATTGGTATTATACAGAATTCCTTAAGTTCCACGTTTATAATTAAACATAGTGTAATCTAAATGTAAATACATAATTTGATGACTCATTATCTTTATAGTTTATAATTAAACATAGTGTAATCTAAATATTAAAGGTATTAGCTAACCGTGGCGGTAAGGAAATGTTTATAATTAAACATAGTGTAATCTAAATATA
>CALVVT010000050.1 GCA_944363935.1 uncultured Bacilli bacterium
CATAACACTTAACATTAAACATTTCGCCTTTTTTTACATAATCTTCAAATACTTCTTTTTCCATAAAGAAATAATCAAAACCATCAATCTCTCCTTCTCGTGGTTTTCTGGTGGTACAAGTAGTAAACTTTCTAAATTTAGGGTTTTTTAATAATAGTTCAGTTATTGTACCTTTTCCTGAACCACTTGGGCCACTAAAAACTAAATTCATCTATCTCACCTCTTCGTTATGCTCGCTATAATAACGCAAAATAAATTTTTTGTCAATATTTTCCATTTTATTATGTACGGAAGACCAGATTGCCTTTTACTCTTTATAAAAAAAGTCTTTGAATGTAGTTTCAAAGCCTTTTTTTGATGACAGTATGACAGCAATTTATGGGTGAGGTAGTCCCAATATTTACTGTCATAGTGTCATTTTCTTTTATTTATTTTATCTTGAATAATTTTTTTGTGTCATTATATGCTTTATCAATTATGACATAAATAAATATTTCTAATATTACTGTGAATAAATATAAACTAACCCAAATAAAAAGAATTAGTTTAAAATTTAATTCTTTTTTTATTTACTTGGATTAGTTATAGCTAAAGAATTATTTTCAACTTTTAGAATTTGCGCTCTTATTTCTAAAATACCAGCACTAATACTATCTAATAATTCTTGGTATTCATTAAATAAATCATAATCATAATTTTCCTTCGCCAAAACTAAAACATCAGAAAAATCTAATAAATCAACCCCCGATAATTTTTTAAAATCTTCAGCAATAGAATCTCTTTCTCGTTCAAGTGTATTTTTTAATCTATCATTATTAGCTTTAAGATTTTTAATAACAGTTACTTTCTTTTTTAAAATCCTAATTTCTGAAAATAAAAATTTTATCTTATTACGATTAAGGAGTTTATGTTTTTGTAAAATTTTCACCTTATCTTTTATACCATTTATTTCTGTTTCTAAATCATTGATTTCTGATAAATATCCATCTGTATTAGTATCAACATAGCCAATATCTATCGTTTTATAGTCGTACTCTTCTTTAGCCAAATAATAGGCCTCTTCATATCCTAAAACTTCAATATTTCTTTTTTCTAAAGTATACTTTTGAAAAATATCGTCATAAATACTTTGTAAGGTCATTTCCTTATCCTTTAAACTTTTATATTCTTCTAAATCATCTTCTTCGGTTTTTGAAAAATTTTCCAAAACATTTATAAAATTTTTAAAAGAATATTCTCGACAGTTTACCATGTTTAATACTAGTTCATTTGTTATATTAACTTCATTTAATTTTACTAAAAATTCTTGAAAATAAGGTATTTCATTTAAAACTTCATTTTCTTTATATGCAGAAAAAAACTCTAAAATTCTTTCTAAAATATATATAGAAATATCTCCATTTAATAATGATTTAACACCTAAAAAACGATTATTTAAAATAATATATTTAATTTCTTCATTATTAAAATCACCAGTAAATAATTCTTTTGCGGTCATACTTTTTAACATTTTAGCAAGTTTACCATGTAATTTAATAATATCTTGAACTTGATAACTATTTTCTTTTAACCGCATAAATTCTTCTAAAAATAAATCATAATCACTTTTTAATATTTTGTTATTAGGACTCGCTTTTTCTATTTTTTTTATAACCTCTTCAATTAATTTTAAAGAACTTTCCTTATCTTTATATAAAGTTAAATCAATATCATATACTTCTAAATTATAATTTTGTTTAAGTTTTTGAGCCAAAGTATAATTAGTATCTAACTCTTTAGCGCCACTAGTAAAACAAAAAATTCCTATTGGATTAAATTTATCTAAAATAACTTCATTAAATGTTTCAGTCTCTGCTAAAACTCTTTGTCTTGGTTTAAAAATTGGTAAAGATGTTATAATATGAGGTTGATACATTTCGTCTTTATCTTGGGTCCAATTAGCTGTATATAAGTCATTACTGTCTGCACTAATAATATGTTTAGAATCTAAAATAAAACCATAACCGTTTTTATAAGTTTCTGTAACATTTTCATTAAATAAGGAAGCGGAAACTAAATTGTCTTGAAAATCACCAATAAAAGAACTATTACCAATACTATGTCCAACAAAAGAAAATGGTTTTCCGGGTTTATAATCATGCATACTAGTATTTATTTCGTAATCCTTTAAAATATCTTGATTTAACTTTTCAATAAAACTTAAAACAGCAGTTAAATCAAATGGTTCTTTAATTAATGCTAAAAACTTATTCTTATACTCTTCACTATTTTCACCATAAATAATTTCAATATTTTTAATAATATCTTCATAACCATTTAAAACATCATTTTTTTTACGAATGTTTATAATTATTTCTTTTAATTTAATAGCTTTAGTGATTAAATTTTCAAACAAAGAAAAATCATTATCTTTTAAACATTTATCTAATAATCTATCAGTTACTGCTTTAGCCTCATTATAATGTATACCTTGTAAATCTTCAAAAGTTAAATTCAATACTTCTAATATTTCTTCACAATAATGTTTTTCTTCAAGGCCCATTAGCAAATAACCTAGTTTTTCAATTACTCTATCAATCCAAAATTTAAATTCTTTTAAAGTTAGTTCATAACTATCTTCTAATTTAATTTCAATACATTGATTACCTAAAAATTTATTAATAACATCTAAACATTCTTTAGTTGTTTTAAAGGTAGACTTATCTTTATTTACTATAAACATCATATATTTCACCTAACTAAATTATATATTTTTTTATAACAGAAAACAAGTATTTTTATTTTATTTTTACTCACAATATTATTGATTTAAATTTAATTAATCTGTATAATTTTAGTTTAGATAGTAGGTGATATTTTTGGACATATTTTTATTATTACTAGGTTTCATTATAATAATAAAAGCAGCAGACATTTTAGTCGATGCCGCTTCTTCTGTAGCTTTAAAGTTTAAAGTACCTAAAATTTTAATTGCTTTAACTATTGCTTCATTTGGCACTAGTGCACCTGAAATAGCTATTTCTTTTCAAAGTATTCAAAATGGTGACAGTGAAATTGCTTTTGCAAATGTAATTGGTAGTACTGTAGTTAATACACTGTTAATAATTGGCCTTGCTTCTTTTATTTCACCAATTAAAGTAAAACATGCAACTATCAAAAAAGAATTACCAATTTTATTTTTAATTACAACTGGGTTTTGTGTTTTAATGTTAGATAGTTTATTTAATCCTTTAACTAGTAATGCATTTTCAAGAACCGATGGATTTATTTTAATTTTATTATTTAGTATTTTTGTTATTTATTTAGTTCAAATATTATTTAAAAGGAATAAAGATTCTGAAGAAACTAATCCTAAATATAGTTCTGGAGTAGCAATTATTCTATTAATTACTTCGATTATTTTAATCAGTTTCAGTAGTGATATTATTGTCAGTAGTGCCCAAAATATAGCTTATGCTTTAAATGTTAGCGAAAAAATAATAACTATGTTATTAATTGTTATCGGCACTAGTTTACCAGAAATGGTAACTACTATTACTAGTGCGAAAAAAAAGGAATTTGATATGGCTATTGGAAATATTATTGGAACGAATATTTTTAACATTTGTATTGTTTTAGGTCTTCCAATTACAATATTTGGTGGTATTAATCTTACAGGATTTAATTTTATTGATATTCTAATGGTATTTATTTCTTCAACTTGTTTATATGTTTTCGCCAGAAGTGAAAAAACAATTAGCAAAAAAGAAGGATTTATAATGCTTTTATTATTTTTAATTTATTATTTATATTTATTAGCTTAATTTTATTCAGTTTTTTTCGTAGTTACAATTTGATCTGTTAAAACTGTAGCCCCTGTAACTAATATACCTTGAACAATATTATTTACAATATCACCACCCATTAATACTGACAATATTATACCAATGGCAAGTAATAACAATGGTAAAAATTTATCAGGAATTACCATTGTTTTTTTAATTATATAATTAATTATATATAATACCGGTATTAATATTAATTTATTATCCATTATATAACTTAATATATCCATTTTACCAACTCCTATTATATATAATGTCTAAACCAGAAAATAAGTAATTACATATATACAAATATATATAATTTATACTAAAAAACTGATAATTTTGCTAATAAATTATCAGTTTTAATATTATTTTAATCCTGCTTGAGTCATAAAGTCGTCTATAGCATTAGTATCGTCAGTATAACCACTTAAATTAGCAACAACTTCTTTATTATCAATACCTAAAGTAAGTGGAGTTCCCCAACTATTATTATCTTTAAAATAATCTAAAGAACTAATTAAATTAGAATGTTCTTCTTCAGATAATTTATCAAGATAAATCATGTAAACTGGAATATTATTTTCCCCAGCATAATCATTTATAATAGGAGCAAACTGCTGACAATATGAACAAGTAGTTTGGGCAATAACTAAAGCAAATGGTTTATTGCTATCAAGTAAGCATTCGTAATTGTCATAAGTAATTTCACCTAAATTTTCATATTCTTCACTACTAACAACACCACAGGCAAAAGAAGTAACTCCAGCTTCGTCTAAAAATCCATAAATACTTTTTTCATTATTTAAAATATCTTCTTTATAGGCTGATACTTTTCCACCATTAACAACTAATAAAACATCTTTAGTAAATGATTTATCATTATACTTTAACTCTTTTTCAATTTTATCTTGGTTCGCTTTATCATTAAAATAATAAATACCAATTCCATTATCACTACCAACATTGTTTAAACTATCTTTTTCTTTAGCACTAATATCACCAATAGCAATAACTACATTGTTTTCTTCTTTTAAACAATCATAATCTTCATAAGTAATACTAGCTAAATTAGTATAACCTTCTAAAGCTTTAACTTTACAAGTAAAAGTTTTATCTGGTTCTGGCCAAAAAACAATAGCTAAAATAACAACAATAATTAAAATTACTACTCCTAATAGTGCTAGTAAACGTTTGTTTTCATTCATTTTATCACTTCTTTCTTAATTAATTTCTTGTAATCTTTTAATTCTATTTTGAGTATTTGGATGTGTACTCCAAAGCGAATCTTTTTGTTTTTTCCCTTTTAAAGGATTAACGATAAATAATGATTCTGTAGCTTCATTAATATTCATCGGTTCATTTTCAGTTTCTAATTTTTGTAAAGCACTAATAAGACCTTGTTTGTTACGCGTAATTTCAACAGCACTAGCATCAGCTAAATATTCACGGTTACGGGAAATAGCAAGTTTTAATAAACTAGCAAAGATTGGTGATAATATAATAAAAATAATACCAACAAGCATAACAATAGCTGAACCTTTATTATCACTATCTCTATTTCCTCCCCAAAGAAAACTATGCGTAAGTATATCAGCAATAATGGTAACAAACCCAACCATAACAATCGCAATTGTCGAAAGTAAAATATCATAATTTTTAATATGTGAAAGCTCGTGAGCTAAAACACCTTCAAGTTCATATTTATCAAGCTTATTTAATAAACCAGTTGTAACACAAACAACAGCATTTTTCGGATTTCTTCCTGTAGCAAAAGCATTTAAAGCCGGGGTATCCATAACATATAATTTAGGTAAAGGAAGTCCTGATGCGATACAAAGAGATTCTAAAGAAACATTTAATTGTAAAAATTCCTCTCTGGTAGCTGGTCTGGCATTATTTAAATGAAGAATCATTTTGTCAGAATTATAATAAGATGTAAAAGCTGAAATAATTGATACTGAAAGTCCAATAGCTGCTGCTATATAAATATCGTCAAATAATATTCTCGATAAAAAATAAACAAATAAAGTAATAAAGATAAAAAATAAAGTAATAATAAAACCTGTTTTTATTTTATTATGTCTAACTGATTTTAAAATCATAATTCTATTTTAACCTCTTTCTTTTCCTCTTCTGTTACTTTAAAATATTCTTTTTCTTTATACTTTAAAATTTTTGCCATAATGTTACTTGGAAACATCATAATCGCACTATTATAGTGCTGGACAGTATCGTTATAAAACTGTCTAGCAAAGGCAATTTTATCTTCAGTTCCAGTAAGTTCTATTTGTAAATTTTTAAATACTTCATTAGCTTTTAAATCGGGATAATTTTCAGCTACAGCTAATAATTGTTTAACATTTTCACTTACCACTTCTGTTTCTTTTGCCAGTTCATTCATTGTAGGATTTTGATTACGAGCATTAACTATTGAAACTAAAGTTTCCCTCTCGTGAGCGGCATAGCCTTTAGTTACTTCAACTAAATTAGGAATTAAATCATACCTTCTTTTTAATTGATTGTCTATTTGTGACCAAGCATTTTGACACCTTATATTAAGTTTTACTAGATAGTTATATAAGAAAATAATTAATACTAGTAAAATAACAATTATTAAAATAATCCAAATCATTTATTACCTCCTCTACTACATTTTAACACATTTACAAGCATTTTAAAAGACAAAACTAATTCTTAAATAACTTAAAATTTATTTTTTGACTTTTCAAAATATCAATTATTTTTTGATTATTATTATTTGTTTTATTATTAGAAAGAAATAAATAAGTTTTTCCATCTATAACTACTTTAATATCAGCATGAACTATTAATCTTTTTTCTTCGTAATTAAGATAGGTAATATCATTTAAATATTTTTGATAGTCATTATTAACTAAATTTTCTATAATTATCAATATATATGGTAAATTATTATTTAAATAGTAAGTTTTTAATTTTTCTAGTTTTTCTATTAAAGATTCATTTAAATTATAAGGAAGAATTACTAAAGCTTTTTGCTTGCGATAATAACTAGCTTTTTTCAAATAAAAAGTATACGAAGTTTTTTTTGAACTAATAATTACATCTTTAAATAAATAATAAAAATTATTATCATATATTAGTATATTAGCTCTCTTATCTAAAATAGTCATAACTTTTTTTTGGTCTGCTTTTGTTATCGGATATAAAATATCTTTTTTATCGCCACAGTCTACATACCAAAAAGTCATAAATTCACACATCCAATTAAAAATTTCTTGCATAATAAAACCAACTTTCTGATAAGACCATAGCACAAATATTCAAAAAAAAGCAAAAAGAGGTCTCAAAGGCCCCTTTTTTTGTCTTAAATCTTAACTTTTACTATTTTTGGTTTTCAAATATTAAACCTTTATAATATTTCCAAGCTAAAACTCTAAAGGCAAGTTTATTAATTAAATCTTCACTAATCGTTTTATCATTTAAAGCAGTTTTTATCTCATTAATACTTTTTTCATAATCTGTTGTGATAATTAAATCATTTCCTGCCAGTATAGCTTTTACGGTAGCATTACTAATACCAGATGTTGCTTTCATATCTAAATCGTCAGTAATAATAACACCAGTAAAGCCTAATTTATTTCGTAATAAATTATGAACATCTGCTGATAAAGAGGCAGGATTAGAACTATCTATATTAGTAACTGTATTATGACTTACTAAAACGGCTTCTGCTCCAGCTTTTATTCCAGATTCAAAAGGTGGTAAATCATTTTTGACAATATCGTCATAAGGTCTATTATCAGTTACTGTTCCATTATGCGTATCACCATTATTGCCATAACCTGGAAAATGTTTTAAGGTATAAGAAACACCATAACCTTTACTAGCCCTAATAACAGTATCGGCATATTTAGCAGTTGTAGCGGTGTCTTCTCCTAGAGCTCTTTTATACATATAATCACCAGAATTAGTTGTAACATCAACTACAGGTGCGAGATTAACATTAAGACCTAAACTATATAATAAAGTACTTTTTTGAATTGTGTCTTCTTTTATTTTTTCTAGACCACCGGCTAAATATAATTCTCTAGAAGATTTAAATTTTTCTTTAGCTAAACTAGGGTTACTACTAACTCTAACAACTTCACCGCCTTCTTCGTCAGTAGCTGTTAAAAGCGGTATTTTAACCATACTTTGGAGATTATTAATCATTCTATTAACTTCCGGTTTGGTTTTACCTTTAAAATCTTTTTCGAAAAAGACAAAACCACCAAACTGATATTTACTTAAAGCAGCTTGCGGGTTATCCGGATATCTCACCAATAAAAGTTGCGCTATTTTTTCGGTTAAAGTCATTTTATCTAGTCTTTCTTTAGCAAAACTATAATAATCTTTAAAAATACCATTATCTTGCCAACTACTTGGAATATCACTATTACTCATTTTAGCATTTTGATAACTTACAACTTCAATACTTTGATTACTTTTATCTTTATCTAATAATCCCGTATACTCTATTTCAGCTATATCACCTACTTCTAAAGTGCTATCTAATATATTCATTGTATAAATAACGTGATTACTATCCTGCATAGTTATATTATCGCCACTAACAGCCAAAACTGTAGCAGTAAGTTTATTAGTATCTTCCTTTTTCTGTAAATTAAATATTAAAATAGATCCTAATATAAGTAAAGCAAGCAAACTAACAAGTCCAATTATTTTTTTATTCAACATATCACTCCGTTCTACCTCTATTATATATAATTATAATGGAGAGTATGCCTATAAATCTAAAATAATTTTAATTACAAAACAACACTAGTGTTAAATACCAAAAATTATTTCAAAATATTTTTATTAGATAAATTGCTTTAAAAGCATAATAAAACCCTTGACTAGCAAGGGATTATAAACTAAATGGTCGGGAAAACAGGAAGAGAAATTAAAAAATATCTACTAGCACCTAATTATTAAAAAGATAAAATTATTTTCCCAACTTTCATTTTTGCTAATCGCAAAAACAAAACATGTTTATAATTTTATTCTTTATCAATTAACCATAAATATAGTTATTTGTGAATTATTTTTGTTTTGAAGTTTTATTGTCTTTGCCAGTATCAAATGGATCTTGATGTCCAAAACCATGTCCTGATAATGTTCCTTGAGTAACATTTAAAGTAAGTCTATCATGATTATCTTTATCTTTTACATCCCCCATATAGCTATCAATAACTATATCACCATTAGATGTTCTTCTTACTCTTGTTATTCCATTTTCACCCTCAAATTTATGTAATTCTTCTTTTTTCATTTTCCAAAACCTCCCATTAAAATTTATAATAAACATTTACTTGTTTATATCAATGTTATCTTTATTAAAATATTTATCAATATCTTTATCCATGGTTAATAATTCTAAATGTTTATCAATATAATCAGCAAAATGTTCTCTAATATCAGCTAGTTGATTATATAACTCTTCAAAATCAGTATAATACTGACCATTTCCCATTTGATAATCATCCAAATCCATTAAAATATCTTCTGCTTCTATTAACAATCTCAATACTTTAGAAACTCGTGTGTCTAAATTCATCCAGTCTCTTGGCCTTATATCAGTCATTTTATCCTCCCTTTTCTTTACTTCTTCGCCTAATTTAAGTAGTTCTTCAATTCTTTCTTGATCCATTTAAATCCCCTCCTTTTTAATATCAGCATTTCAATAGTCAGAACATCCATTAAAATATCTTGGCTAATACTCTAACACCATTCTTATATTTTGTCAATATTTTTGAGGATTTTTAAATCATTTTTTAGAAATAATACAAATTATTATAAATGTTAAAATAATACCGCCTATCACTTCATAATATTATATAATTATATTCAAGAGAAAATGATTATTTTTATATGCATAATAAAGAATATGCATTAAAATCTGTTTACGATAAAATAAATATTGTGAAATAAAAAATAAGAATATATGACTTTAGACATAGTCATACATCCTTATTACTGTAATATGAAATTTCAATAACAGTTATTTTGCAAAAACTTGGACATATTCCAATGTCGCATACCTATTCTCTATTAATCTACTCCTAATTTTAAATAACATAAGTACCTTAAAATTCAGTTAAATAAGTGGAGTGTAAAAGCATAATAAAACCCTTGACTAGCAAGGGATTATAAACTAAATGGTCGGGAAAACAGGATTTGAACCTGCAACTTCTTGATCCCAAATCAAGTGCTCTACCAAGTTGAACTATTTCCCGATATGGCGCGCTCTAAGGGATTCGAACCCCTGACCTTTTGGTTCGTAGCCAAACGCTCTATCCAGCTGAGCTAAGAGCGCACGTCAAACGCGCCTTAAAGTGTGTCAAAAACACTGACAAATAAATACTACCACAAAAATAAGTACAAGTCAAGTTATTTTACTCTTTTTATTAGGAAAAAAAGCTGTTACGAAAATTTCGTAACAGTTTGTAACAACTTTAAATACATTCTACAAATGTATCCTGTAAACATTTAATTACACAACAACAATTTAAATTCATTGTGAAAAATGAGTTTGTTGCTACATAAGGTCTAGTTGCTACTGCTGTTGTATCAGGATTAGGTGCTAAAACTCTAAATGTTGCACAACAACCATCAACTTTCTCAACACGGAAAACGTTAGAACAAGTAGTACCAGTATCACCGCAAACTACATTATCTTTAGTAGTTGGCATACTCCATGGTGTACCATTACCACAACAAGTATATAACATTATTGGTCTAGTATTACAACCTACTGATTGCCCAGAACAGCCTAAAAATCCACGATCGCAAGTATCTAAACAAGCATCTGAACATTCAGCATTTTCTTGTAAAATATTTATTACCGTTAAAATTTCCGCAATGCAGCAATTTTCATTATTTTCTTTGTTATTACACATATAATCCACCCCTATTCTCAATATAACATATTCTTAAATAGATAAATTGTATAAAATACTCGCCCATTTTTAAATGATTATATTTTCATAAATTAAACATATAATGTAAGGAGAGGTGAATATTTATGAAAAACGCCATTGCTTATTATTATAATATTGTGTTTGAAAATATTCATCAAACAGAAAATAATTATTATTTTGATTTAAATGGAAAACGCTATTTCCTTCTAGAATTTACTGAAGATATTAATCATTTAACTAAAGCTTATCAATTACAATTAGAACTTATAAAAAGAAATATTTATATTCACCAAATTATTTTAAATAAAGATAATAATTTTTTAACTTTTATAAATGGTATCGCTTATATTTTATTACAGACTAATTACTATAATGAAAAAGTCACTTTAAATAAAGTTTTAAGTTTTAGTAATTTATATTTTAAAAATCAAGATAATATCAATTTAAAAGAATTATGGAGTCATAAAAACGATAATCTAGCTTATCAAATAACCGGAATTAAACATCGATATAAATTAGTTAACGAAAGTTTTGATTTTTTTTTAAATCTTGGAGAAACTAGTATTCAACTATTAAATGAATTACCAAGCTTTGACTTTCCTACAGTTATTGCCCATAAAAGAATTAAGGCAAACGATAAATCTTTAGAATTATATAATCCGTTAAATTTAATAATTGATTCTAGAGTAAGAGACGTAACTGAATATTTTAAGGCTAAATTTTTTAATAATAAAAGTATTACTGAAGAACTTAATGACTTTTTAAAAAAAGCTAATCTTACTAATAACGAATATTACATATTTATGGCTAGAATGCTATATCCTACATATTATTTTGATTTATATGAAGATATTGTAAAAGGAAAATTAGACGAAATAAGCATCAAAAAAATCGTCGATAAAATTGACGATTATATTAAAATATTAAAATTAATTTACCAAAGTTTTAAAGCCAAAATTAATTTTCCTATTATTGAGTGGTTAGAAGTTATTTAACATTTATAACTTCTTTAACAGATGGTACTTCAGCCTTAATCGCGCCTTCTATCCCATCTTTTAAAGTTAAATCAATTAGTTCACAGCCAGCACAGGCACCAGACATTTTAACATAGACAATATTATCTTCATATTTTATAAACTCAATATCGCCACCATCACTAACTAAAAAAGGTCGAAGTTTATCAATTATTTCTTTTATTTTTTCTTCTTCTGTCATTTCCATCACCAATATAATTATACATAAATCACAAAAACAAGTAAACCTTTATTATTTAAAAAGTTTATGATATAATGCTGGTAGAGGCGATTTTATGACAATATATAAAAAAGGAAAAATTGTCAAAGGTGTAGTTACGTGTATCGAAAATTATGGAGCTTTCATGGCTTTTGACGAATTTTATACTGGTTTAATTCATATTTCTGAAATATCTAGTGGATTTGTCAAAGATATACATGATTTTGTCAATGTTGGAGACCATATATATGTAGAAATATTAGCCGTTGACGAAGAAGAAAACCATTTAAAAGTTAGTATTAAAAATATAAATTATAAAATAAATGGCCAATATCGCCGAAAAAAAATAAGAGAAACACCTAATGGTTTTACAACTTTAAAACAAAAATTACCATATTGGATCAATAATAAATTAAAAATTATTGAAAAAACTAAAAAATACTATTGACAAATAACGCTATCCATGTTATATTTAATTACGTCCAGAGATATTGGGCGATTAGCTCAGTTGGTTAGAGCACTTGCCTTACAAGCAAGGGGTCATAGGTTCGAGTCCTATATCGCCCACCATGTGCCGGAATAGCTCAACTGGTAGAGCAACTGACTTGTAATCAGTAGGTTGTGGGTTCAAGTCCTATTTCCGGCACCATTTCTTTTGGAGGGGTAGCGAAGTGGCTAAACGCGGCAGACTGTAAATCTGTTCCCTCGGGTTCGATGGTTCGAATCCATCTCCCTCCACCACTTGAGTTGCCTCGTAGCCAAGCGGTAAGGCACCACACTTTGACTGTGGCATTCGCTAGTTCGAATCTAGCCGAGGCAGCCACGTCCCGTTAGCTCAGCAGGTAGAGCATTTGACTTTTAATCAAAGGGTCCCGGGTTCGAATCCCGGGCGGGACACCATTTTTATTAGATTATATATGTGCCTGAGTGGCGAAATTGGTAGACGCACAGGACTTAAAATCCTGCGGGAGTCACATCCCGTGCCGGTTCAAGTCCGGCCTTAGGCACCATACGGAGAAATACCCAAGTCTGGTTGAAGGGACCGGTCTTGAAAACCGGGAGGTCGGAAACGGCGCGGGGGTTCGAATCCCTCTTTCTCCGCCATTATGTTTTATATCGCGGGATGGAGCAGTTTGGTAGCTCGTCGGGCTCATAACCCGAAGGTCGTTGGTTCAAATCCAGCTCCCGCAACCAATTGGTTCCGTGGTGTAGCGGTTATCACGTCTGCCTGTCACGCAGAAGATCGCGGGTTCAATTCCCGTCGGAACCGCCATATGGCTTCGTAGCTCAGTCGGTAGAGCAGAGGACTGAAAATCCTCGTGTCGGCAGTTCGATTCTGTCCGGAGCCACCAGTTAAAACATAAACTCGAATGAGATTAATTTTTTATCAAAAAGAGATAGTCCATTAATTTAGACTATCTTTTATTTTCTTTCAATATCAGCTATATTATTAATAGGAATTAATTCATTATCCATTGTTATTAAATTTAAATTGTTTTTACCTACTATTTTTTTATCTAAATGACTACCATCTTTTAAAGTAATTGTAACTTCAGCTTTATAAATATAATTTTTAGCTTTAAATATTTCATTTATTTTTTGTGAAATATTTTTATTATTTGAAACTTCCTTTATTTCCTCTTTAGCATTAACATACGTCATTTTAATATTATTTCCGGCATCTTTTTTTACTTTTCCTGGAAAAACACCAGGTAATTTTTTTTTCATTTTTCCACCTCTCTTTTTATTCTATGCATTTAACTTAAATATATGATTTACCATTTTATAACCTAGTAACAATAAAAATAGCCCCATAGTAACATCCCAAATATTAAAATTAACTAATAAAGTATCTTTTAATAAAATAGCAATAGCACCAACCATAAAACCAAATATCATTGTTAAAACTGCCAATCGATACTTCTCAAGGAAAAAAAGAATTATTTTACTGACCAAATAAATTCCCGTAATTAATCCTAGGCCAAAATAAATTACATTAATAAAATTATTAACATTAAATATATTAGCATAAAAATCTAAAACGACATCATAAACATCAAATATCATATAAATACTAGTACCACTTATACCAGGAATTAAAGTAGTTAAAGCTTCCACTATTCCTAGCGGAAAATATAAATAATTATTAACAGTTATTAAACTATCACTTTTAATAAAATCTAACCCCAAAACTAAAATAATAGAAATTAAACTTATACTTGTTCCTTTAAACGTTATTAAATAATTTTTTGTTTCATTAAATAAAACTTTTACACTAGAAATTATCATTCCAATAAATAATAACATTACTGGAAAATATAGTTTGGCTAATAAAAATTTAACAAGCATACTAAATAAAACTATTCCTAAAATAATCCCAAATCCAAGATTAAATAAAAATAATAATTGTTTTAAAGTAATTTTTCTGATATTTACGATGATGTTTAATGTTTGTTCATAAACGCCAAAAATCATAGCCAATAACGAACCACTAAAACCAGGAATTACTTTCGCCGCCCCTATTAGAAATCCTTTAATAATTGTTTTTATCATATTACATTATATTTACACTTTTAAAAATATATACAAAAAAAGAAATAATAATTTTACTATTTCTTTCATAAATATTACCTTTAATATGCTTTTTTATTTCCTTTGATTGTGTATAAATATACAGAAAGTAGAAATTCATTAGGAAATAGGACAATATATTTTAAAACACCTTCCATTTTAGCATTTACTATAGCTAAATAAAACATTTTGACAATTCCTCTTTTGTCGATTAGATTTAAAAATTTTTTATCTTTAAAATTATTTTTTAATTGTTCTTTAGAAAATGCGGAAGTTTTATATAGTTCATTAAGTAATCCTTTATTATAACTTTTTATATTATAAATAACACTTTCATTAAAGCCAAATACTTTTCCACCATATTCTATTAATTTGTTAAAATTATTATAAGCAAACTTATCATTAAAAATGTTTTTAAAAATAGGTAATTTTATATTTAAAGTTAATAAATTATTTTTTACTTTTTCATTATAACGATTATAATTTCTGACCAAATGACCTTTTTTAAAAGTAAAAACATTACCATCTAATTTACGGTATTTTTTCATTGTATCGTTATAACCGAACTTTATAGCTTCTCTACTTTGTTTTTTATCAAATACTAAAAATGAACCAATATTATTTTTAGGTGAGATTGTAGTTATCGGAATGCCTTTATTTAATACTTTTCTTTTAAAACCAACAGCCCGAAGATCAACAGCAATTATCTCGTCAGCTTTCATTTCGATAGCTAAATTAATTGGTAAATTATCATAATACCCGCCATCAATATATAAATCAGTGCCTATTTTTTTCGGTTTAAAAGCCGGATAACAGGAAGCCGAAGCTATAACATAATCTTTTATATTTTTATTAATAAGTTCTTTTTTCTTCATTAGCCGTGGTTTATGTTTACTTAAATTATAAGTTACTAATCCATAATCTATATTAGAATTTATAAATTTATTTATTTTAAAATATTTATTTAAAACAGCTTCAATTTTTGAGACGTTTAATCCCCCTTCTTTAATAAAACTTTTCGCATATTCTCTATAAATATCAATAATTTTATCGTCGCTACAAGCTTTAAAGTCATTTTCACTATAAATCATCCCAAAATTTATTTTTCGCCAAAGTTTATATACGGTTCTTAAATCATTACTAGCAACAAACAAACCATTTAAAGCGCCAATAGATGTTCCGGTTACAATGTCAACTTTTTTTCTTAATTTTTTTAGTGCGATAACTACACCTATTTCATAAGCGCCTTTAGCTCCGCCGCCTGATAAAACTAATCCTATTTTTGTCATATTAAGGTTCATTCCTTTCTCTATATTATTACCCTTAATTAATAAACACACCTAAAGATAAATCATTATTAAACTCAAGCTCTGAATTTTCTAAAACTTTTTTAACACCATTATTTGACCAATAGTAAAAAGTATTTCCATTTTTAAAATAAATATAATTTTCTAAATAAATAATACTATTTATATCAGAAGTTTTAAATAAAAATGTTCGCTGATTATTTTGTTTATTATAAGCCTTATAAACATTATAATTATCACCAGTTTTTTCATACAAATAATAATATTTACCTATTTTAACAGCCTTTTCATAATTATTAACTGTCGCTTTATTATTATCAAACTTCTTTTCATTTAAGGCATCTTTTAAACTCATAATGTGCCATTTCCCATCATAATATTTTATATCTTCCATTTTAGTAACTGTTTCCTTTTCAATATTTATTTTATACTGAACTTTAGCATCTTTATCAAACAAATAAATTTCATTATTAATAATGCCCATAATATAAGAATCAAAAGATATTTCGTCATAACTTCTAATTTCTTTTTCATTGCCATTAATAATATTTACAACTTTAAAAATTTTAAACGAATATTCATTATTATAATCAGCTACAATATAATATTTATCAGTAAAAGTACTAATTGGTTTTGTATAAATATCATTTTCAAATAAAGGTACAGCCATTTCTTTAGTGTTATAAAGTACTAGTCCTTTATAATTTTCAAGGGCAAGATAATGATTTTCTAAAATGTTATTCTTATAAACTGCGGTATTAACGGATAATTTAGTTTTTTTGGCTTTATCTTTAAAGTTAGATAGTTGATACCCATATTTCTCCATTTCTTTAATAAAATCACTTATTTCATTATCAATATTATTTCCATAATAAACAGTATTATTTTGCTTACACATAATATCAGTTAAAATTTTATTTCCTTTAAAAATAGGTAAAATACATTCGTAATTATTTATTTTTTTATGGTGGATTTTAGTAATTATATTACTACCTTTATTATAATCATAGGTTACATCAAAAGATAATTTAAATTTATCATTTTTAATATTAAATTTATAATTATTATCTTTAGCTGTATAATTTTCCACAATATTAAAATTACCACTATTATATGTTTCTATATGTCCTTTATCTAAAAGATGGATAACAAACTTTAAGGCAAAGAAAATAATTAATAAACAGCCTAAAACTTTAAGCAAAAACTTCATACTAACGCCTCCTATTAAAATTATATACAATTACTTATTAAATAGCAAATTTAAAAAAGGAAGATTATTAATCTTCACCATTTTCAGAAATATCTTGAAGTTCAGCTTCTAGAGCTGCTTCTTCTTGCTTACTTAATCCTTGTTCAAACATTCTTTTCTTTTGTAACATATATTTTGAAATTACTGTTTCTATTTCTTCTAAAGCATCTTTTGAAACATATGACAAAGTAACTGTTTCTTTAACAGTATCGATAATTACTTTTCCCCAAATAAGTCCCATTTTAATTGTTAAATCGTTAAATAAGTCAGGGGTGATACTATAATAGAAATATCCAAAAAATAACCTTTTTTGTGCGAGTACAAGTCTATTTTCGGTAACAACAACGACAAAAGTTGAAAAAATATCTAATGGACTAAAACCTTTTTGTGCAGCAAAAGCATATAAAACTTCTTCGTCATTATTTAAATGTTCTTCCGCTACTCGCGCATGGGCTTTAACTCGCCAACTTAAAGTTATATGATGCCGCTTTTTAAAATCACGAACTTTATTATAAACTTCATTTTTTCTTTCCATATATAACCCTGCTTTCTATAAAATAATTATACTTTAGATTTAAGAAAAAAACAAGTTATACCGATAATTTAGTTTTAATTTCTTCTATATTATCAATGTCTATTTTTACGATTTCCATCGCTTTTTTTATTCTAACTTTTTGCATTGTTTGTGGACGAAAAAAATCTATTAAGATGCCTTCTACAATTAAATTATCTTTAGTTATTATTTTGACATTTACTGAATTTAAACTATTTATTTTATTAGCTAAATTAATTATTTCTGGTGGTATCTTATATTTATCTACTGGTAAATATTTTTGAGGAACGGGAAAAACAGTAATAAGCCTTTTTCTTGCTTTGGAAAAAATATAAATATAATCATGATATACTTTTACTTTGCCTTTTTTAGTACTTAAATACTGAAAAAAAGTCCCTCTATACTGTAGTGGTGTTAGTCCTTTACAATATGCGATATTAGCTATACTTGTCCTTTTTTTAGTTAAATTTACACGTTCATTTAATCTTTGCCTAGCATGATGCGTTATTTTCTTTTTCATAATATTTACCCCCATTAAATTAATAATTATTATAACAAAATAAAAAACATTTTAACAGTAGTTATTTTAATAAATTACAAATATATCTTTTAGCACTATAACAGGCGATTATTTATTTCTGAAATCTTTTAATTTTTTAATACTTATAACTAACAACATCTCAAAAAAATGCTAACATATTTCTATGTTAACATTTTGTATTAAGATACTGGTGTAAGCTCTTTTTGAAGTAATTTTATGATTATTTCTTAAATCAAAACTCGAAATAATCATATAGAATATTCTACTAATTTTGGTAAATCTCTATTTTGCTTGTTCCTTAAATATTCTGTAATAGCATATTTAACAGTTTCTAAATCCTCTTTATCTTTGTTTTTTAATAAATCACAAATACATCTTTCAGCATTATAACAAGTAATAATTTGGCCCTGTGGACTTTTAATTTCTATTTTTCCTAATTCAAAGATTTCTTTTTTTACAAAGTGTAATTTTACATTATCCATATGTTTTAATTTTCCATTATATCCTCGGCAGACCGTAATGTGATAAATACTTGGAACTGTTTCACATAAACCTAAAAAATAAAGTGCTGTGTCATGTGAAAAAGTAGCGTTGATTCCATAAATTAAATTAAAATATTCATCTCCCCAAGTATTTGGTAAAATATATAATCCATTTTTTACTCTTTCTATTTTGCCAGCTTTAACTAATCTTGTTAAAAATACACTATTAATACCATGTTTACAAACTTCTTTTGCTGTAATTATACCATTATTTGCTTTAATCAGATTTAAAATTTGCTCTTCTTTATTCATAATCTTATGTTCCTTTCAACATACACTATACTACAATTGTTAGTTAAAGGGAACATAGAAACACAATATAATTTAATTACAAAAAGAATGTTTACATATTTTTATGCAAACATTCTCTTATTTTTAAGGTATTAGGCATTCCTTCCACAGCATTGTTTATATTTTTTCCCGCTCCCACATGGACATGGCTCATTACGACCTATTTTTTTTACTCTTTTAGGTGTAGCTTTTTTTGCTTTATTAGGGTTTTCAACAGCCTGACCTTTAATAACTTGTTTACGTTCAATATTTTGTCTTATTTCCGCTTTAATTAAAAATCTCGTTATATTAGCATCAATAATATCTAACAAATTATCAAACATTTCATAACCTTCAGCAGTATATGCTCGAAGTGGATTTTCTTGAGCATAGCCTCTCAAACCAATTCCTTCGCGAAGAAGACTCATTTCATTAATATGCTCCATCCAATGAGTATCGATAACTTTAAGGGAAATTGCCTTTTCAAACTCATTTTTGATTTCAACTGGAATATCTTTTAATTTATCTTCATATTCCTTAACAACTTCGTCATAGATTGTTTTACTTAAAGTTTCAGGATCTAATTCTTCAAGTTCGTCAAGCTCTAATGGATCTTTTAGTAAATTTTGATTTACATCTTCTAATATTTCACTAACATCAAGACCCGTTAACTTTTCATTTTCCCCAATATGGCCAAAAACGATAGTTTCAATATGATTATAAAAATTATTTAAAACTTCTTCATGGATTGACTCTCTATCTAAAATATCATTTCTTTTTTGATAAATAATAGTTCTTTGATTATTAATAACATCGTCATACTCAAGTAAAGTTTTACGCATATCGAAGTTATTTCCTTCAACTCTTTTTTGAGCAGACTCAATTGTTCGAGAAAGTGATTTACTTCTAATTGAAAGTTCACCATCAAACCCTAATTTTTGAAGCATTGCTTTTGCACTATCAGTTCCGAATCTTACCATTAAATCGTCTTCAAAAGAAACATAAAATTGAGTTATTCCTGGGTCTCCTTGACGACCAGAACGACCACGAAGCTGATTATCAATACGTCTTGATTCATGTCTTTCAGTACCTAATACACATAAACCACCAAGTTCTTTAACACCTTCACCAAGTTTAATATCAGTACCACGGCCAGCCATATTAGTAGCAATAGTAACTGCTCCTTTTTGACCAGCTTTAGCAATTATTTCCGCTTCTCTAGCATTGTTTTTAGCATTTAATACTTCATGCGGAATTCTTTCTTTTTTCAATAATGTACTAATAAGTTCACTATGTTCGACGGCAACTGTACCAACTAAAACTGGCTGCCCTTCTTCATGACGTCTTTTAATTTCTTTAATAATCGCACCATATTTACCTTTTTCTGTTGCATAAATTAAATCACTTAAATCTTTACGAATAACTGGTTTATTAGTTGGTATTGTAATAACATACATGTTATAAATTGTTCTAAACTCTTCTTCTTCGGTTTTCGCAGTTCCTGTCATTCCTGATAATTTATGATACATTCTAAATAAATTTTGGAAAGTAATCGTCGCTAAAGTTTTAGTTTCTTCATTTATTTGAACCCCTTCTTTAGCTTCGATTGCTTGATGTAATCCTTCAGAAAAATTTCTTCCTGGCATAAGTCTTCCAGTAAACTGATCAATGATAATAATCTTACCATCTTGAATAACATAATCAAAATCTTTTTTCATACTAAAATTAGCTCTTAATGCTTGATTTATAAAATGAACTAAAGTAGTATGTTCCATATCATATAAATTTTTTAAATTAAAAGTTTTTTCAGCTTTTTTAATACCAGTTTCGTCTAAAGATACACTTTTAGTTTTTTCGTCATAAATATATCCTTCGCCTTCTTTTAATGTTTTAGCGAATTTATCGGCACTTATATATAAATTAGCTGATTGCATTTTGCCACCAGAAATAATTAATGGTGTTCTAGCTTCGTCAATTAAAACCGAATCAACTTCGTCGATAATAACAAAATTAAGTGGTCTTTGAACTCTATCAGCAGCCCGAACAACCATATTATCACGTAAATAATCAAAACCAATTTCATTATTAGTCGAATACATAATATCACAGTTATAAACTTCTCTTTTTTGAGCTGAAGAAAGTTCACGGTAATTAACTCCAACTGTTAAACCTAAAAAACGGTATATTTGCCCCATCCATTCAGCATCACGGCCAGCCAAATACTCGTTAACAGTAATAATATGAACACCTTTACCAGTTAAAGCATTGGCATAAGCTGGCATAACAGAAGTTAAAGTCTTTCCTTCACCAGTTTTCATTTCAGCAATATTACCAAAATGAATAGCAAGTCCACCTATTAACTGAACATAATATGGTTTTTCACCAATAACTCTATAAGCTGCTTCTCTAGCAACCGCAAAGGCTTCTGGTAAAATACTATCAAGTTCTTCACCATCAGCAAGTCTTTTTCTAAACTCTTCCGTTTTTTTCTGTAATTTGCTATCAGAAAGTTTTTGCATTTCTTCGTCTAATGCATCTATTTCGTCAGCAATAACTTTAAATCTTTCTAATTCTTTATATTCATGGTCAAATATTTTTTTAAATAAATTCATAATTATTCTTCCTTTCAATGTTCCATAATATTGTATCAAAAATTAAAGAAAATTAATAGTATTTCAAAGAAAAAAAGGTCTTTAAACCTTATTTTTCTTTTATTGTACCATAATTACCATCTTTACGTTTATAAATAAGTTCAATATCGCCACTTTTAGAGTTACGATAAACAAAGAAATCATGATCAATTAAATTCATTTGTAAAATTGCTTCTTCTTCACTCATTGGTTTAAGTTCAATTTCTTTTCTTTTAACAATTTTACTTTTATCTTGTTCTTCTTTTTCAATATCAAAATCATTAACGAATTCGGCAGCTTTTTCTTTAACTGCTTTTTTATTCATTCTTGTTTTATTTTTTCTAATTTGTCTTTCAATTTTATCGAAAACTAAATCGATAGATGCATATAAATCTTTATTTTTATCTTCAGCCCGTAAAACTATTCTTTTAGCAGGAATAGTAACTTCAGTAACAAACATTACTCCTGCTGGTTTAAGTACAATTGTAGCCATTAAGTTATCTGGTTCACCAAAATATTTATCTAGTTTTTTTAATTTCGCACTAGCGTAACTATCAATGGCATCAGTTACTTTTACTTTCTTTCCGTGGATTTTATATTTCATATTATCATCTCCTACTAAAAGTATACCACATTTAAGAAATAAAATCTATGGTTTTAGAGCAGAAAAAAACTACATTTTTAAACTAATGTAGTCTTTACTTCAACAACGTTTTTAGCCTGTAAACCTTTATCAGTTCTAACAACTTCAAAATCTACATACTGGCCTTCAACTAATGTCTTGTAACCAGGTGTTAAAATTGCTGAATAATGTACAAAGATATCTTCTAAATCGCCATATTCGATAAAGCCAAAACCTTTTTCATTATTAAACCATTTAACTTTTCCTCGTATAGTCATAGTCTAACATCTCCCTTCTATACAGATTTTTCCCATTAAACATACACCCAAAAACTAAATACCTGTTCGTGCGCACTATTATACCTTTCGGTAGTTTAAATTCTACCATACTTCTCTCCAAAAATATCTTTTTTTGTCTCAAATAGCCTTTTTCTTGTCTGAACACGGCAAAGTGTTATTAACGGTTACACAAGTTTCCCTATTCGAACAAGCTTCTAGGTATATGATGCAAAAATAATAATTTTGGTTTTTAAGTGTGTTAACATGAAAGCATCAAATAGAAAGCAGTTGGTTTTATGAAAGAATTAGTAATAGGAAAATCAATAAATCTTATTCGAAAAAATTCTCCTGATTATTCAGAAGAACAATTAGAAATTATCGAATATGGTTTAACAGGATTATACTTAACAATATCTAAAACAATAGTAATTTTTGCTATAGCTTTAGTACTTGGAATATTAAAAGAGGTAATTATCTTTACTATTATATATAATATTATTAGAGCTACTTCTTTTGGACTTCATGCTACTAAAAGCTGGATATGTTTAGTTAGTTCTTCGATTATCTTTCTTACTGTTCCTTTTATAGCAGCCAACATTGTCTTACCTGTTTGGTCAAGGATTTTAATTGGTCTTATATGCGCATTATTTATTTTCAAAAACAGTCCTGCTGATACTGAAAAAAGACCGATTGTTAATCCAAAAAGGCGTAGAATATACAAGTTGTTATCTACATTTATTGCAGTTACATTTGTTATTCTATCAATTATATGGTCTGATAGTTTTTTACAAAATTGTTTTATATTTACGTTAATTGTTCAATGTTTTATGATATCCCCATTTATTTATAAAATATTTAAATTACCATATGACAATTATAAAAATTATCAGACTACCTAATTATTTTGAGAGGAGGTTAG
>CALVVT010000051.1 GCA_944363935.1 uncultured Bacilli bacterium
AATAAAGTATCAGGTCATGTCCTTGCTTATGAAATAGATAAAACTTTAAAACCAGTATTAGAAAAACATAATCTAAATAATACTACTATTATTTATGAAGATTTTTTAAAACGAAATGTTGAAGAAGATTTAAAAAATTATAATTATAAAAAAACATATGTTGTGGCTAACCTTCCCTACTATATTACCACCCCAATAATAATTAAACTAATCGAAGATAAATTAAATATCGATAAAATAGTTGTTATGGTTCAAAAAGAAGTTGGTGACAGGTTTAAAGCAAAACCAAACACTAAAGAATATAATTCACTTTCAATCTTTTTAAACTATTACTATACTGTGGAAAAACTTTTAGATGTTAGTAAAAATGTCTTTATTCCAAAACCAAATGTTGATAGTATTGTCGTTGCTTTTACCAAAAAAGAAAATAAAGTCAAAGTCGATAATGAAAAAATTTTCTTTAAATTAGTTAGAGATTCTTTTAAACAAAAAAGAAAAACACTAAAAAATAATTTAAAAGGATATAATTTAGAAAAAGTAGAAGAAGTTTTAAAAAGCCACAATTTAGATTTAACTATTAGAGCTGAAGCTTTACCTATCGAAATATTTGCTGAAATAGCTAATAATTTAAATAAGTAATTTAAAATAAATAAATTGATGTAAAGACAAGTGGTTTATCGAAAACATTACTTGTTTTTTTTTTTTTTTTTTGATAATATAAAGTTAAACAAAGGAGGAATTGAAATGAATAATAATGAATATATTGTTCAACCAAATGAAAAAGGGGGCTATGATTTAATTTTAGGCGGAGTTGGATTAGGTGCTCATGAAACAATGGATTTAATAAATGAATTAAAAACAAAAGGAATTGTTCCTGTAAGTGCTGAAGTAACACCATATCTTAATGGAGATGTAAACATGCCTCAAATTAATGACAATGCTCAAAAGTTCACAGATGAAAGGTTAGAACAAAATTACAATATGTCAATGGACCCGAATGCCGAGCCAGGACTAAAACCTTCAGAAGAAGATTTATATGAACAATCTGACTTGAAGCAACTTGAAAATAGCGAAAACGAACTAAGCCAAAGAGATGTTAAAATAATGACTCGTCAACTTGACTTTATGGCTAATCGTAAACAAATTGAAGGACATACATATGGCGAAAATATATCATTCTATCAATATAATTATAATAATATTGATTATCATGTAACAATGTATAATGAGCCAAGCAAACGTCATGATTATTCTAGACCTATTACCCAACATTTTGAAAAACCCACCTCTTATTATATTTTAGATGGTTATAATGGAAATGTTTCAGAAATTAATCTAACTTGGCTAGCTTCAAATGATAAAATACTTTTACATCCCAATGAAGGATTAAACAGTGTTAAATTAAATGTCGAGAATATAGAAGACATGTATATTGCACCTGACGTTGCTGCAAAAAACAAAATTGAATCTTTAGATTTTGATATTTCAGTTAAACCTTCACTAAGAAGCTTCTTTAGCCTTAATAGTTTCATTCAAGGAAATAAATCAATTATTAGAAACGTAAATATTAAAGATTCAGATAACAAATTATTTAATACAATTGTTTCTAAGCTTTTCCAAATCAATGGATTAAACGTTACTTTTACAAAAGAAGAGATGGATAAAATGTTACAGCAGGTCTCTGAAAATTTAGAGCAAAATTACAATATGTCAATGAATCCAAATGCTGAACCTGGATTAAAGCCGTCAGAAGAAGAACATCACAAAACTAGATAATACTTTACCTACCAATTATTGGTAGGTTTTTCTATCTTTTTCTTTTTTTTTACAAGGAAAAATGTTACAATATATCGCGAGAGGTGCAGTAATAATGATTAATAAAAAATGGGATGAACTTTTAAAAGATGAATTTAAAAAACCATATTTTAAACAGTTAGGCGTTAAAGAAATAGAGGTTATGCTACTAAAGCCTTAAGTTTAGCTATTAAATGGTATAAAACAATGCCAATTAATAAAATTTTAATTACTTGCTATAGTGATAATGAAGCCTCTAAAAAAGTTATTTTAAATAATGGCGGTGTCTTTGAAAAAGCTACACCAGATAAACAAAGTAATAAAACAATCAACCGTTATTTAATAAGTATAAAAGATAGTAAACTATCATGATTTTTTTTAAATTTAATTATATATACTAAATTGTTAAAACTTTCTAGAACATGATATAATGTTTAAAGCAAAGCAAATTTATATAAAAAGATTGGTGATTTATATGGAATATTCTCCTAAAAAAATGACAGAAGAACTAAATAAAGAAAACTTTAACTTTAAAAAGAAATTTGGTCAGAACTTTATTGTGGACAAAAACATTATCTACAGTATAATTTCTAAATCAAATATTGATAAAGATACTTTAGTAATTGAAATAGGTCCAGGTGCTGGATCTTTAACAACTGAATTAAATAAAGTATCAGGTCATGTCCTTGCTTATGAAATAGATAAAACTTTAAAACCAGTATTAGAAAAACATAATCTAAATAATACTACTATTATTTATG
>CALVVT010000052.1 GCA_944363935.1 uncultured Bacilli bacterium
ATCCAAGCTATTAAAAATAAGGTAAATAATAAAATAAACGTCCAACTCCCGGCTATAGCCGAAAATTTATCAGCTACTTTTTCGCCAAAAGTCATATTTTGTTTTTCTTGTTTATCAACATCAATAGCGATTGGACTATCAATAAGCATATCAATTAATTCTTCTTCGTCAACTGTATCTAATTTTTGATGCAGAAGCATATTTACAATTTCTCTTTTTTTCTTATTTATTTTATTCATATTAAATCTTTTCCTCCATTTTAATTATTAACAATGTTTATGATTTTATTCCTTATTTATTATTGACTTTTCTTAACTTTTGAAAAGAAAAATCAATATCTTCATTTTGCTTTGTAATATCAAAACTACTTAAATAACTTTTAACATCACTTTCTGTTACTTCGTATAATCCTTGATTTAAAAGCTCTTCGGTAAATTTTTCACCATTTTCTTTAGTTTTTAATACATCACCCGGCCATGCTAAAAACCTAATTAGTTTGGTACCATTATTTATAAATTGACCAAAAGTTGGATCAATTAAAAATTGTTTATCTTCAGTAAAAGCAATAATAAATTCATGATAATAATTAGTATCTACATACTGTGAAATTGTTAGTATATAATGCTCAATATTTTCTTCATTAAGCATAAAACTAATATTATCCGCAAATAAAATACAAAGACCATCAGGATTAAAATCGCCATAACTAGCCGCTTCAGCTTTAAGCTCTTGAACTGTAATTTTGATATATTCTTCTTTCATACGGTCTCCTACTATAAAATTCTTGTTCCCATAATAAATCTTTTTTAATAAACTGGTATATTTCACAAATTAAATAAGCTTTACTATGATTATAATCACTAATTCCCATATAAGCTAATGATGTCTGAAGATTTTTTAAATCAAAAGGTAGAATATCAGTTGCATAAATTTGGGCGAGAAAATCTTTAACTTCAATTACTGGAATTGCTAAAGAATTAGCCATCGCTATTAACTCTTCTTCTTTATCACTAAAAACACCTATATGAGTATAATCAGATTTTTTAATATGATTATATAAAACACCTTCGTCTAGATAATTACCTAATTCGAGAATTGTTCCTTCATAATAAACACTAGCTGACTTATCTTCGGCATTAGCAAATAATATTTTTTCTTCCATTTTATTTTACTTTCGTCATCCAAAGATCATGTTTATTACAATAAGCATAAATTTCAGAACCTTTTATATAAGGAAAAGAAGCTTGCGGCATATCACCTGGTTTAAAGAATTTTTTAGCTACTTTATCATGACTAATAAGAGCAATCCAATTGATTAAATGGTCTTCTTCCATTGGATGGGTAATTTCACCAACTTTAACGGTAATTCTATCGCCATGAACTTCATATACCGGAAGGTGTTTTTTCTCTCCTTCACCACTATGATTAGCCCGCATTAATTTCATTTCTTCACCGCAGCATCTTAATCTTTTAGCATCTCCTTCAATCATTTCAATAACGTTTCCGCATATTTTACAAACATAAAATTTCATTTTTTATACCTCCTCAAAATATCGTTAGCAGCGACTAATCCTGTAGCTGCTGCTGTAACAATGTTTCCAGCTTTACCAGCTCCATCACCGATAAAATAAACATTGTAATTTTTTAATTTAAAATTATTATCCGTTTCTATTTCGTTACTAAAGAATTTTATTTCTGGACCGTATAACAAAGTCTCACCATTACTAACTCCAGGAATTATTTTATTTAAAGTATCTAAACCTTCAGTAATATTAGTAATTATTCGGTGAGGTAACACAAGCGCAAGGTCTCCAGCAACACAATCTTTTAAAGTCGGGGTAATAAAACCTTTATTAATACGATGCCACTGACTTCGGCGACCATCTTTTAAATCTTTAAGGGTTTGGATAATTGGCCGGCCATCACCAAGCACATTAGCTATTCTAGCAATACTTTCCCCGTACTCTCTTGTATTGGTTACAGGTTCAGTTAAATTAACTTTTGTAATAAACGCAAAATTACTATTATTTGATTTAACTTCTTTTAACGAATGGCCATTAACACAAATATAACCATAATAATTTTCTTTAGCAACAAAACCTCCAGGATTTGTACAAAACGTTCTTATTTCATCGCCATAAGTTTTAGTTTTTATAAAAATTGTTGGGTCATATATAATACTACATATTTTTTCTAATATTTCTTTTCGAACTTCTACTCTAACTCCTATTTCAATACTTTTAGATAAGTAAGGAATATTATATTTATCAGCAAGTTCCTGCACCCATTTAGCGCCGGTCCTTCCAGGAGCAACTACAACATTTTTAGCTTCAACTTTATCTTTATTTTTGATAATGACAATGTTTTTATCTTTTTCACTTTGAATATCTAACACTTCTGCTTGTTCTAGTAAATGAACACCTTTAGTTTTTAAATAATTAGTAAAGTCCTCAATATATTTAGGCAGGTGATCACTACCTAAATGTTTTTGTTTAATTAATAACAATCTTGCTCCCAATTTCGCAACTTCACTTTTTATTTTTGAAGCTTCCTCTATATTAGATGGATAAATATCACTATCCATACCAAACTTGGTAAAGATTTCTTCACACTTATCAATTAATTTATCAGCTGCATCTTCGTCCATATACTTAAATAAATCACTTTTACCAAGTTTTGGAATAAAGTTAAGTTTACCATCGGAAAAAGTTCCTGCCCCGCCATAACCAGATAATATTTGACAAGGATGACAGTTCGTACATTTTTCTCCTTTTTTCATTGGGCATATTCTTTTAGCAGCAAACCTTCCTTGATCTAATAAAAGAATTTTTAATTTTTTATCTTTTTCAATCAATTCATAAGCTGTAAATAAACCAGCCGGACCGGCCCCAATTATTACAACATCATACTTTTCCATAACCACCCTCCATTATCATTATAATATAAATAAAGGATTTTTAAAATGGTTTTTAATCATTTATTTTAATTATTAAGATTATTAGGAAGACTATGAGCCCATTTTAATAATTTTTGATTTTCAGTTGTTATTTCTTTTAAAATTTGTTCATCGCTTTTTCTAACATGATTATTAAAATAGCTTAATGTTTTCTCTATCGTATCAAACTCTTCATTACTAAAACCGTCTTTATCCCATTTTCCTTTCTTTTTAAAACCCTCTGGCAATGTTTTAAACTTATAATCTTTATCAAACATAATATAAATATCCGTACTAGAAGGTCTATAGTAAACCCATTTTTTATCTTTTTCAACGGTAACATTCATTACATCAACATCATATTTTTCAAGTAAATCACCTTCTAATTCTGATGCTTTTAACAGGCAAGTATGAACAGTTTTATCATTATGCCCCGCACAACAATATTTAGTTTTATAACCTTTTTTATTTAATAAGATAATAGTATCTACTATTTCCGTATCTATTTCTATAATATCATTATTTACTTCAAAAGTATTTTTATCAATATATGTTACTTCAGACAT
>CALVVT010000053.1 GCA_944363935.1 uncultured Bacilli bacterium
ATTCCTTTATATGCGGCATTCTGTATAGAAAAAGATAATTAAAAAAACTAGATTTTGATGTTTAAAGCATTCCATCATAAAATCTAGTTATTTTTAATTATAAGCTTGTTATTTTCAGCATCAACAATAATTTCTGAATTAAACTTTATTTCGTCGTTGATAATTTTATTAGCTAGCATAGTTTCAAGATTACGACTGACATATCTTTTAATTGGTCTTGCACCATATCTTTCGTCATATGCATTTTCCACAATAAAATCTTTAGCTTTCTTGGTCAAAGTTAATTTCAATTTTTTATCAGCTAACCTTATTTCTATTTCACTAATAATTTTATCTAAAATTTCATAAACAGTATTTTTACTTAATGATTTGAAAATAATTATTTCGTCAATTCGGTTAATAAATTCTGGTTTAAAAGTATGATTTAGTTCATTCATAACCATATTATTAGCATTAATATCACCTTCTAATATATATTCACTACCTAAATTAGAAGTCATAATAATAATAGTATTTTTAAAATCAACGGTTCTTCCTTGACCATCGGTAATTCTTCCATCGTCTAGTATTTGTAGTAAAATATTAAAAACATCTTTATGAGCTTTTTCAATTTCGTCAAATAAAATTATACTGTAAGGATTTCTTCTAACTGCTTCAGTAAGCTGACCACCATCGTCATAACCAACATAACCTGGAGGAGAACCAATTAGTCTAGCAACAGAATGAGCTTCCATGTATTCACTCATATCAATTCTAACCATATGTCTTTCGTCGTCAAAAAGTTCATAAGCTAGACTTTTAGCTACTTCGGTTTTTCCAACCCCAGTTGGACCTAGAAAGATAAAAGAACCAATTGGTTTGTTAGGGTCTTTTATTCCAGCTCTTGCTCTTTTAATGGCATCACTTACTAAATGTAAAGCTTCGTCTTGACCTTTAACTCTTTTAGCTAAATTTTCTTCTAAATGAATTAGTTTTTCTCTTTCTCCTAAAGCTAATTTATTAATAGGAATGTTAGTCCATTTTGAAATGATTGCTGCGATAGACTCGTCGTCAACAATATCACTTAAAATAGAATTTTTGTTATTCTTTTTAAGTTCAGCTAATTCTTTTTCTAGTTTAGGAATAACTCCATGACGAAGTCTGGCTGCTGTTTCTAAATCGTATTTATTTTCGGCTAACTCTAAATTGTGATTAGCGTTTTCGATTTCTTCTTTTTTATGGTTAATTTCATTGTTTATTTCTTTTTCGTGTTCCCAAGCAGTTCTTAAAGTACTTTCTTTTTCTTTTAAAGTAGTTAATTTTGTTTCAATTTCTTCTAATCTATTTTTTGAAAGTTCGTCTTTTTCTTTTTTTAAGGCTTCTTTTTCAACTTCTAAACTCATAATTTTTCTAGTTAAATTATCTAAATTAACGGGAACACTTTCTAACTGTGTTTTAATAGTTGCACAAGCTTCGTCAACTAAATCGATAGCTTTATCAGGTAAAAATCTGTCGGTAATATAACGATCAGATAAAGTAGCAGCTGCTACTAATGCTTTATCTTTAATTGTAACTCCGTGATATACTTCGAATCTTGATTTTAAACCTCTTAAAATTGTAATTGTATCGGTAACAGTAGGCTCTTTAACTTGAACTTTTTGAAAACGTCTTTCTAAAGCTCCATCTTTTTCGATGTATTTTCGGTATTCGTTTAAGGTGGTAGCCCCAATACAGTGAATTTCTCCGCGAGCTAACATTGGTTTAAGCATATTTCCAGCATCCATAGCCCCTTCTAATGCTCCCGCCCCGACTATCATATGAATTTCGTCGATAAACATTATTATTTCGCCATTAGAATCTTTAACTTCTTTTAAAACGGCTTTTAGTCTATCTTCAAATTCTCCGCGGTATTTAGCGCCGGCAATTAAAGCTCCCATATCGAGTTCCCAAACTCTTTTGCCTTTTAAACTACTAGGTACATCACCTTTAATAATTCGGCCTGCTAAACCTTCAACGATAGCAGTTTTACCAACTCCAGGTTCCCCAATTAAAACCGGGTTATTTTTGGTTTTGCGCGATAAAATTCTGGTAATCGATCTAATTTCTTCGTCTCTACCAATAACAGGGTCGATTTTACCAGCTTTAAAAGCTTCAGTAATATCCCGACCATATTTTTCTACAACATTTTGTAAATTTTCTTCATATCCATTTGGCATAATAACGCCCTCCTTTCTAAATTCTAATACCATTATACTCTTTTTTTAGCACTTGTCAATAGTGAGTGCTAAAAAGTTGTAATTTATTGTAAGGGATATTATTTTTTGATATACTTATAGTGGTGAAGATTATGCATAAACTTAATAATAAAACAATTGTTACAATTGGGGTTTTGATTATATTAGGTGGTATCTTTTTACTTTTTTCTAATTATTTTACGGAAAAAAAAGAAGCTGCTTATGAAAAAGTAAGTATTGCTTTATCGACAGAAAAAGAAGATAATACTCCGCAAAATATCGAGAAAGAAGAAGAGGAAGTTATTAAAGAACCTAATCCTGCGTATAATACTGGAGAATATTTAGGTATTTTAGATATTCCTAAAATCAATTTAAATAGAGGTTTTTACGATAAAAATAGTGAAGTAAATAATGTTAGTCATAATGTTACTTTTTTAGAACCATCTAATTATCCTGACGAAAAAAACGGAAATGTTATATTAGTAGCTCATTCAGGTAGTAGTTATTTAGGATATTTTAAACATTTATATCAGCTTGTTTTAGGTGATATGGCTTATATTACTTATAAGGGACACAGGTATGAATATAAGCTCGTTAATATTTATAATGAAACTAAAGATGGAGATGTAACGATTTACCGAAATAAAAACAAACAAACGCTTACATTAATCACTTGTACTAAAGATAGTGATACCCAGCAAACAATATACATTTTAGAACTTCAAAATATAGATTAAGGGTGGTAATATGGATAGAATAAAGAATAAAATTTTAAATATTAATTTTACTTGGAAAAAGGTTATCTTATTTGCGATTATAACAGCTATATATACAGCTTTAATTAATCAAGTACCTTTTTTAAAAGATACTTCTTTTCGCGATATTGCGATAAGTTTTGAATGGTGGACTTTATTTGCTTTACTCATAATTATTAATTGTCATAGTCCCCTTGAATCAGCTTTAAAAACTTTTGTTTTCTTTTTAATAAGTCAACCACTAATTTATTTGATTGAAGTTCCCTTTATTGGAATAGAGGTTCTTCATTACTATTATAACTGGATTGGTTGGACTTTATTAACATTTCCAATGGCTTATTTTGGTTATTATTTAAAAAAAGGTAATTTTTTTAGTGTTTTAGTTTTTTTACCAATTATTCTTTTATTAAGTTATCATGTAGTAGGATATTTTAAAATGAGTTATTTAACTTTTCCAAGACATTTATTAAGTTCTATTTTCTGTGTTTTTCAGCTTATAATGTTTATTTTAATTTTATTTGATAAGAAGAAGAGAATTATTAATTTTATTTTAACTATTATTTGTATTATTTTAAGTGCATTTTTAATTTTTAGAACAAATATAGATTTTGTCACTAATAATTTATTACCTAATAAAGAGTTAAATATTAATGATAATTGGGAAGTTTCTTTAAAAAATGAAGATATAGGTAGTGCATATATAATGAATGGTGAACTTTATCTACATATTATAAATTATGGAGAAGGCAACCTTAAATTAACCGACGAAGAAGGTAATACTTATAATTATAATTTTGTTGTAAAAAAGGATGAAAGTATAGAAATGGAGGCTACTGATTGATAAAATTAGTAGTTTTTCTGTATATTTTTTTAGCTTTTAACATATACTATAGGTAACATATTAGATGCCAAAATTTGACAGAAATATGGATATGTGTTAGAATAGGGCCTGTTTCAACCAAAAAAGCAGGAGAGGGTGAATATGAAAATAAGTGGATCGATTAAGGCCGTAAGTATGGCCATAATCATTTGTTTACTAGGAACAATTTATTGTTCTGTCGTACTCGCACTTGATAAAAAAGAAGAGTACACTGTACTTAATACTAATGCTTTAGAGGGAGAAGAAGTACAGCTTAATTTAGAAGAAGACTTTACTAGTTCACCAGAAGAACTAAAAGTCGATGTTAATGTTGAAAGACTGAAAAAAATAGCCGAAGAAGAAAAAGCTAAAGAAGAAGAGTTAAAACGTAAAGAAGAGGAAGAAAAGGCTAAAGCTATTGTTTATGATGGCCTTACTATGGAAGAGCTTTCAGCTAAATTAAATAGAACTTTAGCGTCTGATTTAGCCGGATATGGTGAAACCTTTGCGACTCAAGCGATTTCTTTAGGCATAGACCCTTACTTATCAGTGGCAATTGTTATGCATGAAACTGGTTGTAAGTGGAATTGTAGTACACTTTTAAAACAGTGTAATAATGTAGGTGGTATGAAAGGTAGTCCTGGATGTAATGGTGGCTCTTATAAAGCTTTTGCTACTTTAGAAGAAGGTATTAGTGCTTATATGAGTAACCTTTATAACAACTATTTTAGTGTTGGTCTAACAACTCCAGAGACTATTGGTCCAAAGTATGCGGCTAGTCCTACTTGGGCGAGTCAAGTTACTACTTATATGAATGAAATAAAAGCTGCTTAACGCAGTTTTTTTGTCGATTTGACAAAATTAAAAAAAAGTATATAATATTCACCAATAAAGAAAGGGGATGTACTATGAAAGTTAAAGATTATGACCATTTTGAACATGAACTAGAACTTGATTTTCTAGATGATGTAGATTCAGAAAAAGAGAAAAAAATAATTGAAGAGGTTGAAAAAATAGTACAGAAATATCGTAAAGGGATAGATGCTAAAGATTATGAGATTGTTATTCCTTTGGGTAAAATATTAAGTATTAAAATTGATGGAGAAGAATTAAATGACGCTGAAATAGATATTGCATATAATTATATTGAAAAACAAGGATATGGAATTAGGGGTAATGATAGTACAGCGGAAAATGAATTAGAATGTTACTCTAGATATGCGGTTAATAAAATGTTATTAACTAATGAAACTAAACCTTATAGCAGGAAAACTCAAGCTAGAAAATTAAAAAAACTTGCTAAATATTATGAAATAATTAAAATGTATGAGTCTTTAGATTTAGAAAATATTGACGATTATGGTATGCTGGAGACTTATAAGCAGTTATTAGAAAAATATTATGAATTAAGAAATGATTTAATTATACATAATCTTCAATTAGCTAGACCATTAATACGTGATTTGTATAAAAAATATGATTTGCCAGAAGATGATAAATATAGTTTAGCTTTTATACAAATTATGAGAGCTTTAGATTATTATGTAAAACAATATAATGAAAAAGCTAAATATTGTCAATTAAGTACTTATATTTTTAATACAAAACAAAATAGACATTATTTTGATGAAACAAGAATGATTAAACTTCCAGCGCATATATCTGAAACGGTTGAAAAAATCCAAAGAATTATTGATGATTTATATTTTAAGCTTGAGCATGAACCAGATTTAGAAGAAATAGGTAATGTTGTTGGTTTACCTTCAAAACGTGTGAAAGAATTGCTTCAAATAAGTTATGATTCTGTAAGTATTGATGCTTTGTTAGAAGAAGAGCAGGAAATTTATTTTGAAGAAGGTTATTATGATGAAGGCGTAATGAAAGACTGGTTATCGATTGAAGATGAAATAAAAGATTTAAATAATTCAGAGTCAGAAGATCCATTTGAAATAGCTAGTAATTCTATGCTTAAGAGTGATATTGAAAAAATATTAGCGGAATTAAACCCTAGACAACAAACAATTATTAATCTCCGATTTGGTTTATTAGATAACATTCCTAGAACTTTTAAAGAAATAGAAAAATTTACTGGATTAACGCAAGAAGAAATTATGAAAATAGAAAGTAGCGCTATAACTATAATACGAAATAAAAAACATACTAAAAAATTAAAACGTTATTTACATTAATATAAATAAATAAGATAGATGGCTAGGAAAAAATCCTAGCTTTATCTTTGTAAGGAAGAGGTGAAAAAATGGCATTAAAATTATTTGAGCATAACGAAGAAGGATATAAATGTCTTACCGAAATGCTTAAAGATAATAAATGTGCAGTTATTAATCATGCTACGGGGACAGGAAAAAGTTTTATTGTTCTTAAGTATTTGGCCGAACATGCTGATAAAAAAGCCATCTTTCTTGCACCTACTTATCAAATTTTAGATCAATTAGTTGAAAGAGATACCAAAATCCTTGGTTTAAATTCCGAAGATTTGAATGTTGATACGATGATTTATCGCACACTTTTAAAGTTTGACATGAAAGAGTTGTTTTCTAAATATGATGTTTTTATTTTTGATGAGTATCATCGTACTGGTGCTGAAAAGACAAATCAAAAATTAAAAGAGTTAAAAAAACTATTAGATAAAAACAATGATAAAAAATTTATTGGTCTTACAGCAACGCCAATTAGATATTTAGATAATGCTAGAAATATGACAACTGAACTTTTTGATGGTAATGTAGCTTCAACTAAAACGCTTGTTGAAGCAATAATCGAAGGACTTTTACCCGCACCAACTTATATTACTTCTGGGGCATCTTTATATAGCGAATATAATGAAGCTTTAAGGAAAGTTAAGTATTTGTCTTTTTGCGATACTAAAAAGAGTTTAATTAAAAGATTAGATGCAGTTAAGAAAGATGTTGACCCCGAATTTGCTTATACTACTCTTTTTGATAAGTATGTAAAAAACGGTGAGAAATATATAATTTTTTGCTCATCTTTAGGGGCGCTTAAAGAAGATATTCGTCAAAGTGAAGTATGGTTTCGGCATTTTAAAAATGTTCAAAGATATGAAGTACATAGTTTGAATTCGAGAGAAGAAAACAAAGAGGAATTACAAAAGTTTAATAACTCTCACGAAGGTTTATCAATTTTGTTTGCTGTTAACATTTTAAATGAAGGAGTTCACGTTGATAAAGTTGATGGAGTTATTTTAAATAGAAAGACAACCTCTCCTATTATTTATTTGCAACAAATAGGAAGAGCTTTATCTACTTCGAGTAAAAATAAAGATATAAAAATATTTGATTTGGTTAATAATTTTAACTCACATTTGGAAATAAAAAATATTTATGAAGATATAATAACAGCGATAAAACAATTAATTATTAAGTATCCTGAAAGAAAAAATTTTTATAATAACATTTTAGATAAATTTAAAATATTAGATTTTTCAAAAGAAATTCTTAATGAACTAATTGATATTAAAGACAGTGTGACTAAAGAAAAAATAATTGCTTCTAAAATAGAGTATGCAACTAATTTGCTAGCTAAATATAAAAAAGATAATAGAATAAATGGTATGATTGCTTCATTTATTATTAAAGATAAAGAAGTAAAAAAAGCTTTTAATGTCCTTTTTAGATATGAAGAATATGTTACTAATGAACAATTAGAAAAATTAAATGCTTTAAATATTTTACTTCCAACATCTTTAACAATTTCAAAGGAAGAAAGATTAAGTAAGTTAGATGGTTTTGATAGCTTTTATTTAAAGAAAAAAGCTGAATATGAAGCTAATAAAGAAAAACTATTTAATTATTTAAAAAATCATGCTCCAGTATTAGAAGATTTAGAAAAACATGGTTTAGCGGATATTTATTTAAACTTTTTAGTAAACGGTAATAAGTCTTTACGAGCAGAAATAAGAAAAATAGTAAAAAATTATTCTTTAACAACATGGGAAAAACTTCTTTTACATTTTCCAGTAAAAGAAATTGAAATAATGAAATTTTTAAAAGAAACTGTTGAAAATTGTCAGAAAGAAGATATCCCTTTATATGCGGTAAAAGCTTTGCAAAGAATAGTTGTTTTAGATGAAGATAAATATTCGAATATGGCTAGTAAATTACTTTTTAAAATTTTTGATTTAGAAAAAAATCAAATAGAAAAAAGTGTTAAAATTGATAAAAACAAAGTTGAAAGAGTAATTGAGTATGCGAAAAATCATGAAAATTATTTAGAAGAGGAAACTTATCAACTACTTTTCGCAGAACTTTCAGCAGCGGAAAAAACATATGTAATTTATACTGTGGATAAAATAAAACAGCAGAAATATTATGAAAGAATAAAAAAAGATAATTTTATTTCTACTGATGATTTTTTAAAACATGCTTTTGAAATGGATGAAACAAATTTAATAATTTTTTATGATAAGGTTATAGAAAATATAGAATATTATAAAAAAATAATTGATAAAGATGTTACTGTAAAACAAATAAGTAAGGATTTAAATGAACTTTATGTTCAAGAAATTTTAATTAGAGTGATACTTTTTTATAATAAAAATAAACGTAGACCTTATATTAACAGTTCAGATTCTGAAGAAGTAAAATTAGCTATAGAATTTAAAAATATTATACCGGGAGAAAAGAATGGACATGGACTAGTATTAACTAAAGGTCAGCTTCATCAATTAAATAGAAAACTTAATCAATATGATAGTTTAAAAAACGGAATAGATAGTTTTGCTAAAAATGTTAGGGAAAGATATGAGAATGAATTAAGAAAAGAAAAGAAAGTGAGATATTTAAATGGTCGTAAAGTAAATAGAATAGGCTAAAGAAAAACTAAATTTTTCTTCTTTTTTTATATCAAGTGTGCTATAATGAAAATAACGGGAGGGATAGTGTGAGTCAAGAAGAAATAAATGCTATAGTAAATGTAATTATTGATGCCAATGAGATTGAAAAAATACAAGATGTATTGCCTAATAAAAATTTAGAAAATTTTGAAGTTATTATGAAAAAAATTATTGATAAACTTGAATCTGAAAAAGCATCTATGATTGCTTTGATGGCTGAAAGTAATACTAGTGATTTTAATATTGAATTGATGAATGAAAAAATTAATTATTGTCGTAATTATTTAAAACCCAAAGATTTAGAAGAAAAAGAGGAAATAGATATTAATAAAATTATTTTTGCTGAATCTTCTGCTGGTAATTTTAGGATATTTAAAGATTTAAAAGATAATAAAAAGAAAGGACGTTTTTCTGAATTTTCTATTTTATTAAAAGATTTTATTTTAAATAATGGTCAACTTTCTGAAACAATTAAAAGTCGCTCTTTAGTTTTACCAAATGGTAATAAAAAACAAATTTATAAAATAAAAAATCCTAAAATTAGTATGCAGGCTAGATTTTATGCATGTAAATTACCAGATGGTTATATTTATATATTTGGGGCTTTAACAAAAAAAGATGAAAATCAGTTAAATGAATTTTTAAAAAGCCGTTGTAAAGGTAAAAATAGTATTGTTAATGATTATGTTGATGTAATGAATATGATTTTGAAGGCTAAAAAAACTGAAGATTATAGTGAACTTAATGCCAGAATTGAAAAAAGTCAAGAATATTTAAACGAATTTTTAGAAAATGGACAGATTGATAAACCTGAAGCAAGAGAAACAAAAGATATAGAAATAGTCACTGACAATAAAACTCAAATTTTAGAATCTGATATTATTTCTAAAAGTTCGGAAGACGTAAATGTTCAGATTGAAGATATGGAAGAGTTTAAAGAAATTGAGTTAGAATGGATATCAATGTTTAAATTAGCTAAAATAGTGTATTTTAAAATAGATGAAAGTAATCTTCCTAAAGAAACTATTACAAGTGTATTTGAATGGGTAGAAAGGCAAAAAAATGATGCAAAAAAGGGAAAATTGTCTTTGATTAAAATTAAAGCATTAGAAAGTATTGGTGTCGATTTTTCTGAAGTAAAAATTAATAATGTTGAAAAAGAAAAAAAGGAAACTGATATAGATATTTTAAAAGAAGAAAACTTTGACACTGAAATGAGAGATTGGTTTAAAAAGTATGATGAAGTCAAAAGATATTTTAGAAAAAATAGAACAATTAATACTGAAATAAAAAATTGTACAAAGTGGCTTAATGAGCAAAGATGTTTATATCATTTAAATCTTCTTTCGGTATATAAAATTAAAAGGTTAGAATTATTAGAGATTAATTGGACTTATGGTATTGATAATAATGATATTGAAAAAATGAGAAAAAAATTAATTAAAGAAAATGTCATAAATAGTAAACATATATATAATAGAATATCGGAAGAAGAACTCGCAAAAAATCAACATCTTCCAGATGGAATTACGTTAGAATGGTATGATAACTTTAAAAAAGTAAGATTGTATTATAACCAAAAAGGTAATATAAATACGAGCGTGCCTGGTTATATAAGATGGTTAAAAGATCAAAGGGTTGATTATCATTTTGGATTACTTAATGAATATCAAATTACGAAGTTAGAAGAGTTACATATAGACTGGAATTATGATGTAAAAGATTCGATTCTTGAAAGACGGAGACGTGAGTATATTAATAAAGGTATTTTACCAAAGGATTTTCCACATGTTACCCTTGATAGTAGTTTAGGTAAAAAAGCTTCAGAAGAAAAATCTCAAACTGAAACAAAAGCTGTTAGTGAATCTCAAGTTAAAGAAAAAACTGACAAAGTTACTAATAACGAACAAGAAAAAGAAAGTTTAAATAATATTAACGATAATTGGAATGAAAATTATTTAGCGCTTATTGGATATATGCAGCAAAATAACACTAAAGTTATTCCACTAGATGCTAAATTTATATCATTTGAGAAAAAATTATATAATGTTGGTAGTTGGTTTAGAAGTCAACAGGTAGCTTATTGGAATGACGAATTAGCTGAAAATAAGATTAATATGTTAAATAAATTAGAAATTGATTGGCAAGCTGGTTTAGATAAAGATTTTATTATTTCTTCAATTCGTTATTTGAGGGAACAGCCAAAAGAAGTACAGGTTAAAAATAATATAAATATTAATGTTTTAACAGAAGATAATATTCCTGAAGAACTTAATACACCTTCAGGTAAAGAATGGGTAAGATACTTTTTAGCTTATAAAAATTATGTTGAAACGAATGGAACAGTAGAAGTTTCTTCTTGGTGTCGACATAATGGATTGGATATTGGTTCATGGATTCAAGAACAACGTTGGGATAAGCGAAATAATAAGTTATCTAAATTACAGATTAAGTTACTTAATGATGTTGGTATGGATTGGGAAATAAAAAATGCTAAAGAGCAAAATGAGATTGATATGAAACTTTTTGATTTAGAAGAGAATTTGTCTCCAAAAGAAACAGAGATGCCAAAAGAGGTTCAAGAATTACCAGAGGTATCAGAAATTACAGTTACCCCAGCACCAGAACCTGTTATGCCAAAAGAAACAGATACACAAAAAATAGCAGAAGAAACTGGTTTTATATCTTCAAAAGTATCAGATTCTTTAGAACAAAGAGTTTTAAGTGCATCTAATCAACTTGACGAACTTAAAAAAATTACAGAATTAAAAAAAGAAAAAATTAAAGTTTTACGAGAAATTTTGGCTGAACGTCAAAAATTAGAAGAAGAAAATAGACGTTTAGACGAACAAATTTCAGCTATTGTTAAAGAATTAGGGGTAAAAGTTGAAGATTTAGGCAAAGGAAATGAAAATGATGAGAGACAAAGATAAAAAATTAGAAGATTATTCTTTAGAAGAATTGGATAAACTTATTGAAAAATTAAAAGAAGAAGTAAATAATCTTCAAAAGGAAGTAATTTTAAAAAATAAACAATTAGCTGAATTATTAAAATTATATAAAACTTCGAATTAGCATAAGATCATTCTTATGTTTTTTCTATGCTAATTTGACAAAATAATAAAAATTGATATAATAATAGCCGTTAAAAAGGGAGGTTTTGTTTATATGAAAAAACAAGTAGAAATAAAAAAATTTAATGGAAATAATAAAGAGGAAGTATTGCGAGCAGTTACTGAAAATGCTCAAGTATTTTGTCAACCAGATAAATTTTTTATAAGTTCAGATTTAAGGAATGATAAAGATGTTATAAGTGCTGCTCTTAATGCGAAAGAAAAATCTTCATCTTCAGTTTTAAAACATGCTGGTTTGGCCATAAAAGAAGATAGAGAGTTAGCTTTAATGTGTGTTAAAGCTAATCCGCTTGCTATAAGGTATGTGTCAGAAAAATTAACTGCTGACGATAGTTTTATCCGTGATGCTATTGTTGCTAATCCTAAACTTTTATCTTTTCCTTTACAACAATATGAACTTGATAAAGATTTATTTGCAAGAATATATAATGAAAATTTTGAAGGATTAAAATATTTAAAAGCAACTCAAATACTTAAGGGGATGCAAGAACTTGGGTTTAATGTTTCAGAAATCCTCGCAATGAATATTGATAGTTCTAATATTGAAAAGCTTGGAATAATGAGTAATAGAATTAAGTATCGGCTTCAAAACGCTAAAATTATAACTGTTAATGATTTATATGAAGCATTAAAGGGAAATATGCATGGTGAAACTCAAGATAAAAACTTGTTACTAATGAAAAAATTGCTTATATTATGTTTTTCTTCACAAGAAAAACAAGTAGAACAAACTATAATTGTAGAAAAAACTATAGTTAAAGAAGAAGTGTTTGAAAAGCAAAGTGAAATAGAAAATGGTTTAGACCAAAAAATAGCATTTTTTAAAAGTCAAAATGAAGAATTAGAAAAAGCAAACGAACGGAAGAAAGAAATTCTTCAAAAATTAAATGATAGAAAGCAAGAAATTATAGATTTAGAAAATAAAAAACAAGCTTTAGAAGCCGAAAGTAAGCAATTAGACGAGGAAATATCTGCTTTATTTGATTTGTTAGATCAACCTGAATTTTCAGAAAATGAAATTAAAACTAGATAAAATAATCAAAAACTAGATTTTGATGTGAACCTTATTTGGGAGACACTAAATAAAAACTAAGAAAAAATCAAGGGTGAACGAAGTGAGTTCATCTAGACCCTTGATTTTTATTATATAATTATAATATTCTTACAAATAAAGCTTGCTTTTATTTGTTATTGTTAGAATAATTTTTCTTTTTGGAATTTTTCTTGTCCTTAAGCCTTTTCGTATTATAGAATTCTATCCATTCATTATAACCTTATATTTAATTTTTAGGCCTTTTTTTGCCATAATAAATACACCTCCTTTTGAAGGTGTATTCTAACACAAACTAGTTTTTTTATAAATGTCTCCCCAAAGGGGTGCATTTCATTTGACTTCTAGTTTTTTTTATGCTAAAATGACTTCAGTATAGGAGAGATGTTATGAAGTCAAATTACATGATATGTGCTATATTAGTGTTTGGTGTCTTGGTAGCAATTACGGCTCCGCATCTTGTTAATATTGCGTTAAAAGGGGATAATGCAACATATGAGACTGATGTTAAATCATTAACTACGTCGGCTGAATATCAGGCCGATCTAGCGGCGGCAATTCCAGTAGCTGAAGAAAAGGTTACAGTTAATGAAGAAATTGCTCCAGATCCAGAAAAAGTAGAACCTCTTCCTGAAGAAGAAAATGTACCAACTAAAGAAGTATTACAAG
Organism: uncultured Bacilli bacterium; assembly: GCA_944363935.1. GTDB lineage: Bacteria > Bacillota_I > Bacilli_A > RF39 > UBA660 > Coprosoma. The sequence goes on from CALVVT010000053.1 coordinate 13,552, forward strand.
ATCCTATTGTATATGATGGAATGACATTAAAACAACTTACTGATAAATTTAATCGAATCCTTAAAAGCACTTTAGCTGGAACTGGTTATTATTTTGCTAAATATGCTATTGATTATGGGGTAGATCCTTATATAGCTGTAGCTATTACTCTTCACGAAACAGGTTGTAATAACGGTAGTTGTAGTTCTAAAGTAACAAAATGTAATAATGTAGGTGGTATGAAAGGGAGTCCTAGTTGTAATGGGGGTTCTTATAAAGCGTTTGCTACTTTAGAAGAAGGAATAAAAGGTTTTATCCATAATTTAAAGAAAAATTATTATGATAAAGGTTTAACGACATTAGAACAAATGAATACTAAATATGCTTCAAGTAAAACTTGGGCTACTCAAGTAAATAGATATGTTAATCAAATAAAGGCTGCATAGTCTTTTTTTTCTTGTTTTTTTTTCGGTTACAGTATATAATGTAAGTAGGAGAGAAGATTATGTTAGAAAAGAAATTATTAAATTCACTTGTTAAAGTAAGTGAAAGTTTATACGCTAAATATCAGAAATTAGGGGCATTAGAAATAGAAGGTAAAGTTAATAGTAATGAGTATAAAAAAACAGTTGAAAACATTAGTGATTTATTAACATTCGAAAAAAAAATTTTAGCAGAAATAGAAAGTAATGATGTTGATTTTAATTTAATTCATGTCATGTTGTTTGAAGAATATATGAGCGATAAAGATTATGTTGCTGTTGTTAATCGGATATCAAGACAGCTTACTAAATTTTACGATCAAGAAAATGAAATTGAAGAAGAAGATGACGAATATTTTTATGAATTATTTCCAGAAATCCCCGAAGACGATATTCGGAAAATGTTTGTCGGTGATTATTTGGTTAGATTACAAAAGCGAATTAATTTTATCGAAGAGGAAGATATTAAGGAAGCTTTAATTAAAAGTAAATACGATAGTTGTTTTGAAAATCCTGATTTTGATAAGGATTTAGTAACAACAAGGTTTAATGTTAATAATTTAAATGTTTCTTCTGTTAAAAATTTATTTGACGAAGCAGGAGTAAAAGAAATTGATGGTCTGTCAACTGTTCTTGAATATTTTCGAGATGGTTTTTGGGAAACAATCAATGAATTAGTTGCTAATGAAACCTATGACGACGAGGTTATGGATAAATGGATAACTTTTAATATTTTGGATCTTCAATTAGAGCTATTCCTTTCTTATTTAGATTTCAGAACAATTTATGAATTACAAGAACAACTAAATAATAGTAATATTCCTGAAAATAGTACTTCTTTTGATATTATTAGGGAAAATTTTGAAGAAGCTTTAATTCATAGAGTTTCTCATAAAGGAAAAATAGAAAAAGCTTTTGGCGACGTTAAAATAAAAATAATTAGAGCTTAATTTAGTGTAGTAAAGAATGGAGAATAAAGATGTTTGAACTATTATATAATAATGAATTAATTAAATTTAATAATTTAAATGAATTTTTAAAGTGGCGCAAGAACAATAAAAATGAAATCCAAACTGACAATGAAGAAATAAAAAATATCGATAATTTTTTAAACTTTTATCAAGCGGTTAAAAATAAATGTGCAAGTAATTTAAATATTTTTAATGAAGAATTACTAGCTAATGAACAAAATGAAATTATCAAAAATGCTTTAGAAAAATTTACTTTTCATAATGCTGATGGTAAATTTTTAAGAGCTTCTTTAGTAGCTTTGGGTTATCAAACAGTAAAAAAAGATGAAGACTATATTCCTCTTGCTCTAGCGGTAGAAATATTTCAAACATCTATTTTGATTCATGACGATATTATCGATAAATCTTTAAAAAGAAGAGGAAAAGATACTATACCTGTACTATATAAAAAAGAATACCCTAATGTTAATGATATTGCTGAATCAATGGCTTTATGTCTTGGTGATTTAGGATTCTTTCTTGCTAACTCTGTAATTTTAAAACATTATCAAAATAATCCTAATTTATATAAAGTTCTTAATTATTATAATGATATGGTAATAAAAACTTGTAAAGGCGAAATGTTAGATGTATTTTTACCATTTAAGGAGCGTTTTATCGATAAGTCAGTAAATTTAGAAAATCAAGTTTTAGAAATATATACTTTAAAAACTGCTTGGTATTCTGTCATTGGTCCTTTTTGTCTTGGACTTGTTTTAGGTGGCGCGTCTCCTAAAGAAATTAGTAAGTTTGAAAAAAATTTATTAAATGTTGGAATTGCTTTTCAAATAAAAGACGATATTTTAGGTATTTATGGAAATGAAGAAAAAATCGGTAAAAGTCTTTCAGATGCTGAAGAATATAAACAAACTTTACTATATAGTTATACTTTAAAAACTGAATATAAAGAAGAACTTCTTAAGTATTATGGAACTAGTAATTATGAAGAAATTAGAAATATTTTTGATAAATCTAAAGCTAAAGAGTATGCGGAAGAAAAAATGAATGAGTTATTTTCTGAAGCCATAGTGAATTTAAAAGATTATCCATTATTAATTGGTTTTATAAATTATTTAAAGGTAAGAGAAAAATAAAATGAAAAAAATAATTTTAATATTGCTAGTATTAATGATAACTGCTTGTGGTAATGAAGAAGTAACTGTTAAAAATCCCGACGGAAAATCTCTTACTTATCAGTATTTTAGTGATTTAAATCTAAATAATTATACTTTAAAAATTAAAGAAAATAAAAATGTAATTACGATAAAAAAAGTTAAAGAAAATATTTACTATAAAACTAGTAATTTAATAATTATTGAAAAAAATGGTATTAGATATACTTTAGATGTTGTTAATAAAACTTATAGTGCTACTACGATAACCAAATCATTAAATTATACTGAAGGTATTTTACCAGTTAACATTGATAAATTAAAGAATAAAAGTTATAAAATTGGTAAAGAAAAAATAAATAGTTTTAAATATACATATGAAACATATAAAAATGATAAAATAAAGACAACTTATTATTTTGAAAATCAAAAATTAAAATTTATTCGTAAAAAAACAGATACCGAAGATTTTCTCTATGAAGTGCTTGATTTTAAAGAAAAAGTAAATGATAAAACATTTGAAATACCTAAAGATTATACTGGAATGGTATATTGATTTATTATAATTAATATGATATGATTAGGATGGTGATGATAATGAAAAAATTAAGTAAATTTTTATTAATTGTTATGCTTTTTATCGCAATGCCAGTTAATGCTGCTACTATTGATCATTTTCATAGTGAAGCGGCTGACGATATTGTTTTAAATGATAACGTTAATGGCTCTACAGCTTTAGCTGGAAATAGTATTGAAACTAGTGGTAAAGTTGATGGTTTTTCCGCTTTACTTGGAAATAATATTTCTTTTGATGGGCAAACTGATTATGGACTTTTTCTTGGTAATAATATTGAAATTACCGGTAATGTTAATAATGATGCTTTAATAGCTGGAAATATTATTAGTACGGATAAAAATTCTAAATTTAACCGTGATACTATTATTGCTGGGGCTGATGTTGTTCTTGCTGGTGACTTTTCACGAAATGTTAGCATTTATGGAACTAAAATAGTTATTAAAAATGCTAATATTAAAGGTAATGTTAAATTATATAGTGAAAACATTAAAATCGAAAATTCAGTTATTGCTGGAAATTTATCATATCCTAGTGACGCTAGTGCGAAAATAGGTGAAGGAATTGTTGCTGGTAAAATAATTAAAACCGATGCTATTAATAATAATGAACAAAATAGTTATATGAATGTTGTTTCTAGTAAAGTATTATCTTTTGCTTGTTATGCTTTAATCTTTGCTATTATTTGTTTATTATTTCCAAAAGTTATTGAATATATCAATAAAAAATACGAAAAAATTTCCTTTGATAATGGACTTGAATTATTTACCAAAGGTTTACTTTCATTAGTGTTAATCCCTATTATTGCGATTATTTTAATGATTACTGTAATAGGTGTACCACTTTCAATTATTTTAATAGTTTTATATTTTATTGCTCTTTATTTATCAACTATTTTTATGGCTTATTTACTAGGTTATAAAATATGGCAAAAACTATTTAATAAAGATATGAATATGCTTTTAATAGGTTTAATAGGTTTATTTATCTTACTTATTTTAAATCTAATTCCAGGTATTCGTTATTTAGTAGCAATTATAACAATTATAGTTGGTCTTGGCTTAATAATTGATAAAATTAAAGAAGCTCGTTAAAAGCGAGTTTTTTTGTTTCTAAAATTATTTTTTTTCATATAATATGTTGAGGTGAAAACATGTATAAAATATATCAAGTTCAAAATGGGGAAACTTTAGAAAGTATTAGTAATAAACTTGGAATAGATCCTAATATAATACTAGAACTTAATGGACTTTCTTCTTCTAATATCGTACCTGGAACTTATTTAGTAATTCCTAAAAATGAAGAAATGTTTATGAGTTATACAGTAAAAAAAGGGGATAATATGTATGAAATCGCCCGAAAATTTAAAGTTAGTCCTAGTCAATTATTAAAGTTAAATGGTTTAAATAATGCGGATATTATTTATCCCGGTCAAGAAATATTAGTTCCAAATAATAATTATAATTTTTATATTACTAGTGAAGGAGATACTTTAAAAAAAGTTATGAGCGATTTAAATGTTGATGCTGGTACTTTAATTAAAGAAAATGAAACTATTTTATTAGTTCCAGACCAATTAATAGTTTCGAGAAAAGATTTAAATTAATCTTTTTTTTTCTTTAAAAATAGTATATAATGATTATGGTGAAGTATATGCGGAAAGTTTTATTGATTTTAATTCCTTTAGTTTTAATAATTAGTGGTTGCGCTAATAAAACTTATACGGAAATTAGTTATAGTGATTTAAATAAGAAATTAGACGATAAAGAAAGCTTTGTTTTATTTATTGGGTCAGCTACTTGTACTCACTGTGCTTCTTATAAAGTTACACTTAATAAAGTAATAGACGAATATAAATTAGATAATATTTATTATATTGATATTGATAATTTAGAAAGTAAAGATACAAGTAGTTTACAAGCTAAATTTCCTTTTTCTGGAACTCCAACAACTATTTTTATTGAAAAAGGGAAGGAAGAAAGTACTTTTAACCGTATAGAAGGGGAAGCTTCTTATAGTGAAATAGTCAAAGCTTTAAAAGAAAATAATTATATAAAGGAGAAATAACATGAATGAAAATGTCCATTTAATTGAACCATTAGATAGAAATCTATATCCAATAATTGTTAATTATTGTGATGATTTAACTGCTAAAGAGTATGTTACTAATCCAGCTATTGCTAGAGAAGAAGAAATAAAAAGAACGATGCTTGTTTTATTAACTCCTGATAAATCAGCTTTACTTACTGGTAAAGCAGGTATTGGTAAAACAGCTATCGTTGAAGGAATTGCTTATTTAATTCAAAGAGATATGGTTCCTAATGCTTTAAAGGGTTATAGAATTGTTAAAATAAATACTTCTTCTTTAAAAGGAACTATGGTTGTTAATGGGAAAGAAGAAAATGTCGTTAATTTATTAGTTAGTGAATTAAAAAGAGCGCCTAAAACTATATTGTTTTTAGACGAAGTTCATACTTTAATTGGAGGTTCTAGTGATGGACCTATGGATTTAGCTAATATTTTAAAACCGGCTTTAGATAGAGGAGATATTAAAGCTATAGGAGCAACAACTACTATTGAATATGAAACTTATATTGTTAGAGATAGAGCCTTTTTAAGACGTTTTGATAGAATTGATGTTTCAGAACCTTCTGAAGAAGCTACTGTTCAAATATTACTAGGAACTATTCCGAAAATAGAATACAAAACTGGTATTAAAATGCAGCCTAATCATTATTTAACTACTTTACTAATGGAATCTATTGTTAGTGCAACTAGTGAATTTAAAAGAGTATATGGGTTATCAGCTATGTACCCTGATGTTTCTTTATCTGTTTTATCGGGAGCTTTTTCTAATGCTTTATTTGAAAATAAAGCTGAAGTAGATATTATTGATGTTTATATGGCTATTCGTAATAGTAAACGTATTTATCCTGATAGTAGAGTTAAAGAATGTGCAGCTTTTAGAGAAAAATTTAAAAGAATTTGTGAAGAAAGACAAATATTTTTACCTGATGTTAAATTAGAAGATGTTATGAGTGAAGAAGATGAAATTTAATTAAAAAAATACAAAAAAATAAATTGTTTTAAACTATTACTACGTAAAAACGTAGTTTTTTTAGTCAAAAAATTATAAAAAAATAGGGTATTGACAAGTATCTAATAAATATTATAAAATTGAATTGGAAAATAAAAAAATAGGATAAAATAAAAGTAGAAAGGAAGAGTATTAATGATACAAAAATGGAGAGAGATGTCTAGTCATAGACAAAGGAATATTGTTTTAGGAGTACTAGGAGCAGTAATGTTGTTAATGATAGTTGCTTATGCGGCATTTAATAGTCAGCTTAGAATAAATGGTACTAGTAATATTAGTAGTAATTGGGATATAAGAATAACAAATATAACAAGTTCATTAAGTGGTGGAGCAAGTAATGCTACTGAACCAACATATGATAATGAAAATGGATTAACAGCTAGTTTTAGTACTAATTTAGTAAGTCCAGGAGATTATGCGGAGTATACAGTAACTGTTAGAAATAATGGGGATATCGATGCTACACTAACAGATATAGAAATAAGTGATTCAAGCAATCCAGCTATAATCTTTGAAACCAGTGGATTAGAAGAAGGAGATAATCTATTAAAACAAACAGAAGACGAACTAGTAGTAAAAGTAAGTTATAGTGATAGTGTGACAAGTCAACCGGAGACAACAACAAGTAATATAGAAGTAACACTTACGTATGAACAAGCTACTGGAGGAAGTGTCCCAGAAGAAAATACAGTAGATATGGGTGGTCAAGAAATTTCAGTAGTTACAGAAGGTGATGGATTATATGCTGATACCTATGAAGAAGGAAGATATATATATAAAGGAGCAAATCCAAATAATTATATAACCTTTAGCGGAGAGACATGGCGAATAATATCAGTAGAATCAGATAATACAATAAAAATAATGCGAAATGAAAGTATTGGGGATATGGCTTGGGATGAAACCGATTCTAATAATTGGACAAGGCCAGCAACATTAAATACCTATTTAAATGAAACTTATTTACTAACTTTATCTGATGCAGATAAAGTAATAGCCCATAATTTTAGTATTGGAGCAGTAGAAGACCGTAATAATGATTTAGCAGGACAAATAACAGGCGAAAATGGAACAACTTGGAACGGAAGTATAGGTCTAATTACAGCAAGCGAATATTTAAGAGCCAATACTAATACTGCCCAATGTGAAACATTAAGTTTGAATAATGATAATAGAAAAACATGTTTAACAACCAATTGGATGTATGGTGCAGTACCTTCCGGAGGTTATATGTGGACAATTCCTCCGCACGCCGGTCTCACTCTTCAAGGCTTTCTATGTGTACGGCAACAACTTTCCGGGTAATCTCAGCCTCAACGATGCTTACTACAGTTTCGGCGTCGTCCCGGTTCTCTATCTGTCATCTGATATCACTTTGCAAGGTGAAGGGACAAGTCAGACACCTTATACTTTAGGATAATGAAGAATTAAAGCTAGAGTATTTTAGCAAACTCTGCGAAGCAGGGTTTGGGAGCGAACTTTTGCGAAGCAAATAGTTCGGGGAGATGCATGCCGCGAGCGACTGCGAGCGGAGCCTCATCTACAAATATAAAGAATGTATTCAAAACATTAT
>CALVVT010000054.1 GCA_944363935.1 uncultured Bacilli bacterium
TTAATAAATCAGAGTTAGCTAGACAATATAATTGTTGTTGGAGAACTATAGACAGAAGATTAAATCCTGATAAATATAAAAAGGAAAAAAAGATAAGAATATATACTTCAAAATTAGATACTTTTAATTCTATTCCTAATCAGTTAGCTAAAGATAATAAAAAATTCCAATATAAAATAATTCAAAATGGAGGAACAAGTACTATATTTGGAAACTCTATAAATTGGCTTGAAAATGCTGGTATCGCTCTTAAATGAGTTAAAACTAAAATAGGAGTTCCTATAAAAGCTTATGAAGAAATGGAATCTTTTAAATTATATATGAACGATGTTGGATTGCTTACATACTTAAGTAATTTCCCACCATTTTTTATAAAAAGTATTGGTGCTTTAAATGAAACAAGCTTTGGAATGCTGACAGAAAACTATGTAGCTTCCCAGTTTAAATATAATGGTTTAAATCTTAATTATTGGCAAAGTAATACTAGTGAAATAAATTTTATCCTGCAATCTGAAAAAGGATTAATAATTCCAGTTGAAGTTAAAACTGGAACTAATACAAAATCAAAAAGTTTAAATAATTATGTCAAAGAATATAATCCTAAATATAGTATTAGAGTATCAGCTAAAAATTTTGGTTTTAAAAATAATATAAAATCAGTACCTTTATATGCAGTATTTTGTTTAAATAAACAAAGTTTAGACCTTGAAAAAGACTTGTCATGATGTTTCCTAAATAAGGTTCATATCAGCTATAGGTCTTTTTTTAATTTCTTATTTTTGGTAGAATATTAATAAGAAGGTGAAAGACATGAAAAGAAGAATTATTAAGAAAAAAGCTATAATAATTTTATTGGTTTTAATAGGAATAATTAGTTTTATAATTTATTTAAATGTTAGAATAACCGACGATAATAGTGGTTTTACTTTAAAAGATAATTTAAGGGTAGAGGTATATAGTGAAGTAAAAGTAAAAGATTTTCTAAAAAAAATCGATGGAAAAATTATTCAGGAAAATAAAATAAATACTAAAAAATTAGGAAAACAAGAAATATCTTTTATCTATTTAAATAACGATAATCAAAAAAGAAGAGGGACATTTGAGATAAAAGTAGTTGACACCGAAGAACCTTTAGTTTGGATAAATAATAATTATAGTACACCTATAGGTAATGATCCTGAATTAAATAAACAAATTGTTTGTGTTGATAATTATGATAATAAACCAACTTGTAAAATAAAAGGTGATTATGATATTAATAAACCTGGTACTTATAATCTTAAATTTATAGCTAAAGATAGTAGTAAAAATAAAATAGAATATAGTTTTACTTTAAATGTTTATGAAAAAGTTGAAGCTCCTAAAGTAGACACTCCAAAAACAGAAAGTACTATAGTATCCGAAAGTCCCTCAACTAATTTTAACGATATTTTAAATAATTATAAAAATAAAAGCACTGAAGTTGGTATTGATGTTTCTAGATATCAAGGCGATATTGATTTTAAAAAAGTCAAAAAAGCTGGCGCTAGTTTTGTAATGATTAGAGTAGGTTACCAGGTAGGTACTAATGGTAAATATAAACTAGATCCTTATTTTAAAAACAATATTAAAAAAGCTTTAAAAAATGATTTAAAAGTTGGGGTTTATTTTTATTCATATGCTGATAGTAAAAAAGAAGCTAAAAAACAAGCTAAATGGGTTATAAAACAAATAAAAGATTATGATATTACTTTACCAGTAGTTTTTGATTTTGAGAGTTTTAATGCTTTTAATGAGATGGAACTTAGTATCTTTGGCTTAAATGAAATTGCTGATAGTTTTATAAAGACAGTTAACGATAATGGTTATGATGGAATGCTTTATGGCAGTAAAAATTATTTAAATACCATTTGGAAATATCATACTGAAGAAGTATGGCTTGCCCATTATACTGATAAAACAGATTATGATGGTGATTATAAAATGTGGCAACTTTGTGACGATGGAAAAATAGATGGTATCGATGGTTACGTTGATATTAATATCTTATATAAAAAATAAAATATGGTGGAAAAAATATTTAGGATGTGCTAAAATAGGGAATGTTTTGAAGGAAGTGATTTAATGAGTTTAAAAGCCGGAATTATAGGACTACCTAATGTTGGAAAGTCTACTTTGTTTAATGCTATTACTGGTCAAGATATCCTTGCTGCTAATTATCCTTTTGCGACAATTGAACCAAATGTTGGTGTTGTTCTAGTACCTGATAATAGAGTTGATTATTTAAGTGATTTATATAAACCGAAAAAAACAATTTACGCTACTTTTGAGTTTACTGATATTGCGGGATTAGTAGCAGGAGCAGCTCAAGGAGAAGGCCTTGGAAATAAATTTTTATCTCACATTAGAGAAGTAGATGCTTTATGTGAAGTTGTAAGATGCTTTGAAAATTCTAATATTACTCATGTTAGTGGTAATATTGATCCAGTAAGAGATGCCGATGTTATTAATCTAGAACTTATTCTAGCTGATCTTGAAGTAGTCCAAAATAGACTTGCAAGAGCTGGTAAAAAAGGAAAGTTATCTGGCGATAAAAATACTATTAAAGAAATAAATTTATTAGAAAAGATAGAAGAAACTTTACTTGATAATAAACCAATTAGAAGTTTAACTTTTGACGAAGAAGAAGATAAAATATTAAAATCATTTAATTTTTTAACTAAAAAGCCCATTATTTATATTGCTAATGTTAATGAAGACGAAGTTAATAAGGAAAATAATTACGTTAAAGCCTTAAAAGAATATGCCAATAAAGAAGATGCATCAGTAATTGTTATTAGTGCCAAAATAGAAGAAGAATTATCGAAACTAGAAACTGAAGAAAAAAACTTATTTTTAGAAGAACTAGGAATTAATGAAAGTGGCCTTGATAAATTAGTTAAAGAAGCTTATTCTTTATTAGGCCTTGCTACTTATTTAACAGCAGGAACCGACGAAGTCCGGGCTTGGACTTTTAAAAGAGGCATGAAAGCCCCTGAATGTGCTGGTATTATTCATACTGATTTTGAAAAAGGCTTTATTAAAGCTGAAATAATGAGTTTTGAAGATTTAAAAAAATACGGGACAGAGCTTAAAGTCCGGGAAAATGGAAAAGTTAGACTTGAAGGTAAAGATTATATTATGCAAGATGGAGATATTTGTCATTTTAGATTTAATAAATAATTGGTATGTTAAAATCCCTCTATAAAGAGCTTGATTTTATTAGTTCTTTTTATAGAGGGTATTTTATTCGGTCATTTGTGTAAAAATCATTCGGTTATTTGTGTAAGTATTAAATTTAATTATCTGGATATATTAATACTGGTGAAGAAAATGTACTTAATTAACTGTTTTTTTGTATATAGTATTTTGGGATATATTTTTGAAGCATTAGTAACCTTGATTACAAAAGGTTCTTTTTCTAGTGGTATTTTTTATGGACCTATAACTCCTGTATATGGACTAGGGGCAATAATTATTTTGGTGGTTTCAAAAAAATTATTTAAAAATCTCCATTTACCTAGATTATTAGAAACAATTATTGTTTTTTTCGTAGTTTCTATTTTATTAAGTTTTATAGAATGGTTAGGCGGAATATTGATAGAATTTATTTTTGATAAATCATTATGGGATTATTCTGAACAAAAATATAATATTGGAAAGTATATTTCTTTAGAAATGACATTAGTTTGGGGAATAATTAGTATTTTATTTATATATGTAATTAATCCTTTATTAAATAAAGTAATTATTAAAATACCAAAATGGTTAACAATTATTTTAATTATCTTATTTATATTTGATGTAATTATTACACTAATATTAAAAATAAAAATATTTTAAAATAGAAAACACTTTATATATAAATAAAAAAAGTAATTAAATCAAAAAATAATTTATATATTTATAAAAAATAAAAAATAGAATCATAAATAACCATTTATCTAATAAATTTAAAGGGAATAGATATTTACAAAGTATCAAAAATTTGTTATAATCTTTACCGAGTATTAATTTACTCCTTGCTTCTTCGGAAGCCAAAAGACCATAAGGAGGTGTAAGAATGAGAAAGTATGAAATTATGTTTATCGTAAAACCTACTTTAAGTGAAGAAGAAACTAAAAATGTAATTAGTTCCTTTGAAAAAGTTTTAACTGATAATAAAGCTAAAATAGTAGGTAAAAAAGATATGGGACAAAGAGACCTAGCTTACGAAATTAAAAAATTTAAAAGCGGATATTATTACTTATTTAATATTGAAGCTAACGACGATAAAGCAGTTCGCGAATTCGATAGACTAGCTTTAATTAGTAAAGACGTAATTCGTCACTTAATTACAAAAGTAGAAGATTAAGAAAAGAGGTACATTTATGAATAGTGTTTGTTTAGTTGGTAGACTTACTGCCAAACCAGAAATTAGATATACGGGGTCAAACGTCCCTTATGTTAGGTTTACTGTAGCTGCTAATAGGGGATATAATAGTCAATCTCAAAGTCAAATGACTGATTTTATTGGGTGTGTTGCTTGGCGGAGAACTGCTGAAAATATAGCTAATTATTTAGATAAAGGAAGTATGATTTCTGTTCAAGGTTATATTAATACTGGTAGTTATACTGATAGAGATGGAAATAAACGTTATACAACAGATATTGTAGCTGATAACATTCAATTTTTAAGCGCTAGAAATAGTGGAGGTGCTCCAAAAGAACCATCAGCAACATCAACACCTTATGACTATGAACCAACTAATAATTCGGTAAACATTGAAGAAGACCCTTTTGCTGATTTCGGAGATAATGTATCACTCGATGATAACTTTTTAGACTAAAAGGAGGAAACTGAAATGGCTGAACGTTTTAGAAAGAAGAAAAAAATATGTCAAATGTGTGCTGGTAAATCAGTAGATTATAAAGACGTTGAAATAATTAAAAAATATATAAGTGCCGATAAAGGAAAAATATTACCTCGAAGAATTACTGGTGCTTGTTCTAAACATCAAAGACATATTGCTGGCGAAGTTAAAAAAGCTCGTCATATGGCTTTAATACCTTTTGTAAAATAAAGGTATTTTTTTTAACCATGTAAGATACCATGTAAGATAGCATGTAAGATAATTGATTTTTTTTGGAAAAATATTATATACTATATTTAGGTGATAAAGATGGAAAAATATATACGACCATTTACCATATCTAATAAAATGCTTGAATTGGTTTCAGAGATTATGGAGAAAATTGGCAAACTAGATAATTTTAATGATTTAAGTAAAACTCCTATATTAAGAAGACATAACCGAATACGTTCAATTCATTCTTCTCTCGCAATTGAAGCCAATTCTTTAAGTTATGATCAAGTAAATGATGTTATTAATGGTAAATTAGTAATAGGACCTAAAAAAGAAATTATAGAAGTTAAAAATGCTTATAATGCATATGAAATAATGGATAAGATGGATGCTTATAATATAAATGATTTATTAAAAACTCATGGAATAATAATGCATTTAATAGCTTACGATGCTGGTAAATTTCGTTTTGGAAATGAAGGCGTTTTTGACGAAAATGGTAATTGTGTTTTTATGGCGCCTAAACCAGATTTAGTACCAGTTTTAGTTAAAAATTTATTTAAATGGATGAAAGAAAATAAAGATATAGTCCACCCACTTATACTTTCTTCAGTATTTCATTATGAATTTGTTTTTATCCATCCGTTTAGTGATGGTAATGGCCGAATGGCAAGGCTATGGCAAAATATTATTCTTTCAAAATGGAAAAAAATATTTGAGTATGTTCCTATAGAATCACAGATAAAAAATTACCAAGAAGATTATTATAAAGTAATTGATTATTGTAATAAAAGTGGTAATTCTAATGAGTTTATTGAATTTATGCTTAATATGATTAATAATGTTTTAACTGAATTATTAGAAAACACTGAAAAAGAGATTACTTATAATAATAGTTATGTTGCTAAATTGTTAGAAGTGATGGATTATAATATTCCAATGACAGCAAATGAAATAATGACAAAATTAAATTTAAAATCAAAAGATTCTTTTAGAGAAAATTATTTAAATCCCGCACTTGAAAGTGGAATTATCAAAATGACATGTCCTGATAAAAAAACAAGTAAAAATCAAAAGTATTATAAAGATTAAATAATTTTTGTTGGCAATTTCTTGTTAAGGGAAATAAGACTAATATAAGATAATTATAGTAATAATATAAAAACACAGGCTTTAAAACTGTGTTTTTAAGGTTTGGTTATCAAAAATTCTATTAAATCTTTTGGTTCTTTATTGCCATAAACAATATCGTCAATTAACTGAATAATTGGCATTTTAACATTTTTATCGGCTATCAACATATCAATAGATTTTAAAGTATAAAGCCCTTCAATTGTCGTATTTTTAATATAATTATCCACTTCTTCTCTAGAAGCTCCACTACCAATTAAATAACCAAAGGAATAATTTCTTGATTTCGGACTAGTAGCTGTTAGTAATAAATCACCAAAACCGGCAAATGATAAAATGGTATTACCATCCCCACCTAATCCTTTAATTAATTCTTTAATATCGTGGATAGACTCAGTTATAAACATAGCTGAAGTACTTTCAGGCATTTTCATTCCAGCTAAAATTCCTGAAGCAATGGCAATAACATTTTTTATACTGCCACATATTTCAGTACCAATAATATCACTACAAACCCGAAGTTTAAAATGGTCATTAACAAAAGCACTAACAACTAAATCGGTTGTTTTCTTATTTTGACAAGCTAAAGTTAAACCAACTGGTACTTTTTCAGCAACATCAACAGCAAAAGAAGGCCCTGAAAAAACGGCTATATTATCAGTTCCAACTATTTTTTCAACTATTTCATTAACAAATAAACAAGTATTTTGTTCAATACCTTTAGAAGCAATAACAATTGGTTTATCTTGTAAGTAATCTTTAGCTTTTTCTAAAGTACTAGAAACAAAAGCTGTTGGAATCGCAATTAAAATAAAATCAGATTCTTTCATGGCTTCAAAAGAAGTAGTTATATTAATACTTTCAGGTATTTTAACTCCTGGAAGTTTAGAACTTTCTCTAGTTTTAAGCATATTTTCTTTTTCTTCTTCAAAAGCACACCACATTGTTACTTTGTTTTTATTTTCATTTAAAATTAACGATAGAGCTGTTCCATAAGCTCCACTACCTAATACAAATATTTTCATTTACATCACCAATATAATTATATAAAAATATATGATTAAGTTCAAGAACATTTAAGTAGTTTTTTTTTCTTCTTCATTTAAATTTTCTAAAGCATATTCTATACACTCATTAATAATTCTATTTACTGATAAATTACTTTTTTTAGATAATTTTTCTACCTTTTTTAATGTTGAAAATTTTATTCTAATTGTTTTTAATATTGATTTTTCGTCTTCAACATTAGGTAATTTAAATTCTTTCATAATTTCACCTCGTTAATTTAATTATAAATAATAGTATTACAATTAGTAAGTTACACATTTTGTATTACAAATTGCGTATATTGTGGTATAATAAAATAAAGTAAAAATAAACTTAAAATTTTTAGTACGCTTATCGCGTCATTTCGACAAAAAGTATTTACAATATGACATAGTATAAGAGAATAAGAAAAAATTTATTTAATTAAACTAGGAAGGAAGATATAAATGAATAAGAGGAGGAAAAATAATTATATAATATTAGGACTATGTGCGGTATTAGTTTTAATGGGGATAGGATATGCTGCTTTTTCCAGTCAATTAAATATTACTGGTACAAGTAATATAACCAGTACCTGGGATGTTAGAATAACTAATATCGAAAGTGAACTTAATGGAGCAACAGATGTTAGTGAACCAACTTATGATAATACAAATGGAATGTATGCCTCATTTCATACAGGATTATCAAAACCTGGAGATTATGCTTTATATACCGTAACCATTGAAAATAGGTGAGATATCGATGCCCGGATTGAAAAAATAAATTCTTATTATCAGGAAAATGAATATGTAACTTTTACCTTATCAGGACTTTCTAAAGGAGATGTCATTGAAGGACATCAAAGTAAAGAATTACAAGTAAGAGTAGAATTTAATAACAATGTAACCAGTATTGATGGAGATATAGATATTAATTTTGATGTCAGTATCGATGTCGCTCAAGATAGTGATAATCCTCTTCCAACTGATGACTATTATTTAACTTATGACTATGAAACAAATGGGGGAACAAGTGGTGATGATAATAATGGCTTTGTAAATGGTGAAACAACTTTAACTGGAAAAGCATACCGAGAAGGTTATGAGTTTGTCGGTTGGAATACTGATAAAAATGCCCACGAAGGTATAGAAAAAGTAACAGTTAGTGAAAATACAACCGTATATGCGATATTTAGAAAAGTTTTAAATGTAACTTATAATAAAGTAGAAGGTGTAGAATCTTTAGAAAAAGAAAGTGATAGCTGTTATATTTATAACAATGAAACTAACTGTAATATAACACTACCAAATATCACACCAGTTAAAGGTTATGAATTAGAAGGATTTAGTGAAACAGATGGTGGAGAAGTTATAGGTACAAGTGGTGAACAAATAGCTATAAGTGAAGATAAAACATATTATCCAAAAGTAAAAGGAGAAACAAGTGTACCTACTTTAGTTTTAAATCCAAATAAACAAGATAGTTATACAGATGGTACAGCTGTAACAGTTTCAATAACCGATAACGGAGCAGGACTAAAAGCAAATCAAAATATATATTATGCTTGGAGTACTAGTAATACTGAAGCCCCATCATTTACTGAATATGTAACAACTACCAATAATGAAGGAGTAGAAAGTACAGAAGTAACAATACCAGAAAGTAGTGCAACAATTTTAACAGGAACATATTATTTATGAATAAAAGAAGGAATAGAAGATGCATTAGGAAATACAAGTATAGCCAAAGTAAGTGAAGGATTTAACTTTGATAATGAAACCCCAAGTTTAAGTGTATCAACCAATAAAACAACAAATAGTATTCAAGTAGTAGCAACAGCAAATGCTTTAAGTGGGATAGCAAAATATGAATATAGTAATAATGGAGGAAGTACTTGGATAGATGGAAGTAATAGTTATACTTTTACAGGACTTACTCATAATACAAATTACAACATCCAAGTAAGAGTAACAAGTACTACAGGAAAACAAACAACATCAGAAATAACATCAGTAACAACAAGTGTTTTAAATGTACCAACATTTAGTGAAGTAGAAACAGACAATGGTAAAACTGTAACCATCACATATCCAGAAGGAGAAGGTTTAACATATGACTATCAAAAAGATAGTGGAAGTTGGACAAGTGCAACCCAAAGGCAGCAAGTCGAGTTTACCGAAAGTGGTACATTGGTAGCAAGAGTAACAGATGGAACAAATACCGAGACGGCGACATATGCAGTAGAAGTAAAACAGGATAGTGCAGGAAGTGATTTAGTAGACCAAGCCGGAGTTGTAACTAGTGGAGATGGATTATATAAAGATAGTTATGAAAGCAACGTTTATACATACCGTGGAGCCAATCCAAATAATTATGTAACGTTTAATGGAGAGAGTTGGCGAATCATCAGTGCGAATACAAGTGATAATACTATCAAGATAATGAGAAATGCCGTGCTATCGGATAGACAGTTTGATATAAGTATTGGAAGGTATCAAGGAAGTAGTAGATATTGTAATGATAGTAGTGGATGTAATATCTGGGGAAGTAGCAGTACATTGTATGATAGTAATTTAAGTCCAATAACAGAGTTAGCTAGAGAAGTAAACAGAACGAAATATGCGTTACCAAGTCAAGAGGCAGAGTTAAATACGTATTTGAATGGAGAATATTATAATGGAATAAGTGCGGAAGCAAGAAGTATGATAAAGAGTGATGCTATATATAAAGTAGGAGTATTAAAATATCAGTCAGGACAAACAATAAGTACAGATATAATCCAAGTAAATGCAGTGAAATGGAAAGGAAAGGTTGCATTAATCGATGCCACGGAATATGTAAGAGCGAGTACATATAGTAGTTGTACAGATGTAGATTATGCATATAGTAATACTGGATGTAAGAATAATAACTGGATGTATTTGAATGATATATGGTGGACCTTGTTGCCGAATTCTTACGGCTCCTCGTACGCTGTGTGGTGCGTGAACAGTTCGGGCGGCCTCCACTACAACTATGCGAGCTACGCGCACGGCGTCCGCCCAGTTCTCACTCTAGCCTCAAATGTCCAAATAACAGGAGGAGCAGGAACGAGCTCAAGTCCGTATACATTGGGGGTATGATAACAAAATACAGACAGTTCGCAAAGCTTACTAGTGGACAGTTTTGAGTAATTCCTTGAAAAATAAGGGGATATAAATGGTAAAAGTTCGCCCAGATGGCAGCAAAAAGATAGGTTCAATGTCAAGTAGTGTTGGTGGAATCAAAAACTAATGATAAATGAACTTGACAAGAAGGCCTATAAATTGGTCTTCTTTTATTGTGCTTTAATTGGATTAAGTAAACCTTTAATAAGCATAACTCTAGCTTTTAAATGTTTAAATTTTCTATAACCACAAGCGGTATGTTTAATTTGTTTAATTAAATTATTCATGCC
>CALVVT010000055.1 GCA_944363935.1 uncultured Bacilli bacterium
GTAATGAGTTAGCGAAGCTATGTAAGGGGGAAAAGCATATGGAAAAGTTTAGAGAGAACGTAGATAGGTTAAATAAAGATGAAGAGTTTAGACTATTATTTTCAGAAGAGGAAGATGCTTTAAGGACGCATAATACCTTAATGGCCGAATCAGAAGAAGCTGGTATTGAACGTGGCATAAAGCAAGGTCAAAAAGAAGAAAAGTTTGAAATAGCTAAAAATATGCTTGCAGAGGGCATGGATATTAATGTTATTACCAAAATAACTGGTCTTTCAGAAAACGAAATTCAAGCTTTAAATAATTAAGCCATCAGGGCTTTTTATTTTGAGCCAAATTCTAATTTTAATCCCGTGGAACCCTCTTAAAAAATTAGGCTTAAAAAAATAGCTCTAAGCTATATTATTCTAATCACTCCGAAGTTAAAAGATAATTTTTACGCAAGTGTTTCTTGTTCTAAAATTCTTAATCAATGAATACACATTATTAGGTGATAAATATGGCCAAAAAGAGCAAAACAAAAACTAAACCATCGCGTTTATCCAGATATTTTAGTCGTTTTTTAGTGTTAGTAGTCATTACCTTAGCCTTTTTAATTGCTTTAAAAAGCAACGCCGAGCTTCGTGATTTTGTTTATAAAAATGTTTTTCAAAATAATATGAGTTTTGCTAAAATTAATGAACTATATAAAAAGTATTTCGGCTCATCACTGCCGCTTGCCGATAACGTAACTAGTGAAGCTGACGTTGTTTCTTCTGAAAAGATTGAATATAGTAAAATAAAAGATTATAAAGAAGGAGCCGCCCTAACGGTGGATGAGGGTTATGCCGTTCCTTTTATGGATAGTGGTTTAATCATTTTTACTGGTGAAAAAGAAGGGTATGGTAATACTATTGTTGTTCAAAGACCTGATAATGTCGAAGTTTGGTATGCTAATCTCGCCACTACTAATGTCAGCTTATATGACTACGTCAAGAAAGGTTCAATTGTTGGCGAGGTCAAAGACAATACCCTTTATATGGTGTTTATTAAAGAGGGGAAGACCTTAGATTATAAAGAATATCTTTAAAATTCATTTATTTTATTATATAATGGCCTTTGCCAGTTTGGTAACCGGAAATTTCAAAGGTCTTTTATTATTTACGTTAATTGTTTTAGTGCACGAATTAGGCCATATTATAGCGGCTTTATATTATAAATGGAAAATAGAAAAAATTTTATTATTACCTTTTGGTGCCTTAACTATTTTTCATGAAAAATTAAATAGGCCTATCAAAGAAGAATTCATTATTTTAATATCCGGTCCGTTAGTCCAAATAATTTTTACTTTTTTGTTATCCTTAAATTACCATAATCCCGATATCCAAGCTTACAGTAACTTAATTCTTTTTTTTAATTTGTTGCCCATTTATCCTTTAGATGGTTCTAAATTAGTAAACTTACTCTTAAACAAACTAACTAGCTTTAAAAAAAGCCATATTTTAACGATATATATATCCTTTCTCACTATTTTTCTTTTATTTTTAAATGTTCAAATCAGTTTAGTTTTTCTTTTGATTATTATATTTATTACTATAAAAGTAATTGACGAATTAAAAAAGCATCATGCTTTATTTAATCTTTTCCTATTTGAACGCTACAATTATAATTTTCATTTTTCTAAACATAAAACTATCAAAAATGTTAAGCAAATGAAACGTGATTACACTCATTTATTTAAAATAGATAATAATTATAAAACCGAAAAAGAAGTTTTAAGTAAAAGGTTTGACTTTAAACGGAAAATGTGATAAAATTTTAAACTGTGTAGAGCCTCACTCTACAACCGCGCAGAAAAGGTTAAAAACAATAGTTACCTTAATGGCGAGTCTTAGATTATTAAAAGGAGGTTAGAAAATGAAAGCAGTTATTGAAACTGGAGGAAAACAATATTACGTTGAAGAGGGAACCGAACTTTATATCGAAAAAATTGACACTCCAGCTGAAGGCAAAGTTACTTTCGATAAAGTATTAATGGTTAACGGTAAAACTGGAACTCCATATATTAAAGGAGCAAAAGTTGAAGCTAAAGTTCAAAAACATGGCAAAGCTAAAAAAATTACCGTTTATAAATTCAGAGCCAAGAAAAAATATCGTCGTACTCAAGGTCATCGTCAACCATATACTAAGGTTGAAATTACTAAAATTAGTGAAAAATAATGATTAAAGTTAATATTAAAAAAAATCATATTGAAATTAAAGGCCATGCCATGTATGACGATTATGGTAAAGATATTGTTTGTGCATCGATAAGTTCAATAGCCATCACTACGGTAAATGCCATTTTAAGGTTAGATGAAAAAGCTTTAAAATATAGAGAAAAAGATGGTTTTCTTATTATCGATGTTTTAAAAGAATCAGAGCAAACCAATACCTTAATTTTAAATATGATTGAACTTATTAAGGAACTAGAAAAAGAGTATCCAAAAAACATTAAAGTAAATGAGGAGGTGCATTAGTATGGCAATGTTAAAATTAAATATTCAATTATTCGCCCACAAAAAAGGTCAAGGTTCAACTAAAAACGGCCGTGATTCAGAATCAAAAAGATTAGGTGCAAAAGCTGCTGATGGCGAATTTATTACGGGTGGTTCTATTATTTATCGTCAAAGAGGAACTAAAATTTATCCAGGAAACAACGTTGGAATTGGTAAAGATGATACGATATTTGCCAAAATTGATGGTATCGTTAAATTTGAACGCGTCGGAAGAGATAAAAAACAAGTTAGTGTTTATCCCAAAGAGGCCTAAGGCTTCTTTTTTTATGCTCCCAAATATCTATTTATAGTATGTAAATAAATGTCTATCAAAATCAAAAAAAATCTATCCAACTGTTTTTAAACTTTAAAATTTGTTATAATGTCCTTAGAAAGTAGGGATTTCTATGGGGGGAGATTCAAAAAATAATATCTTATTTAAAACCTTGATTGTTATTATTTTGTTTTTTACTTATACTTTTATTTTTAATGCTTTATTTACTATTTTGCATATTGATAATCCGAGTTTGACTATGTTTATTAGTGACTTCATTTTCTTAATCGGAATTATCTATGCTTATAAAAATACATTAAAAAAAGATATTCAAACTTTTAAAATCAAAGAAAAAGCCGGAACCATTTTTATCGGTTTTATCATTGTTTTATTGTTTAGTTTTCTAATTAATGGAGTTTTGAATTTAATTTATCCCGAAAAATTAAGTGATAGTAATTTTAGCATTTTAAGTTCGTTAAATCCTCTCTATGTTGTTTTTAAAGTTCTTATTTTTAGTACTATTGCTGAAGAACTTGTTTTTCATAAAGCCATAGGTCAAACTATTGATAATAAAGTAGCTTTTATTTTTATTAGTACGTTTATTTATACTATCGCTAATATTATTTATTGGGATTTAACTTTAGTTTCATCATGGTTAAATGCTATTAACTATTTTGTTATCTATTTAATTTTATCAGTCATTTATGTAAAATGTCATAATAATATAGTCCCTGTGATGATTATCAAATTATTATATAATTTATTTCCCCTTATCATTTTGTTAAGTTAGAAGGTGTGTTTATGAACGAGAAAAAACAAATTTTAAATTATTTTTTGATTTTTGGTTTTGTAATTTATTTGGCCTTTTTACTATGGGAATTTTTATTTCAAAATGTCCCGCCAACAGAATTATTTCACCATGAGTATACAGGAACTATTAACATTAATCCATATGCCAATATCAGTACTGGTGATATTTTAAATCAAATTATTTTATTTATTCCACTAGGACTTTTCCTTTGTATTTTAAGTAGAAAGCAAAATATTATAACTAAAATTTGGGCTATTTTTGCTATCAGCCTATTTTTAGAGTTTTTAAGTTTATTATTTTTCGCTGATTTTGATATTACTACTGTTATTAACAATCTAATCGGCGGAGTAGTTGGTATTATTATTTATAAAAGTTTAATCATTATTTTTAAAGACGAAGAGCAAATCAAAGGATTTGTTGCTATCTTAATGAATGCTATTATCATTATATTAGCTTTCGCTTTATTCTTCTTATCCGCCTTTAAATAATAAACTTTTCACCAACCTTATTTTTTATAACTGTATTACTTGGGAGTTCATAGGTATAAAAAACTCCTTTTTTAGGCCAAATAATTCTATTTGGCTTAACGTTTTTATAAATATATAAAATTATGTTATTTTTATCGGTTAAAACGACATCGATAGCTTTAAACATAAAAAAAGTATGGATACCATTGCACCTTATTCTAACTCCATAATCAAAGCTTTTTTTAAACATTAAGCCTTTAAGTTTTTTTCCAAAGCTATCACACCTACGAATTTCCATATTATCACCACCACTAATATATCATAATTTACAACTTTTTTGTTAAAAGAATGTTAACATATTGATTTTTTTATCAAAAAAAATTATAATTGTTATAGAGAATATTAAGCCTTAGGAGGATATGTATGAAAAAACTAGGGAGTAATGGGCAAGCATTAGTTGAATACTTGTTAATTATTGCTGTTATCAGTGTAATTGTTGTTAGTATCGTTAAATTATTCGGGGGATATTTACAAGATGCCATGACCAAATCATCATGTAAAATGATTGATAAAGAATATGTCGAAGGCGATAAACCTGGTGAAGGCTCTTGTCAGTAGAAGGTAAGTATCTTATCTTCTTTTTCAAAGGAGGCATGTAGCATGTTATTAAAACGAAAATTTTCTTGGTTATGGTTATTATTAAATATTTTGACCGGTGGCATTTCCACGTTATTTTTAGGAGCTTTATTAGATGTATATGACAAGGATGGTTGGTATACTAAATGGTACTACTGGGTTCTTGGTTTATTATTTGGCTTTTTACCAGCTTTTATCATGTTATTTATTTTAATCATTCAAATAACCACTAAAGTTTGCATTAAACTAGAAGTTCCTGGTGAGGAGCTATATTCCTTACCATATCCTTGGCTTTTAGGCATTATTATTCCTTTTGTCGGTTGGGCTGCTTTCGTGATTTTGTTATTTTACCTTAACCTTTGGTATTTTATTAAACTATTACAAGGAAAAGGCGAAAAGTATATTTAAACCATTACTTTTTGCTTTTTTTATGATATAATTATCTAGGTGATAAACATGGCAAATCGAAGCGAACTTAGACAACAATGCATGACAATTTTATATCAAATTGAAATATATAATAAAAATCATATTCCATATAATGTCGATGAAGTAATTAATGAAGTAGCTAAAGTCGAGAATGAGTTTATTAAAGAAATTGTTTATGGTGTGATTACTTATGAACCAGAATTAGATAAAATTGCCAATAAATATTTAGATGGCTGGACGATAGATAGATTAGGTAATACCGATAAATCCATTTTAAGAATTGGCATTTTTGAACTTCTTTATACTAAGACCCCTGAAGTTGTAGCCATCAACGAAGCTGTTGAACTAGCTAAAACCTATAGTGATGATAGCGTTCGTAAAATGATTAATGGTGTCTTAGATAAAGTTTATCATAATAAGTAGGTGGAAATATGAACGATAAATATCTTACAGTTACAGCTATTACTAGGTATTTAAAAGCTAAATTTGATTTAGATGAAAATTTAAGGAATGTTCTTTTAAAGGGTGAAATTTCCAATTTTAAAGCCCATACGAGTGGACATTTGTATTTTTCTATTAAAGATGAAAATAGTAAAATCAATGCCATTATGTTTAGTCGAAATGCCGCTAAATTAGATTTTAAACCTGTTGATGGTACTAAAGTTTTAATATCTGGTCATATTAGTATTTATGAGCAAGCCGGTAACTATCAAATTTATGTCGAACAAATGATGGAAGACGGGGTTGGTAATTTATATGTCGCTTTTGAAAAACTAAAGAAAAAATTAGAAATCGAGGGCTTATTCGATAAAGCCCATAAAAAACCAATTCCAAAAGTTCCTAAACGCGTTGGTATAATTACCGCCAGTACTGGCGCTGCCGTCCGTGATATTATTACAACCATAAAAAGACGGTATCCCATTTGTGAAATAATTTTATTTCCAACTTTAGTGCAAGGAGAAAACGCTAAAGATGATATTGTTAGAAATATTAAAAGAGCCGAAAACTATGGTTTAGATGTTCTAATCATTGGTAGGGGTGGAGGCTCTATCGAAGATTTATGGGCTTTTAACGAGGAAGTTGTAGCTAGGGCTATATATGAATGTAAAATTCCAACGATAAGTGCAGTCGGTCACGAAATCGATTTTACGATTAGTGATTTTGTTGCCGATCTAAGGGCACCAACCCCAACCGCTGCTGCCGAGCTAGCTGTTCCAAATTTAGTAGATTTACAAAATCATATCCACCAGCTTAATATTCGCTTAAAAGAAAGCATTTTAAAAAAAGTAAACTATCAAAAGCTTTACTTAGATTCGATTAAAAATTCTTTTGTTATTAAAAGTCCAATGTTGATGTACGAGAACAAAAAACAAACTGTTGATTTACTAGGTAGTAAAATTAAGGACTTGATTTTTCGTAAATGTGAAAATTCTAAAGAGAAACTAAGTCAAATTAAAAAAAGTTATGTTTTTCAAAATCCGCAAATATTATATAAAGATAAATATGTAGAAATTAATAATATTGCCAGTAAATTAGAATTATTAAATCCTTTAAAAATTATTGGCCGTGGATATAGTGTTACTTATCATAATAATCAAATTGTTAAAAGTATTAAAATGGTTCATCCTGATGATCTACTGACTATAAAAGTAAATGATGGAATAATTAATACTAAAGTTATTGATGTTAAGGAGGAGAAAAGTGGAAACTAAAGAGAAAAAATTTGAAGACAAAATAAAAGAATTAGAAGAAATTATCTCTTCTTTAGAAAGTGGAGAAACTTCCTTAGACGATTCTATTAATAAATATACTGAAGCTATGAAATTAGTCAAAGAATGCGATGAAGAACTTAAAAATGTCGAAGAAAAAATTAGTAAAATTGCTCTTGAAGATGGAACACTCGAAGATTTTACAGTTAAAGACGCTTAAAGCGTTTTTTTCTTGATTAAAAAAAAAAGTTAGTGTACAATAAAGATAATAAGGAGGCCATCTATGAAAAAAGGATTTACGTTAATCGAACTTTTAGGAGTTATTGCAGTTTTAGGTATACTAGCCATCATTGCCATTCCTATTGTCGACCGTTCATTAAACGAAAGCAGGGAAGGTTTATATGAAACGCAAATTGAGCAAATAATTAAAGGTGCGGAAGATTATTACACTAAAAACTTAGATAAGTTACCGCAAAATGATGGTGACACAAACGAAATTACAGTTAAAGAACTCCAAGATGCTGGTTTTTTACCCTTAGATATTAAAAATCCCAAAACCAATGAAAATGTATCCCCTAAGACAACTGTTATAGTCACTAAAAATGGCAATAACTATAAATATGAATTAGATGAGGAGACGATAGAATGAAAGACTTTTTTACTAATAATATAAACACTAACACATTAAATTTAAATGGCGAAACCACATTAAAAGTTTGGAGTGATAGTGCCGAAGTCTATGTAACTAAAGACTTAAATGATAAAGAAATTATAGTTAACAACAGTATTACCAGCAAAGCTAAATATTATAAGGATTTTTCATGAGTTATTTAAGCCGAGGCCAAATAGTTGCTTTAGTTACGATTGCTTTAATTTTTGCCGCATCCGCTCTTATCTTCGACTTAATTACTAGTCATAAATCCGAGGAAATAGAATACCTCTCTTATAAAGAAAATGGCAATAATATTTTGTTAAATGGTAGTTATTTAGAATATACCCAATTGGGAGAGCCTTATACTGAAAAAGGCTTAATCACTAATGAAGAATATGTTATTTCTTATTTTTTAAATAATCGCGAAGTTAGTTCTATCGATACTAGTTCTTTGGGTACTTACAAAGTTACTTATACTTTAAACAATTCTGATACAATTAACCGAACAGTTATTGTTAGTGATAATAAATCACCTAACATTAGTGTCCCAAAAAAGCAAACTATTACTAGTGCCGAGGCTGCTTCATTTGATTTAAGTATAGGTGTTATTGCTACCGATAATTCTGGCACCGTTGATTTAACTTACGATAACACTTTATCAACTATTCCTGGTGATTATATTATTACTTATCATGCTGTTGATAATTCTGGTAATGAAACATTAAGGAAAAGACTAATTAAAGTAACAGAAGGTATTCAGTTTGCCTATAATAATCAAACTTTAAAGATCACTTATCCTACCAATAAAGATAAAACTTATACTTATAAATACAGTTTAGATGGTGGTCAAACTTTTAAAGATGCTAGTCAAATAACCAAATTAAATATTAATGAAGGTAGTGTTATTGCCACAGTTTATGAAAATAATAACTATGTTATGTCTAATAGTTATTATGTTAGTTAAAGCTTTAAATTTTATTTTACCCGCCCCCCCCCAAAACAAAGTCCAAAATGAAGAATTTTGGATTTTTTTGTAATTTTAGGGCGAAAATACTTGACAAAATGGGGGGGGGGGGGGGGGATGCTAGAACTAAAGAATAAAAAATAGAAAAGGTTAAAAAGTAGTTTAAATTTTAAGGTAGGGGGAACAATGAGGGGGGGAAAGAAAAA
>CALVVT010000056.1 GCA_944363935.1 uncultured Bacilli bacterium
ATTTCAGGGGGTTTTGGTCGGTTTATCCACCAAAGATGAGCCGTAGATAAACCTTCATAGGCGTTTGCCTATGATACAAATAGTATAAAATAATTTCCATTAATTGTCAATAACAAAATCAATCTAAACTTTGAGCTTTTTGAAGTATTTCTTGTAATATAAAGGCTTTTTCCGTATCTAATTTTTTTAAATAAGTTTCTGTATCCTCTTTTACTTTTAAAAGTAAACCAAAGTCTTGCTTAATATCAGCTATTTTAAAATTCATATCACCGCTTTGTTTAAAGCCAAATAGATCACCACTACCACGAAGACGAAAATCTTCTTCACTAATCTTAAAACCATCATTAGTTTCTGTTAAAATCTTTAACCTTTTAGTTTCCTTATCACTAATCAAAACACAAAAACTTTCTATTTCGTTTCTTCCAACTCGCCCTCTTAATTGATGTAAGGCTGATAAGCCAAACCGAAAAGCATCAAAAATAACCATCATTGTAGCATTAGCAACATCAACACCAACTTCGATAACTGTTGTACTAATTAATATTTTCGTTTCTCCATTCTTAAATTTAGCCATAACTTCGTCTTTTTCTTTATTAGTCATTTTTCCATGTAAAACACCAATTTTACAAATTTTACCAAATGCTTTAGTCATTTTTTCAGCTAGTTCACTGACATTTTCTAAATCAATTTTATCACTTTCGATTACTAATGGTGCTACTACATATATTTGGTGACCTTTTTTTATCTCATTTAACATTAAATATAACACATCTTTTATCTCTTTATTTGTCTTTAATATTGTTTTAACTGGTTTACGACCACTAGGCATTGTTTTAATACTAGAAATATCCATATCACCATATAAAGTTAAAGCATATGTTCTTGGTATTGGAGTAGCACTCATATATAAAATATCTGGCATTTTACCTTTATTTTTTAAATTTCCTCTTTGAGCAACTCCAAAACGATGTTGTTCGTCTGTAATAACTAATCCAAGATTATGATAAATAACATCGTCACTAATTAAAGCATGAGTTCCAATAACGACATCTGTTTTACCACTAGCTAAATTTTCTAGTACTTGTCTTCGTTCTTTTACTTTAAGTTTTCCTTTTAAAAGACTAACGTTTAGTTCGGGAAATAACTTTTGAATATTTTGATAATGTTGGATGGCTAATATTTCCGTTGGCGCCATTAAGGCCCCTTGATAACCCGATAAATAATTAATATAAAGAGCAAAAAAAGATACAATTGTCTTACCACTACCAACATCACCTTGTAAGAGCCTATTCATTTGTCTGGCGCTAGTTAAATCGTCATAAATATTTTTTATAGCTTTAGCTTGATCACTTGTTAATTTAAAAGGTAAAGTATTTATCTTTTTATCTATATTTTCATAATTTACATTTCGTTTAAGTCCTGCACTTTTTTTATGACCTTGTTTTAAATAACTCATTTTTAACATAAAAACAAATAATTCTTCGTATTTTAATTTTTCTTTAGCCAAGTTTAACTCTTTTAAACTTTCTGGATTATGGATTATTTTTAAAGCTTTCATTTTATCTATAAATTTATATTTTTGATTAAATATTTCCGGAACATAATCATTTATATTAATTTTATCAATAACAGATAAAATTATTTGATGGATTTTTTTACTCGATATTTTAAAATTACTATGATAAATAGGCGTTATTTTGGTTTTTAAAAGCATTCCAAACTCTAAATTACTAGCAACTATAGCTTTATGTTTACCATCGTATTTGCCAATTATCGTTAATGCCATACCTGGTTTAATTTTATTTTTTAAATAAGCTCTATTAAATATTGTTATATTGTATATTTTTTTACCAGTATTTAGTCTTAACGACATTTTATTTAATTTTCTTGAAAAATGAAAAACATTAGGATTATTCTCACAAACACCATCAATTACTACATGATCTCCATCTTTTATTTTATCCATATCAGTTTTTTCGTAAACATCATATCTAAATGGATAATAAGTAACTAAATCGTCTATAGTTTTTATTCCTAAATCATTTAAATATTTTAATGTATTAACACCAATTCCTTTTATTTCACTTAAATTAGCCATAAATTTCTCCTTTTTTACATTTTTTTTAATTTTGGGGTTGACATATTTCAAAAATATGATATCATATTAATCACCAATTCAATTTTAGTTGAATTGGCGCTAGTGTAAACTAGCCAGCCCCTTTTTATTCTTTTATTGGGAAGCAGCCCTTCAGGGGGGACTGCTTCTTTTTTTATATTTCTATTGTACCATAAATTAAATTATTTTAAATAGTTTCTAACTCATAAACCGTAGTAAAGATACTCGGATTAGTACAATATTCCATAATAAACTCGTTATTCTTTTTACAAATAATAACCCCAACTGTTTGTTCATGAAATATCTTTTTAATATGTTTATCTACATAATTTATATATTTTAAGACTTGTCCAATGTATTCAGGTCTCATTTCAGTTATTTTTAATTCTATAACAACATAACAATTATATTCAGTATTAAATAATAGAAAATCTATTCGGTAATATCTATCTCCTATCTTTATTTTGACTTCATTACCAACATAAGTAAAACCTACACCTAATTCCTTTAAAAAATTATCCATATCTTCCAATATTAAATTATGTAGCACATATTCACTAACTTTTTTTATTTCTTTATTAGTTTTAATAATTATAGGATTTTTAATTAATGTATTTACTTTCGGCTCTTCTAATTCCTCAATTTTACCAATTCTTTCATATTCATTATTTTTTATTCTTTTTTTTAGCTCTCTAATAGATAAATTTAATCTTTCTGATATTTTAAGATAATAATTCATTTTAGAATCACCAACTAGCCTAGATAAAACAACATAATGATTCCAGCTTAATTCGCCGAACAGTGTTCGGCGTTTTTTAAATCTTAAATACACTTGTCGCATATCTTTTAGATTAGATACACCATAGCCTTTTCCAAGCTCTTTAGTTAATTTTTCTGAATATTCTTTAATTAATTTATTACCATATTTAGCTCGAGCTTCACCACCCTGCGCTTCTACTATTAACCTTCCTACTTCATAGTAACTATTTAAGTCACTTCTATTTTTAGAATAATCTTTTACTTTCTTATAAACTTCATTTTTAATTAGTACATCTTTTATTTCATTATAATAATTCATATCTTACTCCCTTCTAATAAATATGTTGTTGTAAAGATACTTGGATTAGTACAATATTCCATTACAAACTTATTATCTTTTTTACATATAATTACACCTACAGTTTTATCATGAAATGATTCCTTTATATGTTTATTTATGTAACCAATATATTTAGTTATTTGACCTATATATTCGGCTTTCAGTTCTGTTACTTTAAGTTCTATCACAACATAACAATTATATTTAACATTGAACAAAAGGAAATCTATTCGATTATATCTATTACCAATTTTTATTTTGACTTCATTACCAACATAAGTAAAACCTACACCTAATTCCTTTAAAAAATTATCTATGTCTTCCAATATTAAATTATGTAGCACATATTCACTAACTTTTTTTATTTCTTTATTAGTTTTAATAATTATAGGATTTTTAATTAATGTATTTACTTTAGGGGCTTCTAATTCCTCCATTTTACCAATTCTTTCATATTCATTGTTTTTTATTCGCTCACGTAATTCTCTTACCGATAAATTTTGAACTGCAGAAATATGTTGGTAATATTTTCTTTCGTTATTATCTGATATACGAATTAATTCCAAATAATGAGACCAACTTAATTCGCCAGACAATGTCTGGCTTTTTCTAAAAGCCAAATAAAATTGTCGCATATTCTTTAAATTAGATATTTTATATCCTTTTCCAAGTTCTTTAGTTAACTTTTCTGAATATTCTTTAATTAATTTATTACCATATTTAGCTCGAACTTCGCCTCCTTGGGCTTTTACTATTAATCTTCCCACCTCAAAATAACTATTTAAATCACTTCTATTTTTGGAATAATCTTTTACTTTCTTATAAACTTCATTTTTAACTAATACTTCTTTTATTTCATTATAATAATTCATATCTTACTCCCTTCTAATAA
>CALVVT010000057.1 GCA_944363935.1 uncultured Bacilli bacterium
AACTTAACGACGTTTCTTTTGACAATGGTGATAATGTTATGCCAGTAGCTGAAGAAGCGATGCCAGAGTCTTCAGTAGTTACTAATGAACCAGAAGCTACAGTAGAACCTGAAGAGACTCCAATGCCTGAAGTGCAAACTCCAGAAGTAACAGAAATGCCAGCAGTTACTGACGAGGGTGCTGATGCTACTCCTGTAACTGGTGAAGTAATGAAAGAAATGCCAGAAATTGAGATAAAACCTGAAATTCCGGCTACTGAAGCGATGCCAGAGATGCCTGATAATACTGAAGCGGCTCCAAGTGTTTCTAATGTATTTAATGCTATGCCAAATACAGCAGAAGAGCCAGAAGTTACAGAAGCACCTAAAGAAGTAGAAAATGATAATAAAGAGTTTGAAGCAATTCCTGAAATTCCAATTGTTCCAATTTATGATTTAGACGAAAAAGAAGAACCTAAAAAAGAGAATATTACACCAGAGACAATTAGAGCGATTGACGACATTATAAATAATGTTAAGAATGAACCAGTAGAACCTGAAGTTGAAGAGCCAGAAGTTACAGAAGCACCTGAAGAAGTAGAACCAGTGGTAGAAGAAAAGCATGAAGAAGTTAATGAAGTAGACGACGAAATGCCAGAAATAAAAGATGTAACTTTAAAAGATTATATTAAATTCCCTAATTATCAAGCTTGGTTATTTACTTTTGCAGAAGAAGTATATAAGAAAGATAGTTTTACAACTAAAGATATTCTTAATCTTGAAAAGAAAGATGGCTTTGTTTCTGAAAGAAGATTTAATACTGGTAGAGCTAAACAGGCAATAGCTTTAACTAACGAAAATAATAAATTAATTGAAAAAACTAGAGAGGCTATTGTTGTGCGTAATGCTTCACAAATTTTAGCTAAAAATTTAACTGACGAGTTAAATGATACGAAAATGAAATTAGACGATTTAACTGAAAAACATGAAAATCAAACTAATAAATTAGCTGATACCGAAAAGGTTCTTGCAGATACTCAAAAAACTTTAGAAGAAACTAAAGAAGAATTAGCTAAAACACAAAAAGAGTTATCTACATTCCAGACAACCTTTAATAAAATGCGTGGTATTATTGAAGATAAAGCAACAGATGCTTCAAAGAAAAATAATTAATCTTAACTATTCGGTTAAGATTTTTTTCTGTAATTTTTTCTTGCTTTTTAACGTATAGTATAGTACAATGAAATCAGAGGAGGTAGTAGATGGAACAGTGGTATGTTTGGCTTGCAGTAATTATTATTTTAATCTTTATCGAATGCACAACTGTTAGTTTAACAACTATTTGGTTTGTTGTTAGTGGAATTGTAGCTTTATTCTTATCATTTTTTACGGATAATTATTTAATTCAGTTTGCAGTATTTGTTGTTTTAGGTATTATTTTATTAATTACAACAAGACCGATATTGTTAAAGTTTTTAAAAACCAAGAAAGAACGGACTAATCTTGATAGGGTTATTGGAATGGAAGCTGTAGTTACGGAACCTATTAGTAAAAATAACCCTGGAGAAGTTAAGGTCGATGGTAAAAGATGGACGGCTTTTGCTGATAAAAAAATCGCAAAAGGAGAAACTGTCAAAGTATTAGAAATAAATGGGGTTAAATTAAAAGTAGAGAAAGAAGGTAAAAATTAATGGGATTTTTAATTATTATTTTAATTTTAGTGTTTGTAATTATTATTCCGAACATTAAAATAGTACCACAATCTAGATGTTATGTTATTGAAAGGTTAGGGTCATATTATACAACTTGGCACAATGGTTTACATATTAAAATACCATTCATTGATAGAATATCAAGTAGCGTTAGTTTAAAAGAAATAGTTAAGGATTTCGCACCACAACCAGTTATTACTAAAGATAATGTTACTATGCAAATAGATACTGTTGTATATTTTCAAATAACTGATCCTAAATTATATACTTATGGAGTGGATAGTCCAATTAGAGCGATTGAAAATTTAACTGCAACAACTTTACGTAATATTATTGGTGAATTAGAATTAGACCAAACTTTAACATCTAGAGATACAATTAATGCGAAAATGCGTTCAATATTAGACGAAGCAACTGATCCTTGGGGAATTAAAGTTAACAGAGTTGAAGTTAAAAACATTTTACCACCACAAGATATTCAAGAAGCCATGGAAAAACAAATGCGGGCAGAACGTGAAAGACGGGAAGCCATTTTAAAAGCTGAAGGTGAGAAAAAAGCTAGTATTTTAATTGCTGAAGGTGAAAAACAAAGCGCAATTTTAAGAGCAGAAGCTGATAAAGAATCACAAATAAAAATAGCCGAAGGTGAAGCTGAAGCTATGCTTCGAATTAATGAAGCTGAAGCTGCAAGTATTCAAATGATTAAAAACGCTGAAGCTGATCAAGCATTTTTAACTTTAAGAAGTTTTGATGCTCTAGCAAAAGTTGCAAATGGGCAAGCGACTAAAATAATTGTCCCTTCTGATTTACAAAATTTGGCAACTTTAGGCACAACTTTACAAGAAATGTTTAAACAAGACAAAAAATAAAAATTTTGTCTTTTTCTTTACAAATCCTTGACATAGCTAGTAATATGGAAGTATAATTATATTAATAGAAAATAATGTGGGTGATGGTTATGAGTCAAAAATATGAAACAGTTTTAAAAGCCGCATATAATGAAATAGGGGCTTTAAACATTAGCAACTTTACTAACGAACATGTTAGTTGGATAATGGCGCATCTTAAAGCCGATGCTCAAAATTCTAATCTTAATCTTTTAAGAACTGAAGGACGAAAAGTTCTTGTAAGAGCGTTTACTTCTTCAGAAGTATTAGATGTTGATATTCCAGGACAAAAAGAATTGCAAAAATTTAAACAAGCTTGGCTTGATGTATATAATAATTGTTTACTTGTTTTATATAATGATTTTAAAGAACTTTGTAATAGAAAAATGGTTGTTAAAAGATATAATGAAGTTACTACTATCGATAATAAAAGATTTACTTTACCACAAGATATAACTAGTGTTAATTACATTGCCAGTTTAGAAGCTATTGTGGTAAATACAATTGCTAAAATAATTGAAAGAGCTAATGCTAATAAAAACGTAGTAGCTAAACCAGAAAGTACTCATACTCCGGCGATGCCAAAAATCCAAACTCCAGAACCTAGAGTTAATGTATCAGTTATAAAATCACCAATAAAAAGAGAAGAAACAGTAGTTGTTGGAATGACTGACGAATTTAAACAAAAGATGCAGGCTCAAAAACCAGAACCTGCGCCAGTAAGAACTAATAAGCTTGAAGTTAAACCTGTTGTTTCAGCTAAAAAGGAAGCAGAACCTTCTATATTTGAAAATGCTGAACTTTATGCCGAACTTAAAGGCTTAAAAATACCTGATCATGATAAATTAGATAAAGACGATATTGAAAAATTAACTAACGAAGATGCTTCATTTGTACTAGTTACTTGTGCTGATTTATCAAAAGAAAGGAATTTATTTAGTTATAATGCTGAAAAATGTTTAGATGCTGGGTTAACAATTGGAGCTTATCTTAATGGTAAAGCCAAAGATAGTGATGGTGCTTTAAAAGATGTTAAAAAAATATTAGAAATGCTTCGGGAATATAGAGTAAGTGGACCTGTTATCTATGAAATAAATAATGATTATTTAAGAAGTCATGATAGTGAAGAAGATATTGAAAATATTGTTAATGCTTATAATGGGGTTGGTAGAGTTCTAACTGAAAGTGGGTATAATGTTTTAATTGCTGTCGAATACGATAATTCAGTTTTATTAGAACGTTATATTAAAAGACATAATATTCCGGTAGTTTTTCCAATAATTTACCGAATTGTACCACATGAACTAAAAGAAGTTCCGAAAAATGGTTCTACCGTTTTAATGGATCCCCGGTTTGTTAATGATATTATAGATATCAAAAATCCCCAGTTTAAAGTAATAAAAACACCAAAACAAGAAGTTAAACTAGCGGCTTAACTTCTTTTATTTCTAATTAAAGGAGATATGATAAATGCTTAAACTTGAACATATAAATAAAAGTTATACAGTTGGTGGTAGTAAGCAAATTGCTTTAAAAAACATTTCTTTATCGTTTAGAAAAAATGAGTTTGTTGCTATTTTGGGTCCAAGTGGAAGTGGGAAAACAACGTTACTTAATATTATTGGTGGTCTTGATAATTATGATAGTGGTGATTTAATTATCAATGGAAAGTCGACGAAAAAATTTAAAGATGCTAATTGGGATGCTTATCGTAATAATACTGTTGGTTTTATTTTTCAAAGTTATAATTTAATTAGTCATATTAGTATTTTAGAAAACGTCGAAATGGGTATGACTTTAAGTGGAGTAAGTAAAAAACAAAGAAGAAATAAAGCTTTAAAACTTTTAAAAAAGGTTGGACTTACTAATCATATTCATAAAAAACCAAACCAACTTTCTGGTGGTCAAATGCAAAGAGTAGCTATTGCTAGAGCTTTAGCTAATGATCCTGATATAATTTTAGCTGACGAACCAACTGGAGCATTAGATACCAAAACAAGCACGCAAATAATGGAATTAATTAAAGAAATAGCGCAAGAAAAATTAGTAATTATGGTAACACATAACCCTGAACTAGCTAATAAATATGCCACAAGAATTGTCGAGATGCAGGATAGTAAAATATTAAGTGATTCTAATCCTTTAACAAATGTTAAGGAAACTGAAAATTTTAATATTAGAAAAACAGCTATGAGTTTTTTAACTGCTTTAAAGTTATCTTTTAATAATATTAAAACTAAAAAGGGGAGAACTGCTTTAACGGCTTTTGCGTCGTCAATTGGTATTATTGGTATTGCTTTAATTTTATCGCTTTCTAATGGTTTTAATATCGCCGTTGAAAATTTTGAACGTGATTCCTTATCGTCTTCACCTATTATTATAAGTGAAGAAGCGATGAATGTTTCAGAAGATACTTTTAAAGAAATAGAAAAAACAAATGAAAATTTACCTAAATATTCAGCTAAACAAAAAGTTTATAGGCAAACTGATGTAATGGAAACTATGACTCATACTAATAATATTACTGAAGATTATCTTGATTATATTAAGAAAATTGATAAAAATCTAATATCGGGTTATGCTTTTCAAAATGTAACTTCTTTAAATATTATTAACGATAATTATGAAATACTTAAAACAAATAATTATACTTTTAATTCCTGGACACTTTTACCAACTAAAACTGATTCTAATGATATGATTGAAAATACTTATGATGTTTTAGCTGGGAATATTGATAACACACCAGGCCTTATTTTAATCGTTGATAGCCGTAATCGCGTCGCTGAAAGTACGTTAAAACAATTAGGTTTAACTGGTAAAGAGTTTGATTTTAATGATATTTTAAATAAGGAATTAAAACTTATTTTAAATGACGATTATTATACGAAAATAGGTAATAATTTTGTACCTAGTAATGATTTAGAAAGTTTATATAATAATAAAAATAGTCTAACTTTAAAAGTAAAAGCTATAATTAGAGCTAAAGAAGATAAGGAAATAATTGCATCTTCTAGTGGCCTTGCTTATACCAATGCTTTAACTGATTTAGTTATTCAAGAAAATAAGGAATCGGCTATAGTTAAAGCTCAAAAAAATGCTGATTACAATATTTTGACTAACGAACCATTTAATGAAGAAAATACTAAAGAAGAAATGCTAGCGTATTTAGGCGCAGAAACAGTGCCGGCGGCTATTTATATTTATCCTAAAGACTTTAAAGCTAAAGATAAAGTCACTAATTATTTAGATAAATATAATAAAAATAAAGCGGAAGAAGATAGATTAGAATATACAGATATGGCGGAAATGATTTCTTCGTTATCGGGTAATATTATGGATGCGATAACAATTGTTTTGGTAGCTTTTTCTGGTATTTCTTTAATTGTTTCAAGTATTATGATTGGAATTATTACTTATAT
>CALVVT010000058.1 GCA_944363935.1 uncultured Bacilli bacterium
TTGACAAAGCCGGAGATATTGGGTAAAATTATGTTTGAAAAGGATACGGTAGTTCCCGAATACCCCTTTTTATTGCATAAAAAAATTAAAAAGGGAACAGAATAAAAGTGGTGGTATAAGTGTATAGAGAAAAAAGAAGAAATAAAATTATTATTCTAATATTAATCGGAATAATTTGTTTGATGGGGGTCGGTTATGCCGCTTTTAAAACCAGTATTAATATAACGGGTACAACCGATATTAGTAGCTCTTGGGATATAAAAATAATAAGTGCGGACGTAACTGATACAAATGGAACGGGAGAAAATATTAAAAATACTTATAATGATTTATCAGCTAGTTTAGAAGCTAATTTATATGAAAAAGGAGATTATGTAGAATATAGTATTATTGTCGAAAATAAAGGAACATTTGATGCGAAGTTAGAAACTATTGGTATTACTAATAGTAACAATGAAGCTGTTAAAATAACTAGTTCAGGACTAACTAAAGGACAAACTTTGTATAAAAATACAACAGCTACTTTAAAAGTAAAAATAGAATATAATTCTTCCTATGAAGGAGATGCATCAGGAACAAGTGGAGAGGCCAAAATAGATTTAGATTTTGTTCAAAATAGTGGGGGAACAATAGAACCGGAAAAGAATCATTTAGTAACATATGATTATAGTACTAATGGAGGAACTAGTACAACCGCTGAAAATGAATATATAAATGAAGGAGAAAGTATAAATTTAAGTTATACCGCTACTAAAGAAGGATATGAGTTTGTGGGCTGGAATACCAATAGTAATGCTCAAGAAGGTTTAAAAGAGCTTACAATGGGAACTAGTGATGTAACTTTATATGCGATATTTAGAGCTCCTGACACAACGCCACCTGTAATTGAAAATGTAAGCACTAGTTCAACAACTAATAGTATACAAGTAGTAGTAACAGCAACAGACGAAGAAAGTGGAATAAGTAAATATGAATTTAAAATAAATGATGGTGAGTGGATAGATAATGGAACTAATAATAGTTATACATTTACTGGGCTCACTCAAGATACCGGTTATGAGATAAGTGTTAGAGTCACTAATGGAGTAGATTTAACAGCTGAAGAAGTAAGTGAAAGTATAAAACTTACAGATAATGTTGTAACCAGTGGCGACGGATTATATAAAGATCCTTATGAAGATAATGTGTATACATATAGAGGAGCGAGTCCTAATAATTATGTGACATTTAATGAAGAGAGTTGGAGAATTATTAGTGTTAATACTAATGATAATACAATTAAAATTGTTAAAGATTCTATAACGGAAACTAGAGTATATGATGTTGGTAGTATAAGATATATATATGGTAATTATTGTAATAATACAAGTTTTGGCTGTAATATCTGGGGAAGCAGTAGTACTTTGTACAATGTAAATATGCAACCAATAACTACACTAGCTATGCAAAATGGTGGAGCCAAATATGCTTTACCAAACACTGAAGCAGATTTAAATACATATTTAAATACTAATTATTATAACAGTTTAACCGGTGAGGCCAAAAATATGATAACAGATGGAATATATAAAGTTGGTCCAATAAGTTATGTTAATGGTGATTCTCTTATAAATGAAATAAATTATGCTAATAATACAAAGTGGATAGGAAAGATAGCTTTACTTGATGCAACAGAGTATATTAGAGCTAGTACAGACAGTAGTTGTATTAATATGTATCTAGCATTCGCATCACCATATCCTTGTAAAAATAATAATTATCTTTATAAAGCTGGTATTGATTATGTAACAACTATTTCACCAATATCACATACAGATTCTGGATATGTATGGGAGATTTTTGGAAATGGTGGTTTAAATGGTTATTCACCTAATTCTAATACTAGTATTAAACCTGTTGTTACATTATCTTCAGCAGTTCAAATAATATCTGGTGATGGAAGCGTTTTAAATCCTTATCAACTTGAAAAAGGAATTAGTACTTCAAAATTAGATAAGCCAACTTTTAGTGAAGAAAAAACAGACACAGGAAAAATAATTACTATAACATATCCTAAAGGAGAAGGTTTAACATATGAATATAAAAAAGATAATGGTAATTGGCAAAGTGCAGGTCAAATAGAAAAAGTGGAATTTATTGAAAGTGGTACATTAGTAGCCAGAGTAAGTGACGGAGTAAATATAGAAACCGCCAGTCTAACAATAAAACAAGATAGTGCTGGAAGTGATTTAGTAGAAAATGCTGGAGTAGTAACCAGTGGCGATGGACTTTATAAAGATACTTATGAAGAAAACGTGTATACATATAGAGGGGCGAGTCCTAATAATTATGTTACATTTAATGGAGAACAGTGGAGAATTATTAGTGTCAATACCGCAGATAATACTATTAAAATAATGCGTAATAGCGTTCTTGTAAGGACGCCATATGATGAAAAAAGTAATAGAACAACATCTTCAAATCAATATTGTAACTACTCCAGTAGACTTGGATGTAATATTTATGGAAGTACAAGTAGCTTGTATAATCAAGCCGGAACTAGTAAAATAAGTATGTTGGCAAGAGAAGTAGGAGGAACAGCATATAGTTTGCCGGCAAATGAGTCATCATTAAGTACATATTTAAATGAAGACTATTATGATATATTAAGTAGTACATCGAGAGATATGGTAAAAGAGGATGCTTTATATAAATCTGGGGTATTACAACTTCAGTCCGGTCAAACGGCGAGTACTGATATAAGTCAAGTAAGCGCTGTCAAATGGAAAGGGAAAGTCGGATTAATCGATGCCACAGAATATGTAAGAGCAAGTACAAATAGTAGTTGTACCGGAGCCTATGCTTATTATAATATTAGTAGTAGTGGTTGTCGTGGAGATGGAGAAAGTAACTGGATGTTCTTAAATGGCAGTGATTATTGGACCATGTCGCCATCTTCTGGTAACACCTCATATGGTGTATGGCTTGTGTACAGCCATGGCAAGCTCTATAGTAATGGTAGCAACAGTGCTGGCAACTCGTACGGTGTTTGTCCTGTAGTAACATTAAAATCTTCAGTTAAAATAACTTCGGGAAATGGTAGTTCAAGCCAGCCATATCAATTGACGTTATAATAATATAATAAATATATACTTAATACTAGTATATAGTATCTATAAGTATAGTATATAATAATAAATACTA
The DNA here is from genome assembly GCA_944363935.1 of uncultured Bacilli bacterium. Classification (GTDB taxonomy): domain Bacteria; phylum Bacillota_I; class Bacilli_A; order RF39; family UBA660; genus Coprosoma. The sequence continues at coordinate 3,184 of CALVVT010000058.1, forward strand.
TCTAATAATATATACGGCTAACCCAATTTATTGTCGTTTTTCTCGGGTTAGCCGTACTTTTTTTAATTTTTCTATTTATTTTTTTTCTTAATTACGGTATAATGATTAACGTAGGAAGGTGCGATTATGGGAGAAGTAATGCAAGATAATGAATTTAATGAAATAAGAAATAAAATAGTTAAAGAATTAGGGTTTTATGGTTTAAATGAAGAAGAAATAATGGAAAGATTAAATGAACTAGTTATTCTTGAAGCAGAAAATTTTGATAAATGTTCTAATTTAATTGTGTTAAGAAAATATTATGATTATTTTTTAAAGTATATCGCGCCTAATTTAATGACTATGGTTAGAGCTAACAATAATGACGAACACCTAGAACAAAGATTTTTTGATTTAAAAAGACAATTAAATATTTTAAATCAAGACTTGTTAAATAATATTTTATATCTTTATGGTTATATTATTAATGGTGAGTATTTAGAAAATGTTGTAACTGGTTATAAACAAGAATTATCTCCAGCTATTGTTAGCGCGAGAGCAAAAGATATGTTTCGTAAAATAGATAACTATGACGAAGAAGTTGCTGCAAAACATCCAGAAGTAAAATATAATTATAGTGCTGCATTATGGGAACTTTTTATTACCAATATGGATGCGAAATTAGAAGATGTTAATAGAAGACTGAAAAATATAAATCCTAATTTTGAAGACGATATAAAAGATTATGAAAAAGATATTGAATTATATAGAGAATATGTAAAAAAATATCAAGAGCATATAACCGAAGAAAAGCAAGGTGGTATGAAAAAATGATAAGAATAAAAGATATAAAGGGGCGAGAAGTATTAGATTCTAGAGGTAATCCAACTGTCGAAGCTGAAGTTTTTCTCGATAATGGTATTGTGGCCCAAGCAATAGTACCAAGTGGAGCTTCAACTGGAAGTAAAGAAGCTTTAGAACTTCGTGATGGTGGAAAAAGATATTTAGGTCAAGGTGTATTAATGGCTGTTAATAACGTTAATACAATTATAAGAGCTGCTTTAATTGGAAAAAGTCCTTTTAATCAAAGGGAAATAGACGAAGTCATAATCGGTCTTGACGGAACGGAAAATAAAAGTAATTTAGGGGCTAATGCCACGCTAGCAGTGTCGCTTGCAGTATATAAAGCGGCTAGTAAAGCAAGGGGAAAACCCCTTTATAAATATGCTGGTAATAAGTATAGTATGCCAGACTGCATGATGAATATTTTAAATGGTGGTGTTCATGCTGATAATAAATTAGATTTTCAAGAATTTATGATAGTTCCTCATGCTAGGACGATTAAAGAAAAAATTAGACTTGGTAGTGAAATATTTCATACGTTAAAAAAAGTCTTAAAAGAAGAAGGATATAATACTAATGTTGGCGACGAAGGTGGTTTTGCCCCTGATTTTAAAAATAACATCGAAGCTTTAAATGCGATTATGAAGGCTATTACTAAAGCCGGTTATAAACCAGGAGTTGATGCGAGTATCGCTTTAGATGTAGCAGCTAGTGAGTTTTATGATAATGGATACTATTATATAGCTGGTAAGAAGCATACTACTAATCAAATGCTAAAATATTACGAAAGTTTAGTTAAAAAGTATCCAATTATTTCAATTGAAGATCCTTTTGATGAAAACGATTGGGATGGATTTAGTAAAATAACGAAAAATTTGGGCAGTAACATTCAAATAGTTGGTGACGATTTATTTGTAACTAATCCTAAATATTTAAAACAGGGAATATTTTTAAGAGCTTGTAATGCCATTTTAATAAAAATGAATCAGATTGGAACAGTAACTGAAACATTAGATACAATTAAATTAGCTAGAGAAAATGGCTATAAAACAATTATTTCTCACCGAAGCGGGGAAACTGAAGATACGACAATTGCGGACCTTTCAGTTGGTCTTGATTTAGGTCAAATAAAAACAGGTTCACTATCTAGAACTGACCGAATTTGTAAATATAATAGATTAATGAAAATTGAAGAAGAAATTAGTTGTCAAAAAAATAAAAAAATGATATAATTTTAATTAAGAATAAGGAGGATATTATGAAAGAAACAAAAAAAGAAAATTTTTTCAGTAAAATTACAAAAAAGCAGTGGATAATTATAGCTGTGGCTTTAGTTTTAATTATTGGTATTATTGTGGCAGCTGTAATATTAAGTAATGGTGATAGTAAAGATAGTGCTCAAAATAAAGAAGAAGAAGTAATTATTAATGATAGTGCTGATATTATTAAAGAAGCAACATATGAAGGTTTAACTATTAATAATATTATTTTAAAATCTCAAGGTGACTTTGCGACTTTTACCGCAACTGTTACTAATTCAACTGATAACGAAATAAATGTTGAAGATTTTGATATTGTTCTTAAAAATGGAGACACTACTGTTGCTACTTTATATGGTTATTTAGGTGAACCAATGGCCGCTGGCGAAAGCCGTGATATTAATGCTTCTATTGGTATGGCCCTTACTAAAGACACTGTTACTAGTGCTGAATATGCTGAACATACTGCTGAATAAGATGCTTTAGGTTCAATGTCAAGTAGTGTTGGTGGAACCAAAAACTAATGATAAATGAACTTGACAAGAAGGCCTATAAATTGGTCTTCTTTTATTGTGCTCTAATTGGATTAAGTAAACCTTTAATAAGCATAACTCTAGCTTTTAAATGTTTAAATTTTCTATAACCACAAGCGGTATGTTTAATTTGTTTAATTAAATTATTCATGCCTTCAGTAATACCATTGG
>CALVVT010000059.1 GCA_944363935.1 uncultured Bacilli bacterium
TGATAAAACCTTTTTAAAGTATTGACACAAATGACACATTGTGATATTATGTGTTTGTGAGACACTTCCAGCAATTATTTTATATGACTTGTAATCATAACGTGTCTCGTATAAAGCCACATACAGCAAAAAATTATTGATTTAATATTGTGGCTTGTTTTATTTAAAATATAAAGGAGGTTTTACTTATGGGAATAATTGAAAGTATACAAAAAGCTAGTACTATTAAAAATACTAAAGGTGGAAACTATTATAATAGTACTTATAACTATAATTTAGATTTATATAGTAAAGTTTCAAGATATAATAGCGAAGAAGAAATATTAGATACTTTTAAAAAAGCTTTAGTTGAAGATGAAATACTAGCCCTAGCTAATTTACTTTTTATTCTTGATATTAGAGAAGGTAAAGGAGAAAGACGAATATTTAAAATTTGTTTTAAATATCTTTGTACTGAAAGACCTGAACTTGCTGAAAAAATCCTTCCTTTTATTAAAGAACTTGGCCGGTATGATTATATTCTTGTAGGTATGAACACTCCTATAGAAAATAAAGTTGTAGGTATTATTAAAAGTCAGCTTGAAGAAGACAAAGAAAATGAACAACCTTCACTTTTAGCTAAATGGTTACCATCTTTAAGAACCCACAAGAAAAATAGTAAAGTAGCTAAAACCCTTTGTAAAAAACTAGATATTTCTGAAAAAGAATATCGTAAATTGTTAAGTTCTTTACGCACAAAATTAAATATTGTAGAAAAAAATATTACTAACAAAGAAGAAATCGTTTTTGCTACTGTACCAACAAAAGCTATGCTTAAATATCGTAACTGTTTTAATAAAAGATATAAGAATGAATATCAAAAATATTTGGAAAAGGTAGCAACTGGTGAAGAAAAAATTAATACAACGGGATTATTTGCTTATGAAATAATAAGTAAACTTATCAATTTCTATGGTAATGTTATCGATATTACTACTGAAGAAAGTAAGTTATTCGACGAAATGTGGAAAAATCAAAAAGATATTTTAAAAGATAACAATTCCAATATTTTAGTAGTTGCTGACACCTCTGGTTCAATGACTTATCCGAATAAATTACCACTTTCTAATTCTTTAGGTCTAACTATTTATTTAGCCGAAAGAAACAAAGGCATTTTTAAAGATTATTTTATTACTTTTTCTAGCGAGCCAAAACTTCAAAAAATTACTGGAAATAGTATCTATGAAAAGGTATCTAACATTGATAAAATTATTGCCAATACCGATATTGATAAAGTATTTACTTTAATTCTTAATGCGTTAAAAGATAATAACTCAAATAAAGAGGAATGTCCATCAAGTATAATCATTATTTCTGATATGGAATTTGATAAAGGAGTATTTTCTAATAATGGAACCAACTTTAATGGCTGGAAAAAAACATTTGAAGAAGAAGGTTATACTTTACCAACTATTATTTTTTGGAATGTTGCTACCGAAACTAACGGTATGCCAGTATCAAGATATGATAAAAACGTTCTAATGATTAATGGTTTTTCTACTAATTTATTAGAAAATTTACTAACACTAGAAGAATATACTCCTATTGATGCAATGATAGCATCTTTAGAAAAATATGTGGAGATGCTGTCATAATGGAAAAAAAAGAATTTATTACGATTAGAATTTGGAAAGACACCAAAGAAAAACTTGAAGAAATAAGAATAAAAGAAATGCTGAACAAGAAAAAAATAGTTTCTTTAGCCCAAACCATTGAAATATTAATTGAAACCTACAATAATCAAAATAAAAAATCATAATTTAAAGAATTAACTTTAGTTATGACTTTTTTATTTCTAGAAAATGCTATTTATTAATTGTTGCAAACAAACTGATTTTTTGTTAATTTTCAGTTAAAAAACAACTTTTATATTTACTTCCATTAAATTAAATGATAAAATTAAATTGGAGTGTGGTACGTATGAGCAATTCTGATAGAATTATTAAATTAGCTAAAGAAAATAATGGCTATATTACGTCTAAACAAGTTAAAAACGCAAATATTAATACGGTTGATTTAACAAGATTAGTAAAGAAAAAAAAGTTAGAAAGAATATCAAGGGGACTATATATGTTACCAGATAATTTTATCGACGATTATTATAAGTATCAATTAAAATCTAAAAACTGTATTTTCTCACATACAACAGCACTTTATTTTTATGATTTGTCTGATAGAACACCACTTTACTTTGACATAACTGTACCATATGAATATAATGGGTCACTCACTAAAGATAAAAACATTATTTTACACTATGTAAAAAAAGAAGTTTTAACTCTTGGACTTACAACTATTAAATCGCCATTCGGAACAGAAATAAAAGTTTATGACGAAGAAAGAACCATCTGTGATATTGTTAAAAATAGAAATCATATGGATAAAGAAATATTTATTAAGGCCTTGCAAAGATATGCAAAATCGAAAAATAAAGATTTATTCAAACTAATTAAATATGCGAAAAAACTAAAAATAGAAAAAAAAATTATAGAATATATGGAGGTGTTAATATAATTGAACAGTGATAAATTAAAAAGCATTATTTCTAAAAAATCTAATGGAAATAGCGATATTTCACAAAAATATTTTCAATTATTCTATTTCGAAAAAATTTTAGAAAGAATTTCTTTAAGCAAATATAAAAATCATATAATTTTAAAAGGTGGTTTATTATTAACATCAATAATTGGAAGCGATGATAGAACTACTAAAGATATGGATGCGACTTTAAAAGGTATACCACTTACAACAAATGACATTAAAAAAATTTTTACCGAAATATTTAAAATAAATATTAAAGACAACGTAAAATTTCAAATTATTTCTATCAAAAAAATTATGCAAGATAATACATATGAAGGATATAGAATAAACATTTTATCTACTTTAGATAAAAACAAAACCTATATTTCTGTCGAACTTACTACTGGTGATATAATTACACCCAAAGAAATAAAATATAGTTATAATTCTATTTTTGAAAACAAAAAAATTCCAATTATATCATATACCATCGAAACTATATTAGCCGAAAAATTTCATTCTTTTGTAACCAAAGGAATTTTAAATACTAGAGTTAAAGATTTTTACGATATGTATATATTAATAAATAAAAAAAATAACTTAATAAAACACAATGTACTAACAAAAGCTATACAAAATACTTTTAAAAAAAGAGAGACAAATATTAATATAAACTACATTGAAGAACTTGCAAATTATTTAGAAAATGACGATAATATGCATAAACTATGGAAAGAATATACTAAAAAAAATAATTATGTTAAAAATATAACATTTGAAGATACAATAAAGGCCGTAAAAAAAATAATTACTATATTAAAAGAAGAGTTATTAACCTTAAATAAATAACTTATAATCCATAATAAAAACACTTTATTTATGGATTTTTTATTTATTAAAAAAAGAGCCCCTAGCTCTTAAAAGGTGTTTATGTCTTTATCATAATAATCTTCTGGATTAACAAAAGTACCATTTATTTTAAGTTCAAACACAATATGACTACCTAAATCCTTATTAATGTTTGATGTACCACTCTTACCTATTGATTGGCCCTGCACCACTTTATCATTTTCTTTAACTGTTACTTCACTTAAACTTTGATAAACAGTTGTTACTTTATCACTATTTTGTATTTCAACAACATTACCAAGTAAATTATCCTCTTTAACACTAACTACAGTTCCATCTAAAACACTAATAACTTCAAAACCATCTACACCACCATAAGCAACTCCACTGTTCTGTAAATAAGTTTGTTCATAATTAATTATTGAATTTTCTTGTTCTTCTTCAGTTCCTTTATAATTATAAAAGCCTTGAACAACTTTAACATTACCATCGGTATAAGGTCTTGTAATTATTGAACTTGTTCCAACAACTGGAATTTCGTCTTCATATTCTTCAGAAACATAATTATATTCCTCATCTTGAACTTCAGGTTCTTCTAGATTTCTATTAGAATAATCTACATAGTATAAAGCACCTAAAAGTAATGCAAATAATCCAGTATAAATCCCATATAACGCGGGTTTTTTTAACTTAATTTTCTTCATAATTTCACCTCTATTATCATTGTGAACAATTTAAAGAAAATTATACTAAATTTTTTTAATTTCTGTTCCTTTATAATAATGTTTTAAAATTTTATCATAAGTATACCCTTCTTTAGCCATACCAAGTGCTCCATACTGACTCATACCAACACCATGGCCAAAACCTTTAGTTGTAATATTAACATTTTCACCATTTTGAGTAATTGTAAAATAATTAGATCTTAAAGAAAGTTTACTGGCAACATCTCTCCCATTAAATTCTTTACCATTTATTTTTATTTTTTTAATTCTTCCAGTACTAGTAGTTTCTAAAACTTCAGTTGTTATCGTTTTATTATATTCTAAACCAAGTTTGGTATAAAAATCTTGTAAATTAAAAGAAACTGCATCTTCATATACTGGAGAATCTTTATCCCAAGAACTAGAAACACTTCTTAAATAAGGAACTTTTGACGTAAAAACATCTTCACTATTTTCTGTTTGCCCCGTACTAGTAGAAAAAAAGAGAGCTTCAACTACTTCATTATTATAAGTTAAATATTCTCCTTTAGTTTCTAATACTGCTGTTTTAATTTTATTTATTTTACTAGTATATTCACCTTGCCATTTAGCCTTTAATTCCTCGTCAGTTAAATAAACCTGATTATTAACCGTATTAACAACGTCATAATCATTATTTTGATTTTGTTTTATTTTAACCATAACATAACTTCTAGAAGCTACCGCTTGCGCTTTTAAAGCTTCTAATTCAAAACTAGTTGGCATCTCTCCGGCTAAAACACCTTTTACATACTCTTCAAACGGTACTTTAATTATTTCATTAGTTTTTTCGTCTTTAACCCTAACTACTTTATTAGATATATAATGAAACTTTATTTCGTCAGTTCTAATAAATAAACTAACAACAATAAAAGGTATTAAAATTATTAATAAAGTAACTAGGATTAATTTTTTCATAAGTCACCAACTTTCAGTTATAATTTTCTAAATAAATTTCGAATATAAGAAAAAATCATATAAAAAATTTACAACTAAATACGCGAGGGCGATACTTACTATTAAATATAATACTCTAGATGCATAATATTTATTCTTTTTAAATAAATTATTTATATTAATACTATCTAATGCCCATATTGTAATAATTAAAACAATAACATATAAAAGTGCTTTTAAAAACATAGTTAATCCTTATAATTATCAAGCATCTCAATTCTTCTTTGATGCCGCTCTTCACCTTTAAATTTTGTCTTTAAATAAACATCGATAATATCTTTAACTCTAACAAAAGGCATTTTACCACTAAAAGCAATTACATTAGCATCGTTATCAAGTCTAGCCATCTTTACTTCTTTGGTGTTATTAACTTTCGCACATCTAACACCTCTTACTTTATTACAAGCAATACTAATACCAATACCACTACCACAGATCGCAATTCCTTTTGAAACTTCACCACTAGTAATACCTTTACCAAGACTAAAAGCGGGAACTGGATAATCACTAGCTACTGGACTATCGGCTCCATAGTCAATTACAGTATAACCTTTTTTCTTTAAATAATTTGTAACTTTTTGTTTTAAATGATATCCTCGGTGATCAGACGCGAGACCTATCTTTTTTACCGAATTATTTTTATTTTCTAAAGTAGTTTCTTTAGCTTCTTTTATTTCGTCCTTAATTTCTTTATTCATTTTAGAATTAGTTTCATTTTTCGTAACTTTCTTTTCTATTTCTTTATTCACTTTATCACCTCATTTTTATTATATCACCCTTTTTTGAAAATTATAAGAAAAAAAAGCCAAAATTTATTTAGCTTCTTTATCGAATCCATATTTTTTATTAAATTTTTCAACACGGCCAGCCTTTCTAACTGTTCCTTGTTTACCAGTAAAAAATGGATGACATTTATTACATACTTCAAGTTGTACTTCTGGTTTATTTGATTTTACTGTAAAAGTATTACCACAAGCACAAGTAACTTTAGTTTCCATATATTCTGGATGTATGCCTTTTTTCATTACTATCTCTCCTTCCGCCATAACTAATTTTTTAGTTATAGAAATTCATTTGCGTATATATTGTAGCAAATAAGTTTTGAAAAATCAACCCTTTAATAATTTTTTATCAATCCTATCGATAACTTTACTAGCAATCATATTCTCTCCACTTCTAGTTGGTAAATTATTATTATCAATAAATTCACTTCTATTTTCAAAAATACTAACTAAATCTATATATTCTACATTATACCTCTGACATACTTTAGCATACTCTTTATTTAAATATTTAACTACCTCTAAACTTTCTTCATTTGGAGCATAATAACCAATAAATATAATATCTTCTTTACAATATTCCCGCATTATTTTTAATAATCTATCTAAATCATTACTAAACTCGTCAATATAATCGTATACTTTAGGATTATCTACTTTATTTAAAATACTTTGATTAGAAAATGATAAAGTAATTAAATCAGCTTTAATTAAAGCATTTTTTAAAGTAATTTCCTTTCCTTCTTTATTTATTTTTTCATTATCGTTTATTTTTCTTTGTAAATCAATCATTGTTAAATTTTTTTGACTATAATTATCGACATATATTTCTAAAACATCTTTTTCTTTTAGATAATTTTTAACATATTTAGAATATGGATAATCACTTACTAAATCATTTAAAGCTAAATAATAAACTTTACGATCTAAATTACATAAATATATTAAAAAAACAGATAAAATTATTAAACTAATTATCATTATTTTTTTCATAATACACCTCAATAACTTCTAATTAATTATATTTTTTTTATCTATTTTTATACATCTTCTAAGACAATTTTCGCGTGAACAGCAGAAAGTTTACTGACAATATTTTCATAGCCCCGAAGTACATACTTAACTTCTTTAATCGTCGTCGTTCCTTTAGCTACTAAAGCCGCTAAAATAAGGGCGGCTCCGGCTCTTAAATCACTAGTAACAACTTCTTTGCCTATTAATTCTCTAGCTCCTTTAATAATTAAAGTATCATTTACTATTTCAATATCGGCACCCATTTCTTTTAAATAAGCAATATTTTGAAATCTATTTTCGTAAATTGTTTCTTTTATATAACTTGTACCATTAACTATAAGAAGTAAAGAAGTAAAAGGTTGCTGAAGATCAGTTGGAAAACCAGGATAAACTTCCGTTTTAACTGAAACTGGTTTTAAATTTTCGCTTTTACTAGCCATAATATAATTATCATATACTTTTATATCAGCGTCCATTTCTTTTAAAATATTAATTAAGCTAGTTAAATGATTAGGATTAACATTTTTAATTTTTAAATTTTTTCCGGTCATTACGCCCGCTAAAATATAAGTTCCAGCTTCAATTCTATCAGAAATTACCGAAATATTTCCTTCATTTAATAATAAAGAACCTTCTATTTCTAATACATCAGTATCTTTTCCTTTTATTTTAGCGCCCATACTATTTAAAAAATCAATTAAATTGCCAATTTCTGGTTCTTTGGCGGCATTTCTAATAATTGTTTTTCCAACTGCTTTAACTGATGCTAATAATATATTAATAGTTGCCCCAACACTTGGAAAAGGTAAAGTAATATCCGCCCCAATTAATTTATCAGCTTTTAAAACATAAGTATTATTTTCTTCTTTTATTTTAACTCCTAACTTTTTAAAACCATTTAAATGAATATCAATTGGTCTATCACCTATTTGACAGCCACCAGGAAGCGAAATAGTAACTTCTTTAAATCTAGCAAGCATAGCACCCATAAAATAATAAGAAGCCCGAAGTAAACTAGAAAACTCTTCTGTTATCGGTTTATTTTTTAATTTTTGACTATTTATAGTTAATTTGCTTCCTTCTTTATAAACATCAGCACCTAAATAATTTAAAATGTCTTCAAGCGCTCTAATATCTGAAATATTAGGTACATTATCAATCACCGCTTCCGTAGTTAAAATAGCCGCCGGTAAAAGAGCAACCGCACTATTTTTAGCTCCACTTATTTCAATTTCTCCAGAAAGAATTTGTTTGCCAACTACTTTAATCTGTTTCATTTACACCACCTATAATAATTTATTAATATTACCTATATTTTAGCACATTCAAAAGCAAAAAGAAAGATATTTCTTACCTTTCCGCATACTTATTTAAACCATATATAAGAATCCCAATTGCCCCAAATGATATTAAAGCATAAAGCCATAAATTATCATTTGTTTCGGGGTTAGTTATCTCGTCATCTACTGGAGTATTTGGTAAATCTTGATTAGTATCTTCATTAGTATCTTCATTATTATCCGCTGGTAAATTATTTTTATCTAAATAAACATTAACTTTACCATCGACAACAGCTGTATCTAATTTTTTACCATCGACAGTTACTGTTATTTTATCAATAACATCTTCTGGAGCATCAATCCAAATAGTCGGTTTTTCAGTACTTTCACTATCGTTAATTAATTTAACATTATTCATTTCCACATTAGGAACTGAACTAATTCCACTACCTTGACCAAGTTCAATACCACCAAAGCCATTTCCAGAAACATCGATATTACCTTCAAGCTTCACATCACTACCATTGATTAATAAACCAGCATTACCACCAGTTAATTTAATATCTTTTATTGTTGCTTTAGTATTATAAACCTGAATTATATATACTCCGCGGCCATTAGTATTATTACCCCAAACTGTATTGTCACTAGATCCGCCTTTAAAAAGGCCGACATATTTTAAAGTATGATTTTTTCCGTCAATTGTTTTTGCTTTACTAACGACAATTGTTTCCGTAATATCGATACTTTGACCTAATTCAATTGTTGTTACATCGTCACTATTAAGGGCATTAGTTAATTCTTCTTCCGTATTTACCGTTTCTGTTCGAGCTGAAACCCTAAAAGGTAAAATTAAAAGACTTAATACTAATATTCCTAATATTATTTTTATATTTTCCATGTTTTCTCTCCTTTCTTTTTTTATTATGGCTTTTTTTTAATAAATTATTAAAAAAAGTTCATTATATAATAAGAAGGTGAAAATATGCATAAAAATTTATTTTTAATTTTATTTTGTCTTGGACTTTTTATTTTAGGTTTTAACCTTTATAAAATTATTCTTTGGTATTTTGATAATCATAAAATTAATACTATTCAAAAAGAAATAAGTGAGGTTATTATTCCAAATAAAATTCCCGTATATAGTGAAAATATCAATCCACCAGAAAATGAAAGTGACGATTACTGGGACTATATAAAAATGGATTTATTAAACATTGATTTTAATGAGTTAAAAGAAAAAAATCCCGATACAGTTGGTTTTATTAAAGTAAATGGCACTAATATTAATTATCCAGTAGTTCAAACAACTAATAATGATTATTATTTAAATCATGCTTTTGATAAAAGTTATAATAGTGCGGGCTGGATTTTTGCTGACTATCGCAATAATATGGAAAATTTTGATAAAAATACTATTATTTATGGTCATGGTAGACTTAATAATACAATGTTTGGTTCTTTAAAAAATATTATTAAAAGTGATTGGTACAACAATAAAGATAATTATATCGTTAAATTTTCAACTCCGACAGAAAATACTTTATGGCAAGTGTTTAGTGTTTACAGTATTGCGGTAGAAAGTTATTATTTAAAAACAAAGTTTAATGACGATTTAGAATATCAAGCTTTTTTAAATACTTTAAAAAGCCGTAGTAAAAAAGTTTTTAATACGGACATTAATAGTAAAGATAAAATTATTACTTTATCAACTTGTAAGGATGTAGCTAGTACCGGTAGAGTTGTTATGCATGCGAAACTAATAAAAAAAGAAACTAGGTAATTAATATTTAAAAGTGCAACCTAGTAACTTATTTTTTTGAATTATTGCATTTTTTATAGCTTTTTCACCAGCTTTTATTATTTTCCTTGGATCATAAACATCTTTATTTTCGTTTAAAAAATTCCTAACTGCTCTAGTCCAAACTACTTGTAATTCAGTATTAATATTTAACTTACAAATACCACATTTAATACCTTCCAAAAGCATTTCGTCTGGAATTCCCGTACCACCATGAAGAACTAATGGTAGTTTAGTTAAACTACTTATTTCGCTAGCTAGAGTAAGTTCTAAATGCGGAGTCCCTTTATATAAACCATGAACACTTCCAATAGCTGGCGCGAGAAAATCAATATTTGTTTCTTTTACTAATTTTAAACAATCTTCAGCTGCTGCATATAAAATATTACTATTTTCGCCACCAATATGACCAATTTCAGCTTCGACACTAATGTTTTTTTGGTGTGCATAATCAGTAACTTCTTTAGTTATTTTAATATTTTCTGAAAGTTCATATTTAGAAGCATCAATCATTACTGATGTAAATCCAGCATCTATTGCTTTTTTACAACTTTCAAAACTAGAACCATGATCCAAATGAAGCGCTACAGGCACGGTTATATTTAAATCTTTAATTAAGGCTTTAACCATACTAGCAACAGTTAAATAACCTCCCATATATTTTATAGCGCCTTCACTTACTTCTAAAATTGCGGGACTTTTAATTTCTTCTAATGCCTCTAATATAAATCTTGTCCATTCTAAATTATTAATGTTATAAGCTGGAACAGCATATTTTTCGGCCATCGCTTTTTTTAACATTTCTGTCATTGATACTAACATATTTACCTCCAATTTTATTATATAAAATTTAATGTTTTAAAGCAAACACTTTACATTTTGTTTACAATTATATGATATAAGTTAAACCAATTATTATTAAAATAACACCACCTATCAAAGTTGATATTTTTCCTAGTGATTTTTGGACTTTGTTACCTATTAACAAACCAAATAAAGTGAAAGAAAAACTACAAATAGCAAAACTAATTAAAGAAAACAAATAATTTTGACTAACCATGTTAAGCGTTATACCAACTGAAAAGCTATCAATACTAACAGCAAAAGCAAATAAGAAATAATCTAAAATTTTGAATTTATTTATATCTTTTTCAGCTTCTGTATTTGGAAAAGTCATTTGAAAACCAATAAATATTAAAATTAATCCCGCAATAATATTAGGATCTATTTTAATAAAATTTAAAATATAACTTCCTAAATATAAACCAATAAGTGGCATAAAAAAATGAAATATACCAACAGTTAAAGCTAAAAGATAACTATTTTTTTTCGGAATATTATTAGTTCCATAAGCAAGTGCGAGGGAAAAAGTATCCATGCTTAAACTAATAGCAATTGTTAATATTAATAGCATTTATCTCACCTAATTAATTTTATTAGAATTATCAATTATTATACAGAAAAAAGATAATTTTACTTATCTTTTACTCAAACTTATCTAATATTTCTTTTACTAAAGATTTATATTCCGTATTATCTTCTTCAATCAAGCATAATGGTGGAAATAAAACACACCACCAATTATCTCCTTTACCTTCACCTAATGTTACCATTAATGATTTATAATAACCTTCTTTATATGTGACTCCTTTATATTCTTTTTCAGGGAAATAATTATATCCATAGTTTAAAAGGTAATCTTTATTATATTTTTCTTTTATTAATAATTTATTAATGTCATTATCGATTTTATTTAAATTATTATTGATTATTCTTTCCGCTTCTGTACTATCTTTAGCATCTTTCAATAAATCATACATATTAGATTGTAATTTATTTTTTACTTTTGTTTTAATATTTTGATCATATTCACTATTACTATTAGGAACAACTCTAATTCTAATAGCATCTTCTGGTATTTCTAAACCTTTAACCATTATATCTGATACAAATAAATAAAAAGTTAAAATAAACAATATTAAAATTACTATTTTCTTCATAATAAAACCTCCTATTTAATAATGGGAGATTTTTACTATTTTATTCATTAAATATAGCTAATTGGTACATAATAATTATTTCTATCAATTGGAAATATATTATCAATCATACATAAAACAATTCCTTTTCCTATTTCATTATTTAATTTATTTAAAACATCAAAGTTTTTTATACAATCTTTATTAGAATTTTTACCTTTTTTTATCTCTATAGGGTATAGTTTCTGATTTATATCAATAATTAAATCAATTTCTCTTTTCTTTTCGTCTCGGTAATAAAATAAATATCTTTTAAAGTCTTTTCCATTATTCATATAACTTTTAACAATTTCGCTAACGACATAAGTTTCAAAAATATGACCAGCATAACTACTTGCTTCTAATATTTCCGCACTCGGATATTTAGCTAAATAACAAGCTAATCCCGTATCCATAAAATAAGCTTTAGGTCTTTTTATAGTTCGTCTAATAACGTTATTAGAAAAAGGCTCTAATAATATTACTAAACCTGTATTCACTAAAATAGAAAGATAACTACTAGCAGTTGGTACACTTATTTCTGCATCATTAGCTACAGTAGTGATATTTAATTCTTCACCAGTTCTCACCGCCATACTAGTCATAAATTTCATAAATTTAACTTCGTCACTAATATTTATTAAATCTCTTATATCTCTTTCAATATATGTTTTAACATAACTCTCATAAAATTTTTCTGGGGAAATATTTTTATTAACATAAAGTTCGGGATAGTTACCTTTAAAAATTCTATTAAAAAGTTCTTTGCTAGTAACCTTATTTATTTGTTTTTTCGTTAACTCTTCAATTTCCGGAATAAAACAATCATTATAAGTACCATTAAGTTCACTAAATGATAAAGAATTCATTTCGATTATTCCAACTCTTCCAGCTAGTGATTCACTAATATCTTTCATAGAAACAAAAGATTGTGAACCAGTTAAATAATACATGGCATCAAAATTTTTGCTTTTAGTAAGATTATTAAATCTAGCTTCGTCTACCTTTATTTTAATATAAGAAAGCAAATTCGGAGCATATTGAAACTCGTCAATAATAAGTGGTGGTTCGTAATTTTCGAACAAAAGTCAAAATAAATTTTGACTACCTTACCTCACGGTAAGGTATTTCTATATCTACGATTCCTTTGGATTCTCCATAGACCAGTCTTGGAAGGTCGCCCCCCTAACTTTATTTTACTTCAAAAT
>CALVVT010000060.1 GCA_944363935.1 uncultured Bacilli bacterium
AAAGTTATCCACTTACTCTAAAATTTTTAAAAGAAATAAACATGGATTTATCTAAAGTTGGAACTAAAGAAATAATTGATAAGTTAGATAGTATTAATGTAAATGATTATGCTAATAGTTTAAATACCGATATATATACTTTAGAAGATGTTATTAGTTCCTTAAAAAAACCTAATCGAGACCCTCGTGATGAAATGCCACAACCAATTTTGAAAAGCGACGTTCTAGATATTAAAGATTTAAAAATAGGCATGAAATTACAAGGAACAGTTCGTAACGTTGTGCCTTTTGGAGCCTTTATCGATATTGGACTACATAACGATGGTCTTGCGCATATATCCAAATTAACCAATAAATTTATTAAACATCCAATGGAAGTTGTTAGTGTCGGGGATATAGTAGATTGTTATGTCGATGATATTTTATTAGATAAAAATAAAGTATCACTATCCCTCATTAAACCAGGAGAGAAAAAATGAAAAAAATAATTTTAGCTGCTTTAGTAATCTTTTTAACCGGCTGTACATCTACGGAAGATTTTACGAGAACTTGCCGTACTAATATTAATTCCCAAGATTTAAACGAAAAAGAAATTATGAAAGTAAACTTCAATAATAAAGATAAACTAACCAACGTTATAATCACTAGAAAATATAAAGCTAAAGGCGACAATGGTATTACCGCCATTACTAATATTAAACAATCATCTGAGGATTATAACAACGCTTTATTAACCAAAAAAGGTATAAAAATATCTATCGCTAAAGATACTGAAGAAGAATATGTCATAAAATATTATATCGATGTTCCTAATGCCGATAGTGATGTATTAGATATCTTTAATCTTCAAGAAAATTCCATTAAATTTTTTAATAAAATGTGTGAAAATAACATCGAATGCAAGTAGACGGCAAAAGCCGTCTTTTGTGTCAAAAAATGTCAAAATTATGATATAATTAAAGTGTAAAGACTTATAGTTTTTATTAGAAGGGAGATGTGTGCTTATGTTTTGCCCAGAATGTGGCAAAAAAAATGAAGAGGGGGTTAACTTTTGTGAACATTGTGGCGCTAAGATAAAAGAGCCTAAAAAAATCAAAGCTCCAAAGAAGGACAAAAAACCATTAAAGAAACAGACTAAAATTTTAATTGGCATTATTAGTGCAGTCGTTATTATCATCATCGCCATTTTCTTAATAGTATCAAGTAAATATGACCCTAAAGCCATTGCCGAAGGTTACTTCTTAGCTGTAGCCGACAAAGACGCTGATAAATTATATCAGTACATGGATGTTGATAACTCTGACTTTACTAGTAAAAAAGTTTTCAAAAAAGTCATCGAAACTGATGATAAAGTAGAACTATTAAACTATAAAGTTGGTGAAGTCCAAAAATCCAGTGACGGCTTATCCGCAACTGTTCCTATTACTTATACCTTAAAAGGAGAAAGTAGTCCTGAAACTACTAGTGTTCATCTAGTAAAAGGTAAACAAAATAAAATGTTATTCTTCGATAATTGGCAAGTTAGTTCCGATGATTCCATTATCACCACCGATTATCAAATAACTACCTTTAAAGATTCTACCGTCACCTTAGAGGGGGTAAAAGTAGATAAGAAATACTTAGACAAAAAAGCCTCAACGGAAAATTATGATGTCTATGTATTGCCTACTGTTTTTGAAGCTGACTATGAAGTTACAGTAACTTTAAAAAGTGGCATAAAGCTTCAAGATGAAATTAGTATTAGTAGCTATGGTAGTTCTAATTTAACTAATCTCGAAGTTTCTGACGATACAAAAAAAGCTATCGAAGAAATTGCTAAGGCAACTATTGAGTCACTATACAAATCAGCAATGGAAAATAAAGCCTTTGCGGACATCAAAAAAGACTATGAATATAAAGGCGCTGACCTTAGCTCATTAGAAGATAGTTATGACGCTTTCTTAAACTCTATTAGCGAAGAAGGACTAACTAATTTTACAATAAAAAAAGTTAGTGTTGAAAGCGCTGATATTACTGATGATGGCTACATTAGAGTATCAGTTGATGCTGAGTATGATTACACAGTAAAACGTACATTCTTAGGGGAAGAACGAGAAAATACAGACAATACTGAAGATACCATGTATTTAACTTTTGATTACTCAGGTGATAGTTATAAACTAGTAGACTTTTATAGTCTAGATACATATTTTTCAATATTTTAGAAGGGAAGATTTAAATGGCTAAATTTTGTACAAATTGTGGAAAAAAATTAGAAGATGGCAAACCTTGTGATTGCCAAAAAAATGTTACTCCTGAAGGTAGTTTGGGAGAAAATTTATTAGATTCTTTCAAAGGTATGTTTGCTAAACCAGTAGATACTATTAAAACCTATACCGATGAAAAAAGTTTTGGTATGTCAATGATTTTAGTTGGCATTATGAGTGTCCTTGTTGGTTTACTTACTATGTCATTACTTAAAAACTTTATGGAAGTATTTATGGATAGTATAACATCTGGTTTGTACTATTATAGTACTATCGATATTCCATATGCTCAAGGATTCTTTATTGCTGCCATTGCTACATTTGCTTTATCATTTGCCTTTACTGGATTATTATATCTTGTAAATACCAAAATGTTTAAAGGTGAAGGAACTTTTAAAGAAATTTATTCTTTATATGGTGTAACTTCAATTATTAATTCAGTAGCCGTAGCCGCTACTGCTATCTTATTATTTGTTAATGGGGTAGTAGCTATTGCTGTATTCGCTATTGGTTCTTTATTAACTTTAATTTATCTTATTAAAGGATTAAACTTAATTGGTCCAAAAGATGAAAATAAACATGGTTATATTTATATTATTACTACAATCATTTATGTAGTTGCCATGATTATAATTATGGCTATTTTCCAATAAGAAATCACCCATTCGGGTGTTTTTTTTCGTAAAAAGGTAGGAATTAAGGTAATACTTGTAATATGATAAAAAGGTAGAAAGATTAAATGATGGTTTCAAGTTTAGAGAGCCTTTTTAAAGAATACTTACCATTATTTATTAAAATGATATTCAAAACAAAACCACCTCTTATATAGCTTTGACTTTTAGATATTTATTATTAGTTCTTCCGCATAATAATCTAAAGAAATTCCATATTTTTCACAAATTTGTAAAGCAAATGCGGTGAACAACATTGTTTTTCCTGCTTCATAAGCACTAATAGTGGAATGAGAAGTATTTAAAACATTGGCCAAATCTTTTTGCGTTAATTTAAATTCTTTTCTAAGTAATCTGATATTGCGTCCAATCGTTTCTTTATCTAGCATTATTTTTTTAGTTTTCTTTTTTTCATCACTTAATTTAGTAATATAATCAAGGCTAACATTAAAATAATTTGCATAAGCATTTAATTTATTCAAAGGAATTATTTCCACTGTATTTTCCCACTTGGAAATAGCCACTCTACCAACATTTAAAATTTTCCCCATTTCTTCTTGCGTTAAACCATTACTTTGTCTTAATAAAAAGAGTCTTTCGAAATTCATTAATAATCACCTAGCAACATTGTGCCATTAAATTGCAAATTATTAATGCTTTCGTCAGAAAATACGACATTTTTGTGTTATAATATTATTAACATAGAGTAATGCAATAGAATAAAATGACCTTTTTCAAACAATAATATAACAAAGGAGTAAAAAATATGGGAAGGCATCGAAAAACTAGAAGAGAATTAAAAAAACAAAGGAAAATAATTGTTATATCTTTAATTGCCTTTTTATTTATCATGGTTGGTGGCTATGCAGCATTTCAGACTAATTTAAATATCACTGCCAAAGGAAATATTAATCCTCGAAATAGTTTATATGTATCTAGTTTAGGTAGTGATGAGACAGGTAGAGGAACCCAAGCTAGGCCATATAAGACCCTTGCTAAAGCTTATAATTCGGCTGCGGCAGAAGCAACAATTTATGTTATGGATAATTTAACAATTGATGAAACGGTTATATTTGACCAAAATAAAAAGATAACTTTAACCAGTGAAACTAATGAAATAAATTCATTATTAAGAGGC
>CALVVT010000061.1 GCA_944363935.1 uncultured Bacilli bacterium
AATTAAAGAAACCAGCAGAATCTAATATATCATAAAGCTTAACTAAATCTTCTTTTTGTTTATCAGTAAAAGTAATATTAGTATAAGCAAACATAATTTCCAAATTTAAATACATATTAATCTTCATAGGATTAGCAAAACGATTACCATCTGCAGCAAGACTAATAGCATTTCCTATCAAAGTAAGTTTATCCGTAATAGGTAAGTAACGTCTTACCTCAATTTCTTTTCCATTAAAGGTAAAGGTATTAACACCTTCATCTACCTTTTTAATATTTAAACTTCCAAAGCTAATTTTAGCCATATTTTTTTCACCTTTTTCTCTTTTTTTCCTTCTATAAAAATTATACCATATTTTTTTTGAAAAGTCAAGTTGACACTTATTTATTTAATAACTGTCTATCCATCATAACAGTTACTTTTGTAGCAGCTAAATAAGTAAATATGTTTCCTAAATATATTTTTGTTCTTCCAGGACTGTGTTGTTTAATAGAATTTAAAATGTTTTGACCAGTTTGTCCCAATTTTTCTTCATTATAGCCTTTAATATAATCTTTACGTTTAATATTATCTTTATCATCGGTATAATATTTACCATAAATTTCATTTATTAATTCTCTAGGATCTATAACTTTTATGGCTTTTCCAGTGTTTATGATTAAAGTATCAGCATATCCAATATTTTGTGAATATCCTGTTATTACATCCATTAAAATGCTTAAACGAGCCATTTTATGGGCTTGCAATAATAAAGACTCGTTATTACTTGCTAAACTTAAACCATAAGCGTTTGTTAGTTGACGATTTCCTCCCACTCTATCAACAGCTGATAAAATAGAAGTAGTACCTAAATTTTTATTTTTAAGACTACTCCAATTTTTCAAAGAAGCTTTGAATTTTTGAATATGTCCAATTTGAGGTTTAAAAATAATTTCTACATCGGCTTTAATCTGTCGAGCAGAACCAGTATTATATTTAATTGTAGAAGTTATACTACCCAATTCTCCTAATGAAATTTTATTATCTATTTCTGAAATAAACTCTTTATTTTTTTTGGTCTTATCAATTTTCATATCAGCTAAATAAAACGAGCCACTACCACCACGACGTTGTATAGATTGTCCTATACGAATGCCAGTAATACCTTTATCACTTAAATTTTGAACCATTTTATTCACAAAATTATCATATTTTTCTCCTCTACTGTCACTATTACCACCGCCTAATATTTCTTCTAAAATTAAACCTCTACGCTGTGAATAATTTTTCAAGGATGTTAAGTTACTTATAGCTTCCATTTGATTTAAAATTTTAAAAATATTAGTAAAATTTTCACTCCCAACTTCAGCTTTTGATATTTTATTACCATAATAAGATTTAAAATTCTGTAATAATATTTTACAATTTTTTAAAATTTTAGTTAATTCATTTAGTTTATTCATTACTTCAGTAGAATTAATGGTTTCTTTTGATACCAACTCTTGTACTTTACGTAAAGTTTCTTCAGCTTGTTTGGCTTTATTTACTAAAGTAGAAAAATTAATAGAATCTTTGCTTTCTGTATTACTTATTTTTCCATTTATAATAGCGTCAGCATTCTTTATAATTAAATCTACTAAATTATCTGCTTCAGTACTTAAAATATCTGCTTCAGTACTTAAAATATCATTTTGCTCAGCCTCATAATTAAAAGGTTTATCTTCAGGATAAAAAATCTCCGACAATTTTTTTTCTAATTCTACAAAATTCTTATTTTTCCCTCGTGATTGAATTATTTGCTCTTGATTTGAAATAGATAAACGAGCAGAAAATAAATCTCCTAAAGTCATGCTTCTTCTCTCCTTATATAGTTATAAGGGAAGAGCAATAAAGCTCTTCCCTTATATAATTAAATAAAGAAGTCCTCGTGCTCGGGATCATGTACAGTCTTGGTACGATATAGTTCCTTAGCACCAGCAGTCTTAATAATCTGAATAGCCGCCAATACCTTCTTAGTATGGTCGAAACGAGTATACCTTTTATTCCTAATAAGTCGCTAGCTTATTAGCGTTCTCTAATGAACTGCTTTATGTTTCCATAAAGAGTAGACTATATCTTTATCCTTTTCAGGATAACTTCCACTTCCATCACCAATAGCTTGTGATGTACTCCCTTACGGGATAGTCGTTGAACTTTAAACTTAACAAATTCAATTTTTTTCGTCTTTTTTCTTTTTTATTTTTCCTTTTTTAATATTATACAAAAATTTTTGAAATTTGTCAAGTCTCTTAGCTGCTGATTTTCCAATCCTTATAATTTTTAAACCGTCACATTTATTATCACTAATTCTGTTGTGGTTTATAAGGCTCTAAGGAAGTTCCAGCAATTCAAAAGTAATTATTTTCATCTCTTTCACTATTTTAAATAGCTTATTAAGAAGCCAAACCATATATTCGATCTGGGAAAGCATCCATCGTAAAGGTAAATGTCAAATATCTTCTATAAAGCTCGTTAAACTTTAT
>CALVVT010000062.1 GCA_944363935.1 uncultured Bacilli bacterium
ATGTGACTGGAGTTCAGACGTGTGCTCTTCCGATCTATTTTAACAAACCATACTTATTTTTAGTAAAATACCTTGGTAATGGTACGTTTGAAGATATCCAATCAGGCGCGATAATAACTTCTATTGATAATTTTAATAAGAAAAATGAATTAAATTTTGATGTTGATTTTGGTGCAAATAATATTGTAATTCCAGCAGACTTTTCTAAAGTAAGTGAAGCTATAAAAAGATATCAGCTATTATATGGAGAAAACGGTCTTAATGTTTATAGCTTATCTGATAATTTAGGTTCACAGCTTAAAGTTTTATATGCTAAATATGTTTTAGCTAATAGTGAAGAATGTCAACGCCGAAAAGAATTTTTTGAAGATATGCAAAAAAATGGTTTAAAGGCTGAACAATTAAAGACTCGGGATGTATATATGCCTCGTTCAGTAATGAATAAACTACAAGCTGAAGCCGAAGTAGATAATTTTATATATAACCAAACTCATAAAACTGGTAAGACAAAGTAATGGAAAGATATTAGTCTTTCTTTTTTTGCGTATAACTGTGTTAAAAAATAAATATTTTTAAATTATATATATTGACTGCAAAAACTTGACGAACAATTATTAAAAATACAAGATTTTATATTTTTACCTATTTTAGCTTTAAGTAAAGATTAAATATCAGTTGATTATAATTAACAAGTATTTGGACATTTCTCTTATCCTATGTTATAATTAGGCTGGGTGAAGAACTATGGAAAAATTTGACATTTTATGGAATAGATATGATGGTAAATTTAGCTGTCTTGTTGGTCATTTAGAATATACAGATAAATGGTTATTTTACTATGACAAGGAAGGTGTTTCGGTAGCTAATAAACTTGGTTTTATTTTATTTCCAGAATTTCCTGATATTGAAGAAGTATATACTAGTGCTAAACTTTTTAGTACCTTTGATTTACGTATTCGCCGAACTACTCAAAATATAAGTGAAGAAGAAAAAATACATTTACTTACTGAAAGTAAAGGTATACTGCAAACCGATAATATTATGGTACAAAATGTTAAACCATTAGTTAAAGGTCGTTAAATGGAAAGAGTAGATATAACCGATTTAGAAATAATATTGCCAGAACATCGGGGTTATAATATTAAATATTGGGTTTTTGCTGATAAAGAAAAATTAGTAAAATATAATAGTAGAGTTAGTCCAGATGCTGATGTAATGGAAATGCTAGCAGCTGAAATTTTAAAATTGTTAGGAATTGAAACCGTTAATGTTACTCTAGGACAAAATACTAATCAAAAATTAATTAAAGTTTTAAAACTAGATAATGGTAACTGCGCGGTTATAGATAGTTTTTTAACTGATAAAGCTGATGTTACAATTAATTTACTTTATAATGAGTGGGTTCAAGTAAAAACTAGTGATGTTCAAATAAATATTAGTAGTTGTTTTTATAAAATGTTTAGTATTTTTAGTAGTTTAAATAGTATTACATCTGAAGATTTAGAAGGTATGAAAAGAGATTATATTAGAATGGTTTTTGGCGACTGTTTAATTGGTAATGAGGACCGAAGATTAAAAAATATTGAAGCCATTTTTAACGAACGGACTTTTTCTTATAGACTAGCGCCTAGCTTTGATAATGCATTAGCCTTTAATGCTTATGATGTAAGTGCGAAAAAAGGCATTGATAATAAAGAGGAAAATTATGAAATAAATTTTAATGAAGTATATTGTTATATTGGTAATCAAGCTTTTGCCGTGAGTGAAATAATTACTTATATTATAAATCATTATTATAATGAGGTAACAGATATTATCGATAGTTTAAATAATACCCAGGATATTGATATAGTTTTTCTATTAAAAGATTATTTAGAAGAACTTCCAAGTGATAAGGTTGAATATATTTTTGAGTATTTAAGACAAGTAAGAGACTATACAAATACTAAAGTTCGAGAAAACTTTGTAAAATAGTCTTTTTTTCTTTACAATTAAATAGCTTTTAATATATAATGAATTTAGAGGTAGATAGTATGAAAGCATTAATTACAGGCGCGAGTAGTGGTATAGGCGCTGACATGGCTAGAGTTTTAAGTAATGAAGGAATTGATTTAATATTAGTGGCTAGAAGAAAAGGAAAATTAGAAAAGCTAGCTAAAGAACTAGAGACAAATGTCCAAGTAATTGAAATGGATATTTCTAGTACTTATAACTGTATGAAACTTTATAATAAAGTAAAAAAAGAAGATATTGATATTTTAATTAATAATGCTGGTTTTGGATTGTGTGATAATTTTAGTGATATAAAGATTGATAAAGAACTTGATATGATAGATTTAAATATTAAAGCTGTTCAAACTCTTACAAAATTATTTTTAAAAGACTTTAAGAAAAAAGATCAAGGTTATATTTTAAATGTCGCTTCTTTAGCTGGCTTTATGCCCGGACCTTTAATGGCTACTTATTATGCAACTAAAGCCTATGTTTTAAATTTAAGTATGGCTATTTATGAAGAATTAAAAAAAGAAGAAAGTAATGTTTCAATAAGTGTATTATGCCCTGGACCAGTCGATACAGAATTTAATAAAGTTGCCAAAGTTAATTTTGCTGTAAAGGGACTTAATTCTTTGGAAGTAGCTAAATATGCAATTAATAAAATGTTTAAAGAAAAATTAATTATAATTCCTAGTTTTAAAATGAAAATTATTCCTTTTATAATTAGATTTATTCCAAGAAAACTGCTTTTAAAAATAACCTATAAAATTCAAATGAAAAAAAAGTAATTAATTCTCTATAAAATATTTATAGAGAATTTTAATGACTGCCAGCGTATTTACTTTAAAAATATAAGGGAGTGTGCTATAATTATAATGGGTGGTTTTTATGGGTCTACTTAATATCAAAAATTTAACTTTTAAATATAAAGATAAAGAAGTGTTTAATAAATTAAATTTAAACATTAGAAAAGGCTCATTTACAACTATATTTGGTAATAATAATAGCGGAAAAACCACTTTAGTAAAATTAATTATGGGACTAGAAACATCTACTAATATTTATTTTGAAGACAAAATGATTAATCAAGAAAATCGCCAAAAAATTGGAGTCGTTTGGTCAAATCCTAGTGTTATGTTTATGGGAAATACAGTATTAGAAGAAATTAGTTTTCCAAACTATAATCAAAAAGATGTTTTGAGTATTGCTAGTGAACTTAATATCGCTAATGCTTTAAATAAAAGTATTAGTGAGCTTACCGAAAATGAAGAATATTTAGTGGCTTTAGCTACGGCTTTAATTAGAAAGCCAAAATTACTTATTTTTGATGGTACTTTAGCTAACTTTAGTCACCGTTATCTTAAAAGTTTGACTAAAAAAGGAATAACGATAATTAATTTTACAACTGACCCCGATGAGATTTTGCTTGGAACTTATACAATCTTTTTAAATGAAGGAAAAGTTTATTTTCAAGGTAGTCTTAATAGAATATTGAATAATTTAAATAAATTAGAAGAATTCTTTGGTATGCCTTTTATTATTGAATTATCAGAGAAATTAATGTTTTATGATTTAATCGATAAACCATATACTAGTATGCAAAGGCTTATTAATGATTTATGGATAGCCGAGTAATTGGAATAATCGATAATAAAAAGTATGCTGAAGATATTTATTTAAATGTTAAACTTTTCTTTTTAGAAACAGGTTGTAGCCTAAAAAAAATAAAACAATCATTAATTTTAGCGGGATTAGATATAAGTATTTTAAATAAAAATTATTTTGAGTTAAGTAGTAGTGAACAAACAAAAATAAGGATAGCTAAAGCTTTATTAAGTAAAGAAGTTCATTTAATTAATCCTACTAAAAATATTGATAGTAAAAGTAAACAAAATTTAGTAAAAATAATAAAATTAATGAAACTTCGTTATAATAAATCAGTTGTAATAATTTCTAGAGATACTGATTTCCTTCACCAAGTAGCCGATTATATTATTGTAATGATTGGTGATAATATAGTTACAGAAGGACCTAAATATAAGATATTTACTGACGAAGAATTGTTAAAAAAATATAAAATAAAAATGCCAACAATTATATATTTTTCTAAACTTGTCCAAAAGAAGAAAAATATTAATATTGGTTTTCGTGACGATATTAATGATTTAATGAAAGATATTTATCGTTATGTAAGAAAAGGAGAATAAGTATGAGATATTTTATGACTTTTGCCTATGATGGTTCTAAATATAAAGGTTATCAAAAACAGCCTAAAGGAAAGACTGTTCAAAATGAAATAGAAAAAGCTTTAACAACGATTAATGGTGGTGAAGCTGTTAGCATTCATGCTTCTGGAAGAACTGATGCTGGAGTTCATGCGTTAAATCAAAAAGCGCATTTTGATTTAGATATGAAACATATTACTCCTGAAAAATTAAAAGATGGGCTTAATAGTTTAATTCCTAAAGACATTTATATCAAACATATAGAAATAGTTCCTGACGATTTTCATGCTAGATATAATGCTAAAGCTAAAGAATATATATATAAAATTAATATGGGAGAATATGACCCAATCGAAAAAGATTATGTTTATCAGTATAATAAAAAGCTAGATGTAGCTGAAATAGAAAGAGCTTTAAAATATTTAGAAGGAACGCATAATTTTAAATCGTTTACTAAAGGTGACGAAGATAAAGAAGATTATACAAGAACCATTGTTCAAACTAATTTAATTAGAAATATGAAAACTTTAAATAAAATAACTTTAAGTTTTTTAGGTACTGGTTTTATGCGTTATATGGTTAGAAATATGGTTGGAACCCTTATTGAAATTGGAGAAGGAAAAAGAAAAAGTGAAGAAATTATTGATATAATTAAAGCTGAAGATAGAACAAAAGCTGGTAAAACTGCTAATCCTGAAGGTTTATATTTAAAAGATGTCTTATACTAACAATTTTTTCAAGAAAAAACATATAATTTATTGACTTTTATATGTTTTTTTAGTATCATTATAAACGGTACATTATTTATCCCACATTTAGTAAACCCTGGGAAAGTTTACTTAATGTTATGGAAAGGAAAAAGAGAAATGAAAACATTTATGCAAAGAAAAGAAGACGTTTCTAGAAAATGGTATGTTGTTGACGCTGAAGGTAAAACTTTAGGACGTTTAGCTACTGAAGTTGCTAGAATCTTACGCGGAAAACATAAACCAACATATACTCCACATATCGATGGCGGAGATTATGTAATTGTTATTAACGCTGGTAAAGTTAACTTAACAGGTAATAAATTAAACGATAAAATTTACTATAACCATAGTAGATATACTGGAGGATTACGTGAAAGAACAGCTAAAGAAATGCGTGAAAAATATCCAGTAGAAATGATTGAAAGAGCTGTAAAAGGAATGCTTCCAAAAGGAAGACTTGGAAGAGCAATGTATAAAAAATTATTTGTATATGCTGAAGGAAATCATCCACATAGTGCTCAAAAACCAGAAGAGCTAAAGTTGGATTAAGGAGGATTTAAATGGAAAATAAATATTATGGAACAGGTAGAAGAAAAGCATCAGTAGCTAGAGTTACTTTAACTAAAGGTTCTGGAAAAATTACAGTTAATGGCCGTGATGTTAGAGATTTCTTCCCTTATGAGACAAATGTTATGGATTTAATGCAACCTCTTGCAGCTACAAATAATGAAAAAACTTTTGATATTACTGTTAATGTTAATGGCGGTGGTTTTACTGGTCAAACTGGAGCTATTAGATTAGGTATTGCTAGAGCGCTTCTAGAATACGATAAAGCAAATGAAGCAAATGAAGATAGCTATCGTAAAATTTTAAAAAGAGCTGGATTTATTACTCGTGACGCTAGAGTTAAAGAGCGTAAAAAACCAGGTCTTAAAGGTGCTCGTAGAGCTCCACAATTCTCAAAACGTTAGAATATTTACAAAACATTGGATTATATCCGATGTTTTTTTGATAATTAAGACAAAAAAAGCTAACCATTTTGATTAGCTTGTGAAATGCCTAACGGCACCTGTCATAGTATAGTTTCATTTAAAACTATACAGTAAAAAGCATTTCTGCTCCTGTATTTGTATATTATCATAAAATCCGAGGTTATGTCAAGATAAAAAATTTATATATCAGGATACATTAGAATTATTTATAATAAAAGTAAATTCTTATAAAGCATTTCTGGAAGTTAGAAATACAATATCGACATTAGAGAATGTACCGCTAGAAAATGAATCATTAAATAATTATGCTCGTTTAAGGGATGCTATTAGGCAAAATTCTAATTTAACTGAAGAGCAAAGACAATCTGCTTATCGGCAGTTATGGGATAATTTTGATATTTGGGTAAGAGAAGAAGTAGAACATTCGCAAAGACAAAGATGATTATTTTGTGTCAAAATTAATGTAAAGTAGATAGTTTTTATTAAAATATTCTTGATAGAATATTTTTTTTGCATATAATTATTAGTGTAGGGAAAGTTTCAAAATATTTAAGGGGCTGGCTTTATGCCAATTTAACATTGAAACTTCCTTTTTTTTGTCTTATAATATTGGTGGTGATTTTATGTTAGTTAGTGATAAATGGAAAGATTATGAATGTCTTAATGCCGGTAATGGTGAAAAACTAGAACGTTGGGGGAATATTATATTAAGAAGGCCAGAACCAGGAGCTATGTGGGAGATGCCTTTTGATAAAACTTGGAATGAAATAGATGCTTTTTATCACCGTTCTTCTAAAGGTGGTGGTTATTGGGAATTTAAGAAGCAATTACCAGAGTCGTGGACTATTTCTTATAAAGACCTAACTTTTAAAGTAACTCCAACTAATT
Source organism: uncultured Bacilli bacterium (assembly GCA_944363935.1). GTDB lineage: Bacteria > Bacillota_I > Bacilli_A > RF39 > UBA660 > Coprosoma. The sequence continues at coordinate 6,850 of CALVVT010000062.1, forward strand.
TTAAACATACTGGTCTATTTCCCGAACAAGCAGTTAATTGGGATTTTATGATGGATAAAATAAAAAAATCAAAAAGAAAAATAAAAGTATTAAATTTATTTGCTTATACTGGAGCTGCTACTATGGCCTGTGCGAAAGCTGGCGCCGATGTTGTTCAAGTTGATGCTTCTAAAGGAATGACAGCAGTAGCTAAAGAAAATATGCATTTAAGTAATTTAGATAATGCTTATATTAGATTTATTGTTGACGACTGTTTAAAGTTTGTTCAAAGAGAATACCGTAGAGGAAATAAATATGATGCTGTTGTAATGGATCCCCCTAGTTATGGTAGAGGTCCTAATAAAGAAATGTGGAAGTTTGAAAAAAATATGACTGTATTGTTTGAAGAAATATTAAAAATATTGAGCGATAAACCATTATTCTTTATAATTAATGCTTATACAGTTGGTATTTCCAGTACTGTACTTGGCAATATGTTAAAAATGGGAATGAAAAAATATGGTGGAAAAGTTCAAAATGGAGAACTAGGACTTAAAATAACTAAAAATGATTTAATTTTACCTTGTGGTATTTATGGAAGATGGGAAAGTAATGATTAACATCATTTATGAAGATAATCATTTGTTAGTAATAGAAAAACCAGTTAATATGCCAGTGCAAAAAGATAAATCAAACGATAAAGATTTACTTACTTCATTAAAAGAGTATTTAAAAGAAAAATATCATAAACCGGGTAATGTTTATCTAGGACTAGTACATAGACTAGATAGACCAGTTGGCGGAGTTATGGTATTTGCTAAAACTAGTAAAGCCGCTAGTAGATTAAGTATGCAAATAAAAAATCAAACGTTTAAAAAAACATATATAGCAGTTGTCAAAGGTAATATAAAAAAAGAAGATACTTTTGTTGATAAACTTTTAAAAGATAATAAAACTAATACTGTTAAAGTATCAGAACAAGGAAAAACAGCAATTTTAAGTTATCATAAACTTGCTTTTAAAGATAATCTTTCGTTAGTTCAAATAGATTTAAAAACGGGAAGGCCCCATCAAATAAGAGTGCAGTTTGCTTCTAGAGGTTATCCTTTAATAGGCGAGCAAAAATATGCAGCCAATATGCCTAAAATCCCTTTAGCTTTATTTGCTAAAAAAATAGAATTTTATCATCCGGTAACTAAAGAAAAATTAGTATTTGAACTGTCTATACCTGATAAATATCCTTTTATTTTATTTAAAAAGTGAAAAAATTAATGTTTTTTTCATTTTTTTTAAAAAAAAAGAAGGATTTTTTAAATTTTTGTCGTATATTATATAATAGAGGGGCTAAAAATAGAAGGAGGTTTTATGATAAAAAAATTTATCATACTTTTTCTAGGTCTTTCGGTAATATATTTATTTACATCTTCGGTTTCAGCCGAAAAAATTTCTTACAAAAAAATAAATGGGGTATATTATAATCAAGTAGTTAATGGTAATATAAAATCAAATTATGTAACAATGTTTTATTTCGGACCAACTTTAGCTTATTGTATTGAACCAGGAGTTGATATTACTACTAGTGATTATAATAGTAGTAAAGATTGGTCACAGACTACTTTTACTAAAGAACAAAAAGAACAATTTGAAAAAATCGGTTATTATGGTTATGAATATCCTGGCCATCAAAAACCAGAATATTATTTAGCGGCTCAAGAATTAATATGGGAAGTTAGTAATCCTAGTATTGAAGTTTATTGGTCTACTGGTAAAAACGGTAGCGGGAACCGTTTAAACTATGACCAAGAAAAACAAGAAATATTAGCTTTAATCGAAAAAGATAATCTTCGGCCATCTTTTAGTGAAACTAAAATAAAAGGTGAAGCTGGCTCGGAAGTTATCATTAACGATGATAATAATGTTTTAGAAAATTATACTTTATCTGAAAGTAAGTATCATAAGTTAGAAGTAAATGAAAATAAATTAAAAATTAATTTTAATAAAGAAATTAGTCCAGTTGAAACAATTACTTTAACTAGAAATAATTATGATAATGGAACTTTAATTGTTTATACTAAAGGTAATAGTCAAACTCTAGCAACTTTAAGATTTTCTGTGCCAGTTACGACAAGTTTTGAATTAGAAAACTATCAAAAACCAGAAATCCCTGAAACACCAGAAGAAAAAGAAGTTGTTAAAGTTCCAAGTACTGGTATTAATACTAGTAATACTCTAGCGTTAGGATTAATTGCTCTTGCTTTTACTTTCAGACTTAAAAAAATATTATAATGTTATTTTTGTAATTATATTAGTAATTGGTTTATTAATTATATTTAATAATACCGTAAAAGCTTTAGATAAAGTTCAAACTTTTGAAATTACTAATAGTGTTATAGGGGGTAAAACAAATAAAAAAGAAATTAATGGTTATTTAGGTATCCTTAAAATACCTAAAATTAATTTAAATAGAGGATTTTACGACTATTTTTCACCACTTAATACAGTAGATAAAAACATTGAAGTAATTGAAACTTCACAAATGCCTAATATAAAAAATAGTAATTTAATATTAGCTGCCCATAGTGGTTCAAGTAATTTAGGTTATTTTAAACATTTAGATAAATTAACCATTAATGACGAGGTTATTGTTAGTTATAATAATAATGATTATTACTATAAAATAAATAACATTTATGATGTTTTAAAAACTGGGTATATTGAAATAAAAAGAAATGAAAAATTAAATACGATTACATTAATTACTTGTAAGAAAAATACAAATCTGCAAACAGTTTATGTTGGATATTTAGAAAAGGTACTTTAAATAAAGTATCTTTTCTGTTATAATGGATATAAAGTAGAAAGAGGGTAGAAAAATGAAAAAAGATTATTTTAACGATAATGACGAATTTATTATTTACAAGAGTAAAAAAATAAAGGATTTAAAAGCTAAAGATACAAAAGCTAGTCAAAATGATTTAGAAAAATTTAAACGGGTATTAAAAAGACAAACTAGAAATACGAAGATTTTTTGTATAGGTATATTTTTATTCTTTTTAGCTATGGCTTGTTTCTTTGGTATGGCAGAGTTTTTCTTAAAATATCAATTAGAAAACATTTGGCTTGTTTTAACCTTAACTATTGTAACACTTGCGATTGGTTTAATAGTTTATACAGGCCTTACAAGTTCTAAAGAAGGAAAAATAAAATATAATTATAAAAACGAGAAATACTTTTATCTGGCAGGTATATTTACTGGACTAGGAGTATTTGCTTTATTTGGTGGTTTTAAACTTTTTGGTTTTAGTAATACTTTGTTTATTTCTTTCATTTTACTAGGCCTTGGAGCTACTTTTGATATTTATCATGATAAGACTGGCGGTAAAGAAAATAATCTTAATTTAGTTAGAGAGTTTGTTATTGCCTTAACTATTTGTATTGTGTTTGGTTTTATTGGTTATTTTATTAATGTTAATTCTAATAATTTTGAAAGTAATTATGAAATAGAGGAAACAATTTAAAATGTTTTCTTTTTTTGCTAATTATGAGTAAAAAAATATATAAAAAATAAAAAGTATTATATAAAGAACAATCAAGTAGTTATTTTTTACAGTCATTATTAAATAGTTATCAATATTATTGTGTGTTAATTGTACAAAATGTTTGAAAATGTTATAATTTTATTGAAGAAATAACATAATAAGCGTAAGCTATGCCAAGTCATAAAATATATTTAGCTATTGCAATTAAAGTAAAAAAAATATATAGATTTAGATTTTATAATGTTAGAAAGTGTTCTTCCAGATGTGACAATTTCAGAAAATTATGAGGAATCTTATTATTAAATTTTAGGAAGTTACGATGATGGGTTAGTAAATCCTGATAAATTTTTATAAAGTCCATTAATTGATAGGAGCGTTGAAGATGGAATTAGCCGATTTAATAAATGAATTAAATTATAAATATCAATTTGTAAAAAACAACAAATATTGGGATTACAATCAGGCATATCCATTATTAATAAATGGTAAGCAAATCTCTGTTTTTGAAAATGATATTTTATTAAGAACAGCTCATATTATAGCAGATAATACGGATTCAAATTTTGTACAAAAAAATAGTATTGAAGATTTTGAAATTCCGAATATTGATATTGAACAAATGAAAAATATCGTTATATCTTTTTTTATAAATATAAATCCGAAGTTCAGTGATAAAATCGCATTTATATTATCAAAAACAAAATTTATAAAATATGATGATAGTATGCCAAGTCGTGAGCAAAGATCTTTTGCAGATAATAGTGGAATTACATTATATTATAAAAATGATTTAAAGTCATTAATCAGTTTAGCTCATGAAATTAGTCATGGAATTGCAAATTTAGATAATGATTGCAAACTTAATAACAATGATAAAATAGATGCTTTTTCAGAAATTGAATCAGAATTGACAGAAGAATTGTTTTTAGAATATTTAAAAAATAGTAATTTAAAAGTAAAAAATAAAAAGTCAAATGATGCTGTAAGAGAACTTAATGATGGTGATATAGAAGACATTAAGTATAACAAATATAAATCTGCCATTTACCTTTCATATAGAGCAATAGATGAATTAGAAATAAAAAAAATAATGCGGAATAGAAATATAAGTAATATTGATGGGCAGTTTGTTGAAGATTTATCTATTTCAATGAACATTTCAAAAGAAGCGGTAATATCAAAAATGAATGGATTTATTAATGAGTATTATCCGGGAAATGCTTTAGCACATAATTACTCTGGATTAACTAATTATGACTTAAAAAATGGGAAACATTTGTCCAATGAGAGCCGTTTTATTTATGCTTATTGCTTTGTTGAAAAATTAAATAAGCAGGGTTTAAATTATACACAAAAGTGTGAATTTTATAAAAACTATATGGAAAATGCAAAAACATTGTCATTTCAGGATGTGCTTAATACTTTTAACGTTAGTTTAATTAATCCAGATAACTTTAGTGATGCCTTTGTAAGCAAATTTAGAATTTAAATAACCAATATAATAATCATTAAACCACTTATTAAGTTCTTCATATGATTTTACATTAAATCGTTTAATATCATTCACTAAACGGTTTTGAATAACTAGATTTTTTTCCTCAACTTTACCTTTGGCTTGAGGTGTTAAAGCAGCAATAATATTAATTCCTAAATCTTCACAGATTTTGCCAAATTGAGTTAATTTACCATCGATTGGATTGATTAATATAGTATGTCTGTCAGAATAAAAATTCTCTGGAATACCATATTTTTTAAGGATAATCACAAGCATATGAACATATCCCTCTAAACATTCGGTAGGCATAAACCAACCGGCTAAAATTTCACCAGTGGCATCATCAACAGCTAAATGTAAAGACCACATTTCACCATTTTCAAACCAATCATGTGGAGTACCATCTATTTGAACTAGAGTACCACGGTTAGCCATTGGCTCACGGATAGTGTGGACAGAATCTCTTTTATTAGGTACTTTATGTTTTAAAGGCTTTATCCAATTTTCTTTTTCGTATAGTGCCTCAAAGAAAGAATAACTTCTAGGCTTCAAATTGTATTTAACAACAATATCTTTATTTTTTTCATTATTTAAAATATCTTCATGGAAAAAATCCATGAATTGTTGTATACTAATAACTGGATATTGTTTCTTGAAGTTTTTAATAAACTCAATCTCATCGGTGGAGGCAGAGTTATTAGAGGGCTTATTAGAAAGCCCATGAACGAAAATAGAATCAATATCCTTTTCATTTAATTTTTTTGAGAAGCGAATTATTTGTAATTTTTTATATCCTGGCATAAAAGCAATTTGAGAATAAGAATAGTTATTTAATCCATTTATTTTATCTTGAACAAGTTTTAATGCATATTTTTTATTATGCATATAAAAATAATCATCCCCTTTCAAGGATAATTATATAATAATATGAGGCATATTAAAAGTGTTAGGCGGTATCATTTTAACTAATGATAATCGGTATCATTTCTAAAAATGATTGACATCTACCAACACTACTTGACAAATAACCGATTATATTAAAAATAATAATGGTGTAAGTCGTCAAGAAATTAATAATTATATGTATCCGTTATTTAATACTACAAACAAAAGTGAATTAAGTAATAAAACTAGATATATCATTAATTTTTTAAGAGAAAGAAAATTAATTTATAATAAAGGAACAAAAAATAAACCAAAATGGTTATCAAAAAAATAAATATATAAAAATTAATAAATGTTTATTAACTGCAAACAACTGCAAACAACTGCAAATAAAATATAATGCATTTTTATTTATTGCTTTCTTTTGTTTTTTTGGGAATTTGATGTATATTTTTTTAAAGAATGGAAATAAATTTTTTGCACATGATGTTGGAGGCATCAAAAAACGAATACTAAAAAACGATAAAGAGAGTCAATATGGCTTTTTTTCTTTTATAGGGCAAAAAAGTGTATATTAAAAATAAAAAACATACACTTAAATAGGTGAGGAATATGTTGAAAAGTAAAATATTAGCTTTACTAACTTTTATATTAGTTGCCTTTAGCATCTCTTATGTTAATGCTGAAAAGTCTTCATTACCTCTTTTAGGTAAAGTTATTTATTTAGATCCTGGACATCCTGGCACCTGCGTAGCATAATATTGTGAGAATGATTATATTTTAAATACAAATAATAGAGTATTAATAAAATACTTTTTTTATTTATACAAATTACTTGACTAATTCTTAAAAGGAAGCTAATATGGACACGACCTAAAAAGAATTGGAGGAATAAAATGGATAATCAAAATAAAGTGTTACGAGAAATTATAAAGGAAGGAATAGGTGAAATTATATCAAGGTTGCTATTAACTTATTATCACTATTACAAAACTGATGAAGATTCTTTACTTCAAATATATAATTCACTACTTGAATTTTTCATTTTAAATGGTGAGGATGCTAAAGAAGTATATAATTGATGTTATTAATAAACTAGAAAAAAACTATTTTTATAAAATAGATAATTATAAGCCTTTAAAAATAAAAAGCAGTATTTAGAAATAACCAATCAGTTATTTTTGCTGAATACTCTAACAAATGATTAGAGGCATTATTATTTAAATAATTTTTCAAAATGTCATAAAAATATACAATTTTTATTTATATCTAAAATTAAGTAAAATAAGAGATAAAGATATAAAAGTGTATAGTAAATGTACCAGTAAAATTACCGGTTATTTTGCAGAAAAATTACCATTGACAAAGCCACTTAGTTATGTTAAAATCGCTATAGTTAGGATTTCTTTCAGAAAAGAGAGATTCTTTTTTTATATATTAGGGGGTGAATAAAAGAAAAATAGGCATTATAGGACTGTTTGGTATTAAAGTAATAAGAGTTCATTTACATTTTGAAGTAAGAAATTATGATAAAAAGAGGGAAAAATGTTGCGATTAACCCTAGTTATGTTTTTTGAATAAAATAAGTTAGATTATTTATAAAAAATAAATTATTAAAAATGGATAAAAATATGGTATAATTAAGAAGAAATTTATCATAAAGGGTGGTTTTATGGAAAAAGTGTATATGACTCAAGATGGCTATGAAAAAAAACTTGAAGAGTTTAAACAATTGACAGTTAAATTGAGAGATGTATCTAAAAGAAAAATCACTTCTGCATATGATGGTTCTGGTGATACTTGGCATGACAACTTTTCATATGAACAATTAGATTTGATAGAAGATGGTATGATAGTTAGACTGGAGAAAATGCAAGAACTGTTATCAAATGTAGTTATAATAGATAAAGAAGAATTAGATGAAAGTGTAGTCAATATTGGTGACAGAATATTAATAGAAATAATCTATGAAGATGGTGAAAGAGAAAAACTGAATGTTTTATTAGATGATACTTCAGATGAGGATTATGCTGTGTCTTTAGATTCACCATTAGGAAGGGTGTTATATAAAGCAGAATTAGGGAAGGAGTATTTTTATACAGTTGGCGAGATTAATAATAAATTTATCGTAAAAAAAATAACAAAAAAGCAATAATTTTTTTGTTATTTTTTATTGACTTTATTTATATAATGTAGTATCATAGCTCCAAAAAAAGGAGGAAAATTATGGGAAAATTAATACTTGATGAAGCTGGATATAATGCTTATTTGAAAGATATACAAAAGATAGAAGAAAAATTGGAGGCATTAAGAAAATTTAAAGGTGAAGTAGCAATTTACGAAGGCGATGCATGGCACGATAATTTTACTTTTGAACAAGCTGAAGCTGAAGAAAGAGCATTAATGGGAGAAATTGCTAAAAGACGTCAACTATTAGCTGAAGCTGAAATTGTTGAGACAGGTGTTAGTCATGGTGTTGAATTGAACGATATTGTTGATGTTGCAATCATAAATGGAATTAAAAGGATGGATATGAGATTAAAATTAGTATCATTTTTATCAAGTGAGCCGTCTGAATTTAAAGAGGTAACTTTAAGTAGTCCAATAGGACAAGCGATTTATGAGAAGGAAGTTGGCGACGAATTTTCATATTCTGTAGGAGAAAGAGAAATGTCAGGAGTAATTACTGAAATTAGTAAAGAAAATAATATTTCTCAATCAAGAACAAAAGTTTTATGATTATAGCAGTAGAAGGAATGGACGGAGTTGGTAAAACAACTATTGCTCATTATTTATCTGAAAAATATAATTTCCTTTTTATAGATAAGCCAATTAAATATATTTTTGGTAAAGATACTGAAGATGTTTCAGAAGAATTAGAAGAAATATTAGATGTAATTTACGAATATGATGATCCTATAATAAAAACATGGTTTTTTGCTTTAGGCAATTTAATGGGAATTAGAAATTTCCCTAATCAGGATGTCGTAATAGATAGACATTTTATTTCTAATTATTTTTGGAATAGCGATGATAGCTGTCAATCAATATATAATGCTTTATTTGATATTATTGGTAAACCAGATTTAACTTTAATATTATATGCTGATGCAGATACTAGAATTAATAGAATTAAATCTAGAAATATTAATGATCCTGATTTGTCAGACATAGAAAAATATCAAGATGGGTTTGCGAAAATGATGGAATTTGTTCAAAATAATGATTTGCCATCTGAAATTGTAGATACAAGTGGTTTAACAATTGAAGAGGTGCAAAAAAAAGTAGATAAGATTATGGAAAAATTATTTGTTGTGGAAAAAGGTGTGGCTAAAGTCAAGAAAAGGAAATAACATAATAAAGAATACAAAAATAATAGTTATTTTATACAATATAAAATATGCTGATGTTATTGTAGTAATTTGTTATCAAAATATTTGGAATATCCAAATATTTTGAGAAAATTCTAATAAAAAAGAGGTCGTGAAATGGTGAATTTAAATAATGTTGTAGAAAATGATAGTGAATTAAAATTATATTTGAAAAAAATTGGTGAAATCGAAAATTATTTAAAAACATTTGGAAAACAATCATTTTGGCAAATAGAAAGATATGTAGGTGGCAGTGAAAGAAGAATAATGAGGCTACTTAATGAAATGGTTGATAATAATATTATTTGTTTTGATGAAAATGATTTAAAATTTTATGTTAAAGATAACGAGAATGCTAAACATAAAAATTATAAATGCAGTAGTTGTGGCGGAAGTACTATTGAACTTGTTGATTTGAAAAATTTAATTCCAACATTAAAAACAATCTGGAATAGGAAACCGAAACCAACATTACTTTTTGATCAGAGACCAGTTACTCTTAAAACCTCTTTAAAGAGGGTTGCCTATTTATTAAGTAATAATGATGTGTATAAAAAGAAAGTTGTTTTTCTTGGCGACGATGATTTGACAGGAATTTGTTTAGCAATGGTTAATAAGGATTGTGATATTACTGTTTTAGATGCTGATGAAAGATTAATCTATTTCGTAAATGAAATAGCAAGTGAATATAACTTAAGACTTGAAGCAAAAGTACTTAATGTTATGAGTGATGTTCCCAATGAATTAAAGGAAATGTTTGATGTTTTAATGACGGATCCAACACCTGAGAAGATTCCTTTTACAGTTTTTATGAATACAGCAATAGATTTATTAAAATCAGATGGAATATTATATACATCAATTTACTCTAGTGCAATGGATAAAAATATGGATTTACAAAGGATAATAACTGATATGAATTTATATATTACAGAAATGATTCCTAATTTTACACATTACCAATATATTTATGATTTATATTCACCTAATGATATTAGGTTGATAGAAAAATACCATATACAATTTAGCGAAGATAGCATCTGCTTTACTGAAACATTGTTTAGAATGGAAAAGAACAGTGAAACAAAAAAACTGCCTATTGAATATACGGGTGAACAAATGATGGGAAAAGCTACTAAAAGAGTCATGAAGGATAATGAAAAAGAAGTCGCTGATGATACAAAATATTTGGATGAAGTAAGAAAAAGTATGAAAAAAAATTCAAATAAAATTTATAGGGGGTAAATATGGCGGTTGGTAGACATGCAATAGCTGATATATATAATTGTAACTGTCCAAAAATGGATGATTTGAATTATATTAAAAATTTAGTAATGACTTCCGCCAAAGAGGCCAAGTTGACCGTTGTTGATAATAAATTTTACAAATTTAGTCCCATTGGTATAAGCGGTGTCCTAATCCTTTCTGAATCACACTTGACTATTCATACATGGCCAGAGTATAATTATATAGCAGTAGATGTTTTTACTTGTGGCACTGAAATTAATCCAGTAAATGCTTGTAAAATAATTGCTAAAAATTTTAATTCAAAATCAATGATGATTAAAGAATTTGAAAGGGGAGATGATTGTGAATAATTATCAAGAATTAGAAATTAAAATTTTAAAAATTGATAAGGAAAAAATGATTAAAAAGCTTGAAAGTATTGGAGCTGAATTTGTAGAATCACGAACACACAAAATATATACTTATGATTGTTATGATCCTATACTTATGTATAAACTTGCTTTAGAAGACTACAAAATCACAGGATTAAGAAATTCACTCAGAAAATTAATAAATGTTATTTCATATGTAAAACCAATATTTAATGATGATGATAAGAGCTTTTTTCGTAAGCATTTTGATGGACTTTTGATAGATGAATATATTGAAAAAAACATTAATAATATTGACTTAAGTAAATTAGAAGATAAAAAAGTTTTAGAAATTATTAAAGATACTAAAAATCGTTTCTTTAAATGGATCCGTTTGAGACAAGATGGAAATAAAGTAGAACTAACTTTAAAATATATTTATAATACTGATGCTGAATATGAAATAGATCAAGTAAAAGAAGTTGAAATTGTTACTGACGATTTTGAAACAGCTAATAAATTAGTTGAAGAAATGGGATATTATAAAAGAAAATTAGTGGAAAAAAAGAGAACTAGTTATACCTATAAGGGAATGTCAATTGAAATTGATGAATGGCCATTACTTGATCCTTATATTGAAATAGAAGGTACAAATGTTGACGAAATTTATCAATTGGCAGAAGACTTGGGGTATGCAAAGGAAAAAACTAAAGTTATGAATACAGAAGATGTTTATTTGGAAAAAGGCATAGATTTAACTGATTATGAGGTTATGACTTTTGATTATCAACAAATAGCTTAAATTTGCTGAATAATTCACAATTTATTTTAGGGGGGGTACAAATGTCGTGGTATGAAATTTATTTAGAGGAAATAAAATTAAAAAAAGATGCTAAACATTATATTGAAGATAAAGTAAGACATAAGAAAATATTTATACGTATGTTACAAAAATATAGTGATTTAGGTAAAAAGAAAATTATAGAAGCTGGATGTGGAACCGGTATCATTTCCTCTTATATGGCTTCAAAAGGTTATGATGTTGTCGGCATAGATATTGATTCAAAAATATTATCACTCGCTAATGAACTGGCTAATGAATACTTTGATAATAATAAATTATTAGAATTTAAAACTGAATCTATTTTTGAGCTAAATTATCCAAAAGAATCTTTTGATGTTTGTTTTAGTAATGGAGTTTTAGAGCATTTTTCTGATGATGAAATCTTGGATACTTTAAAATTGCAATTACAAATTGCAAAATACGTAGTGGTTGGAATACCAACACAGTTTTTTGATAAAAAAGAAGCTTTATATGGCAATGAAAGGTTTTTGCCTTTGGACTATTGGAGATTTTTAATTACTAAAGCAGGTGGAAGAATTTTAGAAGAACATTCATTTCATTATATGACACTTTGGGAGAAATTAACTTCTTTATACAAAATTAGTCGTCCAAAACCGTATCGATTATTTGTAATAGAAAAAATTTAATTAAAAAAATTAGTTACATTTTATTTCCAAAAACAGTTCAATTTGTATTAACAAATGTATGACAAGGGCTAAAAAAGCCCTTTTTTGGTGCAAAAATTGTACTAACAAATGTCATACAAAAAGAAAAGTGTCCGACAATGAATTTTTC
>CALVVT010000063.1 GCA_944363935.1 uncultured Bacilli bacterium
CCCCCTGAAATCCCAACCTTTTTGGTTGGGATACTTTTATATAGGACTGACAAATAAGGCATTTTTTTGTTATAATGTTATTAGTGGAGGTGCTAGAATGTCTGAAAGAGAATTAGATTCAAGTATAAATGATTATATTGAAGTAGAAACACCTAAAACCTATGAAAAACAATTACAATGGGATATGGCTATCGGGCTTCAAGAAGTTGATAATTTAAAGCCATCTAAATATTTAAAAAAATTATTACAAGAAAATGTAACAGGTGAAAAAACAATTTATGAAGTTGAATATGAACTAAAACAATATTATGTAGAAAAATATAAAACTGATAAAATAGTTCAAGAAGAATTTGAATGTGATTTAGTATCTACTAGAATAGTTCAATTGTTAGAAGAAGATAATTTTGAATTATCAGTAGACTATATTAAATATATTCATGGATATTTATTTAAAGATGTTTATGAATTTGCTGGTGAGTTTAGAAAAGTAGATTTTTCTAAACCAGAAAGAATTTTAAATAATGATTCAGTTGCTTATGGGGATCATAAATTATTAAAACAATCATTGGATTATGATATATCTTTAGAAAAAAGTAAAGACTATGGAAAAATGAATATAGTAGATGTAATTAATAATATAACTGATTTTTCTTCAAGAATATGGCAAACGCATCCATTTAGAGAAGGTAATACTAGAACTATGGCAGTATTTATAGAAAAGTATTTAGTTTCACTTGGATATGAAGTAGATAATACTATGTTTAAAGAAAAATCAGTTTATTATAGAAATTCTCTAGTTAGAAGTAATTATTTTAATAATTATTTAAATATAAAGCAAAACAATAGTTTTTTAATTAAATTTTACGAAAATTTATTATTAGGTAAAAATAATAATTTACATTCTAGAGATTTAATTGTAGAAGAATTATTTAATATAAAGAATTAAAAAAACGCTAGTACAACTTATTAATAGGCTTTGTATTGGCGTTTTTAAGTAGTAATATATTCAAGTTTTATAAGAAAAAAGGCTGTTTGAAATTACTCATTAAATTCAAATAGCCTTTTAAAATTTATTTTAATATTTATAAATTAGTAGCAATTTTAGTGCTTTTTTTAACATCCATAATTACTGGTAAAATAATTGGTTTTCTTCCTGTTTGATTATTAATATAACTAGATAGAGTATTAGTAACTTCATTTTTTATTTCTGAATAATTAATGCCAGTTTTTATAGTTTTATTAATAGCTTCTTTACTCATATATTCTAATTTTTTTAATAAATCGATATTTTCGTTAACTTGAACAAAACCTCTAGTTATAATATTTGGCATAGTCATTAATTTACCAGTTTTAATATCAATATTAGCAATAACTACAACAATTCCGTCATTGGCCATAATTTTGCGGTCTCGCATAACCGCGTTACTAACATCACCAATTCGGTTTCCGTCGACATAAACGTCGTCGGCTGTAATATGTCCAGCTTTAGAAACAATGCCGTCTTTAATTGCTAGAACATCACCATTTTCTAATACAAAAGTGTTTTCTTTAGGAATATCGCAATAAGTAGCTAAATCAGCATGGTGTTTAAGCATTCGGTATTCGCCGTGAAAAGGCATAAAATATTTTGGTTTAATTAACCGAAGCATTAATTTTAATTCTTCTTCGTTACCATGACCACTAGTATGAATATCTTCTAAAGAAGAACTAGTATATACAGTAACACCTTTTAAATATAATTTATTAATAGTTCTAGAAATACTTATAGCATTACCAGGAATAGTTGAAGAAGAAAAGACAACAATATCATTAGATTTTAGTTTAATGTGTCTAAAAGTACCATCGGCAATCCGACTTAAAGCAGCTAGTGGTTCACCTTGACTTCCTGTACATAAGAAACAAATTTTATTGTCGGGAAGTCTGTTAGCTTCTTCAGCTGATACAAAAATATCTTTGTGTTTGATATATCCGCCTTCGATAGATATTTCTATATTGTTTTCCATGCTTCTACCAAATACACATATTTTGCGCCCATGTCTTTTACATGTATCGACAATATGTTTAAGTCTATAAATATTAGAAGCAAATGTTGCGATAATAATCCGACTATTATGTTTATTAAATAGTTCTTCTAAAGCTTCGTCCACTTTAGACTCACTGTTACTAAAACCACTACTTAAAGCATTTGTACTGTCGCTTAATAATAAAGTAACCCCTTCATTACCAATCTTGGCCATTTTATGAATATTTGACATTGGGCCAATTGGCGTTAAATCGAATTTAAAATCTCCTGTTGTGACAACGGTTCCGTTAGGGGTATGAATGCATATACCATGAGAATCGGGAATTGAATGGGTAGTTCTAAAAAACTCTACACTTAAATATTTGTATTTGTATTTATTTTTTTCCGTATAAACAAATAAATTGTTATATTTTATTCCGCGGTCTTCAAGTTTTCTTTTAATTAAACCAACCGCTTGATTAGGAGCATATATAGCCGGAATATCGACTATTTGTAATAAATATGGAATTGCTCCTATATGGTCTTCATGACCATGGGTAATAAATAAACCTTTGATTTTAGTTTCATTTTCCTTTAAAAATGAGAAATCTGGAATTACATAGTCAATTCCCATTAACTCGTCACCGGGAAAAATTACCCCAGCATCAGTAATAACAATTTCGTCATTATGCATAACGCAGTACATATTTTTTCCGACTTCACCAAGGCCGCCTAAAGCAAACACATAGCTTACGTCTTTTTTAAAAGTCATATAAACTCCTTTCTTTTTAAGATAAAAACTGACTATTACATTATATACTTTTTTTTAAAACTTGGCAAGTTTAGCTAACCTAGGTGAATTTGACTAAAATCTATTTTTTCTATATAATATAAAGGCAAATGAGAGGTGAAGTTTAATGGATAGAGAAAAACAACTTGATTATATGCGGGATTATGTTAGAACTTTTTGGGATAAACATAGCAAAGCTGTCAAAAGAGAAGAATATAATTTATATCGTAATTATTGTCTTACAATCATGCGGTTTGGAACAGTTAGAGAAATAGCGATGGAATCTGGTTATGACGGAGATGATTTTGTCTTTAGTTATTTACCAGTAGTTGACCATAAGTTTTTAAATGCTGCTGTTAATGAAAAAATATTAGAAAGCAAAGAATATCAAAAATATCAAGCTGAAAGAGCCGATAAAGATTTTGAACGAGAAGTTTTAAAACATAAATGTAGAAAACACCGTTAATTCGGTTTTTTTTCTTGCTTTAATTTCCTAAATAGTGTAAAATTATATTAGAAAATAGGTGATGTTAGTGGGATTGTTTGATAAATTTAAAAATATTTTCAAAAAAGAAGAAAAAGAAGAAATTAATCTTTACGATAAAGGCCTTGAAAAAACTAGAAAAAATGTTTTATCAGCAATTATTAATTTAAATAAAAATCATAGTAAAATAGACGAAGAATATTTTGACGAACTTGAAGAAATATTTATTATGGCTGATATTGGAGTAAATACGGTTATGAAAATAATTGATCGGTTAAAAGATAGAGTTAGAAAAGAAAATATTACAGATACTAAAATGCTTCAAGAAATTATCGTCGACGAGATGTTTGTTATTTATGTTAATAACGATATTATTGTTAACAAAATAAATTATAGTAAGGAAGGACCGACTGTTATTTTATTTGTTGGTGTTAATGGTGCTGGAAAAACAACGACTATTGGTAAAATTGCTTATAAACTGCAAAATGAAGGGAAAAAAGTTTTATTAGTTGCTGGCGATACTTTTCGGGCAGGAGCTACTGAACAATTAAATGAATGGGCTAAAAGAAATAATACGGATATCGTTTATAAAGAAAATGCTGACCCGGTTAGTGTGATGTATGATGGAGCTTTAAAAGCTAAAGAAGAAGGCTATGATGTTTTATTAATTGATACCGCTGGAAGGCTTCAAAATAAAGTTAATTTAATGAAAGAACTAGAAAAAATAAATAGAGTTATTGGTAAATTAATTCCCGGAGCTCCGCATGAAACTTTATTAGTTGTCGATGCCACAACTGGGCAAAATGGAATAAGTCAGGCTAAAAGTTTTCAAGAAATTACTAATATAACGGGAATTGTACTGACAAAGTTAGATGGCACAGCTAAAGGTGGTATAGTTCTGGCGATTAAAGAAAGTACAGGTATTCCAGTTAAGTTTGTTGGTCTGGGAGAGAAAAAAGAAGATTTAAGAGTTTTCGATATTGAAAAATATATATATGGTTTATTTAAAGATATGGAGGATATTAATGAAACAGAATAAATATGGTTTAATTGTCCAGTTATTATTAGTTTTTGCTGTTTTAATACTTTTAATTTTATCAGCTTTTAACGATATATATTTAGTAATTAGTGAAATAGTAGCTGGTCTGGCTTTAATTGTTATGGCTTATAATAATCATACAGTTTTTAACCGAAAGTATTTAACTATTTTATATGCTTTATTTGGCGTTATTGTCATAGTTGATGGAGTTATTAGTTTAATTGGATAACTTAATTTATTTGACTAATTTATATGATTATTATGAAAGTCTTTTAACAGAAAAGCAAAAGCTTTATTTTAAAGAATATTATTTTAATAATTTATCACTTTCAGAAATAAGTGAAAATTATAATGTTAGCCGTAGTGCGATTTCAAAGCAAATAAATGAAGCTTTAAAGTGGTTAAATTATTACGAAGATAAACTTCATTTATATGAAAAAGGTTTAAAAATAAAAGAAATAATTAAAAATTTACAAGAAAAAGACGAAATTGAAAAATTAATTTAGGAGGAATAAAAATGTTTGGGAAAATACTTTATATTAGTGCGACTGAAGCACATGTTGCAGTACCTAGTGATGGTAGTGTTTCAACTAATTTAATGAATATGCATGTTATCTTTGAAGACGATAAAAAGGAAATATTAGGTGAAGTAGAAGATGTTAGTAATGAATTAATTAAAATAAGATTTTTAGGAGAAATTACTGATGGCCATTTTATTGGTGGTGTTATCAGAAAACCGACCTTTAATGCTAATATTAGACTTATTAATCAAGAAGAACTTGGTATGATTTTAGGAACTGATACTCCTTCTTCATTTTTAGTAGGAGAAAGTCCATTATACGACAGTTATCCAATTAGAGTTGATATTAACGATTTATTTAGTAGTCATATGGCTATATTTGGAAACAGTGGTAGTGGTAAATCATGTGGGGTTGCTAGAATTTTACAAAATATTTTTTCTAATCCTCATTTATTACCATTTAGATCTAATTTCTTTATTTTTGATGCTTATGGGGAATATCACAATGCCTTACAAACTATTAACAGAATAAACCCTAATTTAAACTTTAAATTCTATACTACTAATTTTACGCAAACCGATGGGGAAGTTTTAAGTATTCCGCTTTGGCTAATGGATGTTGACGATATGGCTCTTTTACTTCGGGCTGATAAACATTCACAGCTGACAATTATTGAAAGAATGCTTAAATTAGTTAATATTTTTTGTGCGAAAGACGATATTTCAATTAAATATCAAAATCATTTAATTGCTAAAGCAATTATGAGTATTTTATATACTAATCAAACTTCTAGTAGTAAACGTAATGATGTATTTAGAATTATTGCTAACTGTTCAACTGAACAGTTTAATCTAGAGGCTCCAGTTCATGGAATTGGTTATACTAGAAAATTTAGAGAATGTTTTACTATTGATACTGCTGGCCAGTTCCCTGAAAGTAATTTAATGACTGAATATATTACAAGTTTTATCGACGAAAATTTAGATACTTATGAACCAACTAATATCGAGTATTATACTTTAGAGGATTTAGAGCGAGCTTTGGAATTTACTTTGATTAGTGAAGGCCTTTTAAATAATTCAGAAACTTATAGTGATGCGATTACTTTAAAAGTTAGACTTCATTCACTTACAATATCCGAAAATTCTAGATATTTAAGATATCCTAATTACATTACAGCTGAAGATTATATTGCGTCACTTGTATCGTTAAATGGTCATAAAGCGCAAGTAATTAACTTTAACCTTGAGGATATTGACGATTGGTTTGCCAAAGTAGTAGTTAAACTTTATTCGAAATTATTATTTGATTTTACCAAAAAGTTAAAAGAAAGAGCTTCAATTCCATTTCATATTTTTGTTGAAGAAGCTCATAGATATATCCAAAACGATGGTGATGTAGCTTTAATTGGTTATAACATTTTTGAAAGAATTGCTAAAGAAGGACGTAAATATGGAGTAATTTTAAATTTAATTTCTCAAAGACCAGTGGAAATATCAGAAACAGTTATTTCCCAGTGTGCGAACTTTTTAATCTTTAAATTAAACCATCCAAGAGATGTTGATTATATTAAGAAGATGCTTCCTAATATTTCGGCCGAAATTGTTGAAAAACAAAAAACTTTACAACCAGGTACTTGTATGGCTTTTGGAAAAGCGTTTAAAGTACCGACAATTGTTAGAATGCAAATGCCAGATCCAGAACCATCTTCTAGTAGTTGTGATGTCGTTGATACATGGCAAGTAAAAGGAGCGTAAAAAAATGAAAAAAGAACATAAAGTATTAATTATATGTGGTATTCTTTGTTTAATGTTTATTTTTGTAATTGGTTATGCTGCTTTTCAGTCACAGCTTACAATTAATGGTACTAGTAATATTTCTAGTAACTGGAGTATTAAAATTACTGATGTTACTAGTCAAGCTGTAGTAGGTGGAGCTAGTAATGAAAGTGAACCTATTGTTAGTGATACGGCAGTAACTTTTAAAACTAATTTAACTAGTCCTGGAGATTCTATGACTTATACGATTACGGTAGCTAATGAAGGTGATTTAGATGCCGTGTTAGATAGTATTGAAACGACTGACGCTAGTAATCCAGCTATTACTTTTACAGTTGATGGTATTAGTGAAAACGATGTTTTACTTAAACAAACAGAAACTACTTTTACGGTAACGGTTACTTATAATCCTGATGTTACTAGTCAACCAGAAAATACCGTAAGTTCTCTTACTGTTAAACTTAATTATATGCAAAATAAATAAATATAAAACGCATTTTACTTTAAAAGTAGATGCGTTTTTAAATAATAAGGTTGCTTTTTAAATTTCACGGATTGAAACTTCAAAATCTCACGGATTAAAACCTTAAAATCTCACTGGTTAAATTGTCGAAATTCCACGGATTAAAGTTTTAAAATGTTACGGGATAGGATTGATTTACTTATGTAAATAATGTATAATTATTTATAGGTGATTTACTATGGAAATGAAAAATTATAAAAAAAGAATAATTGATGCAAAAATTGAAGAATATTTAAAATTATTTGGAGCTGTTTGTATAGAGGGCCCTAAATATTCAGGAAAAACGTGGTCTGGTAGATATCACGCAAAAAGTGAAAGTTTACTTTATATTAATACCGGTGGAGTTTCTAATGAAGCTGCACTTGCACAAATAGATCCTAAAATAATTTTAGAAGGAGAGAAACCTAAACTTATTGACGAGTGGCAAGCAGCACCTAATTTATGGGATGAAGTAAGATATGACGTTGATAGAACTGGATTAAAAGGACAATATATATTAACTGGTTCAAGTACACCACAAAGATCTGGAATCCTGCACAGTGGAGCTGGAAGATTCGGAAAAATTTATTTGAGAACAATGTCATTATTTGAATCAGGTGATTCGTCTGGAGATGTTTCTTTAAAAGATATATGCACTGGTAAGAAAATATCTAAAGCAACAGGTGATGTTAGTCTTCATAAATTAGCTAGTTTAGTTATTAGAGGCGGATGGCCAGGTAATTTAGATTATGATTCTGTGGCTGCTCAAAAATCAGTTAAAGAGTATATTAATTTAATAATTAGTGACGATTTGTATAGATTAGACGGAATAAATAAAGATAAACATAAGGTTAAACTATTATTGAAGTCACTCGCACGAAATGAAAGTACTACAGTAACTAATGCTACTTTAAAAAAAGATATTAAAGAAATTGATAATGAAGATATTGATATTGATACTGTTGCCAAGTATTTAGATGCTTTAGACAGATTATTTTTGCTTGACAATGACGAACCATTTTCTACTAATATTAGATCTAGCGTTAGAGTTAAACAAGCTGAAAAAAGACATTTTGCTGATCCTTCTATTGCTTGTGCTTTACTTAATTTAACAGAAGAAAAATTAATTAATGATTTAAATACTTTTGGTTTTATGTTTGAAGCTATGGTAGAGAGAGATTTAAAAATATATGCTGATTCATTTGATGCTAAATGTTACCATTATCAAGATTATTTAAATAGAGAAATAGATTCAGTAATTGAACTTGAAGATGGTAATTGGTGTGCTTTTGAAGTAAAACTTGGAGTTAAAGAAATAGAAAATGCTGCTAAAAATTTAGTTAATATTAAAAAATCAATTGAAAAAGAAAATGGAAAAGCACCTTCAATATTATGTGTTATTTGTGGTATGAGTAATGCCGCTTATCAGAGACCTGATGGGGTATATGTGGTACCTATTACAGCTTTAAAAAATTAAATATAAAAGACTTAAGAAATCATAAACTTAAGTCTTTATTTTTTTAAACATTCTTCAATCATACTAATTATAACGTTATTAAAAGAAGTGTTATTATCTTTAGCAATTTTTTCTATTTGTTTTACTAATTCTTCTTTAATATAAATTGTTTTATATGTTGTTTCTACTTTTTTCTTTGTATTTTTTAATTTAAAGGACATAAGAATCACCTAATAATATTTTAATATATTATAAAAATAAAATATATATTAGAAAATTATATTGTAGTATTATATTAGAAAATTCTAATATAGTTAATAGATAAAATAAATTATAAAATATGTATAAGAGATAAAGAAAATAAAAAAGCGTTTTTAACGCTTAAACGGAAATTTTGTTTTGGTTATATTGCCTAGATATTTTTATTTTATTAACAATATCTTTATCTCTTTTGATATTTTTAAATAAAATATATGGTTCAATTTTATTATTAATTGGGATAGGTTATGCTGCTTTTAATAGCCAGCTAAATATAAATGGGACCAGTAACATTAGTAGTAATTGAGATATAAGAATAACTAATATAGAAAGTAGTTTACATGGAGGAGCAACTAATGCAGTAGAACCAACATATGATAATGAAAATGGACTTACCGCAAGTTTTTCAACTAATTTAACAAGTCCAGGGGATTATGCGGAATATACAGTAACAGTTAGAAATAATGGGGATATTGATGCAACATTAACAGATATTAGTATAAGTGATAGTAAAAATCCAGCGATAGTGTTTGAAACCAGTGGATTAGAAGAAGGAGATAATCTATTAAAACAAACAGAAGACGAACTAATAGTAAAAGTAAGTTATAGTGAAAGTGTAGAAAGTCAACCGGAGGAAACTGCAAGTAATATAACAGTTACATTAACATATGAGCAAGCAACCGGGGAAGTACTCCAGAAATACCTGAAGAAGGGACAGCCGGAAGTGATTTAGTTGAGAGTGCTGGAGTAGTAACCAGTGGAGATGGTTTATATAAAGATGCTTATGAAGAAAATGTGTATACCTATAGAGGAAGTAATCCAAATAACAATGTTACCTTCAATGGAGAACAATGGAGGATTATTAGTGTTAATACTGAAGATAACACTATTAAAATAATGCGAAATGCATCACTAGGAAATAGAGTGTTTGATACAAGTAGTAATGGAAGGTATAATAGTAGCCAATATTGTAATGATAGTAGTTATGGCTGTAATATCTATGGAAGTACAAGTACATTATATAATAGTGGAGGAACAAGCCCAATAACAACATTAGCGAGAGAAGTAGGAGGAACAGCCTATCAATTACCAAGTAAAGAATCAGAAATAAGTACGTATTTAAACGAAGAATATTATAATAGCTTAAATGCGACAGCAAAAAGCATGGTAAAACAGGATGCGATATATAAAGTAGGAGTATTAAAAATCCAGTCAGGACAAACAATAAGTACAGATGTAAGCCAAGTAAATGCAACGAAATGGAAAGGGAAGGTTGCATTAATAGATGCGACGGAATATGTCAGAGCAAGTACTTATAGTAGTTGTACAAGTGTATATCAAGGAAGTCAAAGTAGTGCACCATGTAAAAATAGCAATTGGATGTTCAACAGTGATGTATGGTGGACCTTGTCGCCGCGTTCTGGCAGCGACTCGGGCTATGTGTGGTATGTGACCAGTAGCGGCGGCATCAACGGCTTCACCGCTGGCACCTCGCGCGGCGTCCGACCCGTTGTAACATTATCTCCAGATGTTAAAATTACTGGAGGAGACGGAAGTTCTACCAATAGCTATCAATTATCACTATAATGATATATAAGTCTATAATTTTATGGACTTTTTTCTTTTTATTTACATATATTAATATAGGTGATAGTAATGGGTAAAGAAGAATTTAAAACATTTGTAAGAGAAAATCCTAGTTTACTTAAACATGTTCAAAATGGTAATAAATCATGGCAAGACTTTTATGAAATGTATGATATGTATGGAAGTAACAATGAAATTTGGCAAGAATATTTAAATGCTCCTAAAATAAATAATACTAATAATATGGATATAATGAGTTTTATTAAAAATGTTGATTTAGATAGTATCCAAAATGGAGTAAGTAGTTTACAAAGAGTTTTAAGTTTAATTGGGGATATGTCTAGTAAGCAGGAAAATACCGAATATAAACCAAGACCAATATATAAACATTTTGAAGATTGACTTTAGAAATACAATTTAAATTAAAAGAAAATCCTGCTTATTTAAAATATTTAAGAAGTCATTCTTATTGGTATAAATATTTAAATAGAAATCCTAATCTTTTAAAAGAATTTATTTTAGAAGTTAAAAGAGAATATAAACTTACTAAAACAGATAAATTAATGCGAACTTTAGAAACAATAGAAATGATGGAAAAAGTAATGAATACTTTAAAGTAATTACTTTTTTTTAATTAAAAAAAAGTGTATAATGTTATAGGTGGTATGTAATGCAGGTAATAAAAATAATGGACGAGGTTTTGGCTAATAAAATAGCAGCTGGTGAAGTTGTTGAAAGATGTGCATCAGTTGTTAAAGAATTAGTTGAAAACAGTATTGATGCTGGTAGTACAGAAATAAAAGTTGAATTAAAAGAAGCTGGAACTAAAGAAATAAAAGTAATTGATAATGGTAAAGGTATGAGTAAGGAAGATGCAGTTTTAGCTTTTTCAAGACATGCAACTAGTAAAATAAAAGACGAAGAAGATTTATATCATTTAATGACACTCGGGTTTAGAGGTGAAGCTTTAGCTTCTATAGCTGCAGTTAGTAGAGTAACATTAATGACTTGTGAAAAAAATATTGGAACTAAAGTTATAATTAATGGAGGACAGATAGAAGAAGTAAGTGCGGGAGATGCTAGAAAAGGAACAATAATGACGGTAAGTGAACTTTTTTATAATACTCCAGCTAGATTAAAGCATATGAAAAGTTTATATACTGAACTTGCTAGTATTACAGATTATATGAATAAACTTGCTTTATCACATCCTAATATCAGATTTACTTTAACTAATAATGATAGCAAAATACTACAAACAGATGGTTCTGGTAATCAGCTTAAAGTAATAAAAGCTGTTTATGGAGCTGATGTGGCTAGAAAAATGATAAAAGTAGCTGACGAAAATAATGATTATAGTATTGAAGGATTTATATCTTTACCTGAAGTTCATAGATCAAGTAGAAATAATATGGTCACAATTGTTAATGGAAGAGTAGTTAGAAATATGGATATTAATAGAACGATAAACGATGCTTATCATTCTTATAAACCTGATAATCGTTATCCGATTACTGTCCTTAATATTAATGTAGATCCAACTATTATTGATGTTAATATCCATCCAACTAAAATGGATATTAAGTTTAGTAAAATAGATACTTTACTTGAATTGATTAAAAAAATTGTTATTGAAGCTATTAGTCATAGGAATTTAATTCCTAAAGCAAGTTTTGTAACTGCTAAACCTAAATACGAAAATATTACTTTAGATTTAGAAAGACCAGTTGTTAATGATACTTTATATGAAGAAAAGGAAATTAAACCTAACGTTGTAAAAGAAAATGTTATTTATGAAGTAAGTGACGAAGTTGTACCAGAAGATATTATCGAAGAAAAAGAAGAAAATACGGGTGACAAAATGCCAGAAATGTATCCAGTTGGACTTGTTCATGGTACTTATATTATTTGTCAAAATGAAAAAGGTATGTATATTATTGACCAGCACGCAGCTAAAGAAAGATGCAATTATGAAAAATTCAAAAAAGAAATGGGTAATCCTAATGTTGCAAGTATTTCTTTACTTTTTCCAGTAATTATTGAACTTTCAACTAACGATTATTTAATTTTAAAAGAAAATATGCAGATTTTAAGAGATTTAAAATTTAATATCGAAGAGTTTGGAGTAAATTCAGTTATTATTAAACAACATCCAGCTTGGTTAAATGGCGATATTGAAGATGTTTGCCGAAAAATTATTGAAATAGTTATTGCGACTAGAAAAAACTTTGATATTGAAAAGTTTAATGAAAAAGTGGCAACTATGATGAGCTGTAAACAAGCTATTAAAGCTAATACTAATATTACTATGGAAGAAATGGAAGCTTTAATTAATGATTTAAGAAATTGTAAAAACCCTTATAATTGTCCTCATGGAAG
>CALVVT010000064.1 GCA_944363935.1 uncultured Bacilli bacterium
AACTATAAAAGAGTCTTTAATAAATTATATTTATAGAGATAATTCTACTATTAATACCTATGATAGTAGATTATATGATTATATAAATAATTGGAATGGCTTAATTAAATTTTATAATAGTCATAAATTATATAATAAATATAAAGATGAGCTAGAATATTGTTATATAAGATATGTATATGCAACTTTTATTAAAGGAGCAACGAAATTTCCTTACAATGAATATAGAAAAGCTGTAAATATAGCTATAAATAATGTTCACAAATATTTTCCTAATTACAAAAAAAACAAATATTTTAATAATAGTTTGAAAAATATATATTTACTTCATTTTAATAAATTTTTTGCAAATATATTGTATTTAAAAAACAAAATAAAAAGGTGAAAACATGAAAAAATTATGGAACAAAATTGATAAAAAAGTATTAGTAATTTTATTTGTTGCAATATGTATTTTTGCTTCTAATATATTCGGTGGATATTATAAAGGCGCTGATACAACTTTTCATCTTTCGCATTTACTTGCTTATGCTACTAGCTTTAGTTTTTCTGATTTATTTGGAGGAGATGTTTTAAATAATTTAGCTAATGATTTTGGTTATGGTACAAGACTTTTTTATGCACCACTTGGTTATAATGTAGTTATGTTAATTTATTTTATTATTAAGCATTTAGGATTTGGCATAATTTTATCACTTAAACTTTCTTATTTATTAACCTTATTTTTATCTGGATTATTTATGTATTTATTTGTAAATAAAGTTTTTAAAAATAAATGGGCTGGATTAATCAGTGCAGTATTTTATATGAGTTTTCCCTATCATATATTAGATATCTTTTTTAGGGATGCTATTTCGGAAAGTTTTTTCTTTATGTTTATTCCTTTAATTTTTCTAGGCCTCGAGTATTTATTTGAAAATAAATATAAACAGTTTTATATATGTTTTATAAGTGGTTATGTATTATCGATTTGTTCTCATTTGGTTTTATCAGTTTATTTAACTGGGTTAGTATTTTTATATTTTATTTTAAATTATAAAAAAATATTAAATAAGCAAAGTATTTTAAAATTACTAATAAGTGGAGTTATGATTTTATTATTTGTATCACCATTTATAATTCCTTTAGTCGAGCATATGTTAAATGGAAATTATATGGTATTTGAATATGGATTTATGGCATCTAAAGATACTATTATGGATTTTACTTTAAATTTAGGCGATGTATTTTATTTACCTACTGAAGGAGATGCAGCTTTTTATTCTTTTAGTTATATTGTGATTATTGCATTTTTTGTTGTATTGTTTTGTGGTTATAGAAAAATCGAAAACAAAAGTACATATATAAAATTTATTATTTTATTGTTTATTTGTTTAATTATGTTAACAAGATTTTTTCCATGGGATAAATTGCCATCTTTCTTAATTAGTATTCAATTTCCTTATCGTATGGAAGTATTTGTTTGTTTCTTCATGAGTGTTTTAGCAGCATTAATTGTTTTTCTTGTCCGGAAAAATAATCAAAAAATAATAGTTTGTGTTTTAGCTTGTATTTCTGTTGCTTTTGCTATTTATTTAGTTAATCTTCACGACTATAGTGACATTGGTTTAAAAAATGTTCAAACTAGTGGAATTGGCGAGACTTGGGGGCTTGAGTATTTGCCTAAGAACACTTATTATAATCGTGATTATTTATTAAAACGTAATAATAAAATCAAAATAGTTGATGGGAATGCAAAAATAGAAAATGTAATTAATAATACGCCATATTTAAGTTTTGATATTAAGACAAAAGATGCAATTTTAGAATTGCCAAGATTGTATTATATTGGTTATGAAATAAAAATTGATGATAAGAAGATAAAATATCGAGAAAATGATAATGGTTTTATTCAAATAAATGTAAATAAATCTGGAAATGTTGTTTTAAAATATGCTGGAACTATAGGCTATAAAGTCGCTTTAGTATTATTTACTTTAGCTGTTATTATAACCGTTAGTTACTTTACTATTGTTCAAAGAAAAAATACTAAAAAATAGTATTTTTTCTTTTATTAACTAAATGATTTTCATTTATTCGTAATTTATGATAAAATATAAGCTGTGGTGATTTAAATGAGTAAATATATTATTTTATTGATTTTTATTTTAATTTTGTTATTTGTTTTATATATAATAGATAATAAAAAAGATAAGGGTAAAAAAATTATTGTTAGTTCTTTTCTCTTAATTCTTCCAATATTTTCCTTATTTTTAGTTGTGGATAATACTGAAGCTGAAGAAGTAAAAAACAATACTTTGCCTTTGCTAAAAACTACTAAAAAAGAAATTAAAAATATTTCTTTAAATAAGGTAGTTATTGTTGGTGATTCTAGAATGGAATATATTAAAAACAAGGAAGACGAGCTCGATATTCCTAATAATTTTATTTTTGATGCAAAAGGTGGCGCAATGATTAGTTGGGCTAAAGAAATAGGAATGCCTACTTTAAATAATATTTTAGATAGTAAAGACAAAAAATATCAGTATCATGTTTTATTTAATTTAGGAGTTAATGATTTAAACACAAACATCAATATAAAAAACCGCGCTAATGAATATTTTAATCTTTATAAAAATGTAATTAAAAAACACGCTAATGTTCAGTTTTATTTACTTTCGGTAAATCCAATTGACGAAGATATTATTAATGATAATTTTAAAAATATTAGAACTAATAATAAAATAAAGCAGTTTAATTATTATTTAAAAAAAGAAATGACAGGTAGTAATTTAGATAATATAAAGTACTGTGATTCTTATAATAATTTAGAGTTTAATTTACCTGATGGCCTTCATTATGATACAAAAACAGATCAAAAAATTATAGATTATATTGCAAATAATTGTATTGATTATAAATAAGGGACTGACTATTTATGAAAAATAAATATAATATGACTAGAGAAGATAATATTTTTTTCGCTAAAAGAAAACTAGCTGATAATATATACAAAAGTGCGAATTTAGAGGGTATTACCATTACTTTAGAGGAAACATATTCTTTTATGAATAATGTAAGTACTGGTAATATTTCAGTTAATGATATGCTTAAATTAAAAGGTTTAAAAGATGCCTGGGAATATGTTATTCACCATATCACAGAGCCTCTAACAATGGAGTATATAAAAAAGATTCATTTTGAGGTTTGTAAAGGGCAAAATATAAAGCCTTTAGGCGACTTTAGAGATAAAGGAGTAGGCATTATGGAAACTAACTGGCGTCCTAAATTACCTAGTGAATGTGATTACGAAAGCGAACTTAAAGAATTACTTTCTATTCCTGGTGATTTAGATAAATGTATAAGTATTTTTTGCTGGATTCAGAGAAGTCAAATATTTTTAGATGGTAATAAAAGAGTTGCTAATTTAATTGCTAATAAAGAAATGATAAAATATGGGCAAGGAATAATAGCTGTTCCTGCCAAAAAAATAGGGGACTATTTAACTAAACTTATTCATTATTATGAAACAAATGATATGAATAATTTAAAAAAGTGGATTTATGATAACTGTATAGATGGAATTTAAACCATCTTTTTTTCAAAAAAAAAGATGTTAGACATCTAGTTAATACCCCAAACAATGGTCGCGATAAAGAAGAAAATAATAACTATAAGCATTATCCAAACGATAACTTTTTGTAATTTTTCGTTCAATCTAATCACCTCTATTAATAATTATATACTATTTTTTTAAATTTTGGAATATATTTTTAATATTTTAATATAATTGATTAGAGGAGAACTGATATGAAAAAATACATGGACAAGTTAAGTAGAAATATTCACATTAATAAAAATTTATTTATTTTCTTACTAGTTATTGTAATTATTGGAATAACCGCTGGCGCATTATTTACAGCTATAATAAGCACTGAAGATAAAGAGCTTGTAACTAGCTATTTAAATGATTTTATAACTAATATTAAAGAAGGGAAACTTATATATGAAAATTCTTTAATCAATGCTTTAATATTAACAATCGGTGTTGCTTTAATTATCTGGCTTCTTGGCGTTTCAGTTATTGGCTTTATAGTAGTTATCGTTATTTTATTTTTAAAAGCTTTTGTTTTAGGATTTTCAGTTGGTAGTATTATTGCTACATTTAAAGTAAAAGGGATTTTACTAGCCTTTATTTATAGTTTCCCGCATCAAGTTATAAATATATTAGTATTTATGCTAATATCGGCTTTTGCTTTAATAATGTCATTTAAAATAATAAATAGTATTACTAGTAAAAAGCCATTAGATTTAAAACATTTTATGAATAGATATTTAATTATTTTAATCTTTTCTTGTTTAGTTTTATTAATCTCTTCTTTATATGAAATATATGTAGTTCCAAAACTAATAAATTTTGTTATGAGCATATTAAAATGGTAGATTTTCTGCCATTTTTTTGATAAAATAATAAATGGTGGTATGAATGAAAGTAATAGTTGGAATGAGCGGAGGCGTAGATAGTAGTGTCGCAGCCCTTCTTCTTTTAAAACAAGGTTATGAAGTAGAAGGTTTATTTATGCGTAATTGGGATACTAGTATCAATGGTGATTTTTTAGGTAATCCTGATTTAAATAATAATATTTGTCCGCAGGAAATGGATTATAACGATGCTTTAAAAGTTTGCGAAAAATTAAAGATAAAACTACACAGAATAGATTTTGTTAAAGAATATTGGGATTATGTTTTTACTTATTTTTTAGACGAATTAAAAAAAGGGCGAACTCCTAATCCAGATATAATGTGCAATAAATATATAAAATTTGATATGTTTGCTAAAGAAGCTAAAAAACTAGGGGCTGATTATATTGCTACTGGTCATTATGCGAAATTAATAGATGGAAAACTATATAGAGCTAAAGACGAAAATAAGGATCAAACTTACTTTTTATCCCAAGTCTCTAAAAAGCAGTTCCAAAATGTTTTATTTCCTTTAGGTGATCTAGAAAAACCTTTAGTTCGAAAAATAGCTTTAGAAAATGATTTAATAACAGCTAAAAAAAAGGATTCAACTGGTATTTGTTTTATTGGAGAACGTAATTTTAAACATTTTTTAGAAAATTATTTACCTAATAAACCTGGTAAAATAGTTAATATTGAAACAAATGAAGTTTTAGGAAATCATGAAGGCCTTATGTATTATACAATTGGTCAAAGAAGAGGGCTTAATATTGGCGGCACGAAAGAAAGATTATTTGTCGCTGGTAAAGATTTAGATAAAAATATTTTATATGTAGCTATGGGTGATGAAAATAAGTATTTATTAAGTACAGCTGCTTTAATTGAAGAAGTTAATTTATTAGATACTTTACCGAAAAAATGTACAGCTAAATTTAGATACCGGCAAAAAGATAATGAAATTGAAACTGAAGTATTAGATAGTGGCAATGTATTAGTTAAATATCCTGAAGGTATTAAAGCTGTTACTCCTGGTCAAGCCTGCGTATTTTATAATAATGACGAATGTTTAGGCGGAGGAATAATTAAAGAAGTTTACCTTAATAACGAAAGAATAAAATATTTGTAGGATGTGATTATATGAAAAAAATTAGTATTATTGTACCTTGTTATAACGAAGAAGAAACGATTGAATTATATTATAAAGAAATGCAAAAAATTAGTAAGAAAACCAAAAATGCAGAATTTGAAATTATCTTTGTTAATGATGGGAGTACTGATAAAACATTAGATATTTTAAGAAATTTAGCTAAAAATAAAGATGTTAGATATCTTTCTTTTTCTAGGAACTTTGGCAAAGAAGCTGGAATATATGCTGGACTTAAGTATGCGACTGGAGATTATGTTGGGCTTATGGATGTCGATCTTCAGGATCCACCTGAAATGCTTACCGAAATGTATAATATTTTAGAAACCGGTGAATATGACTGCGTTGCGACTAGAAGAGTAAGTAGAGAAGGGGAACCACCTATTAGAAGTTTTTTTGCTAGACTTTACTATAAAATAATTAATAAAATATCAAAAACCGAAATAGTTGACGGAGCTAGAGACTTTAGATTAATGACTAGACAAATGGTTGATAGTATTTTAGAAGTAACTGAATATAATCGTTTTTCTAAAGGGATATTTAGCTGGGTAGGCTATAAAACAAAATGGCTTGAATATAAAAATATCGAAAGAGTAGCTGGAACGACAAAATGGTCATTTTGGAAATTATTTTTATATTCTTTAGAAAGTATTGTTGCTTTTTCAACAGTTCCGCTATCTATTGCCTCAATATTTGGAATACTATTTTGCTTTGTGGCTTTTATAATTATTTTATTTATTATAATCAGAACCTTAATCTTTGGTGATCCTACTAGTGGCTGGCCAAGTATGGCTTGTATTATGTTTTTAATTGGTGGTATTCAGCTTTTATGTACCGGTATTATTGGTCAGTATTTGTCAAAAACTTATTTAGAAGTTAAAAATAGACCGGTTTATATTGTTAAAGAAACAGAGGCCGATTATGAAAAATAAAGGAGGTTTTAGATATGTTTGGAGTGATTGCGCTTATTGGTCCAAGCGTTATTGGGCTTAAAGTACTAGAGCATTTATTAAATGGATTAAGTAAGAAAAACATATTTTATTATTTTACAATTTTATTAACAATATCTGTAATTATTAACAATTCTATTTCATATTCGCTATTTAATATAACCGATGTTTTTTATCATTTAAATAATTTTCCAATATATTTGGCTAAATATGTTTTAATTTCAATAATAATTAACATTGTATTAGCTTTGATTTTAAGCATTATCATTAAAAGTGTTAGATTAAAAATCGAGGTTGAAAAAATTGAAAATATTAAAAAGAAAACTAAATCAACTAAAAAAGCCAAAAATAAGTAAATTACTTTTTTATTTACTTTTGACTTTATCATTAATATTAATATTTGTTTGTATTTACATTAAAGAAAGTTTTTACAATGTTACTGTTGAGCAGCTAATTTATAGTTTTAAAACAGCTACTGGAACTAGTGATAGTATGATAATTGGCGGGGTTACTTATGTGTTTCCAAGAGTTATTTTTGTATATATTATTATTATAATATTATCATTATTATGGAAACGATTTATAAAAATTAAAAGTCAGTTATCGATAAAAATTAAAACGAAGATGATTATAATTTCTTTAGTGAATCCACTAAATAATATTATAAAAGTATTTTTAAGCATTTTAATTTTATTATCAAGTATTTATTATGTATATGTTAGTATCGGTGTAAAAGATTATTTTGAAATAAATCAAAAATCTACTTTTATTGAAGAAAATTATGTTAATCCTAAAAACGTGACTATAACAGCGCCAAAGAAAAAGAAAAATTTAATTTATATTTATATTGAATCTTTAGAATCCAGCTTGTTTTCAAACAAGAATGGTGGAAATTTTAAAGAATCAGTTATTCCTAATTTAGAAAAAATCGCTAAAAATAATATAAGTTTTAGTAATACTGATGTACTGGGTGGTGCTGATGTTCCTTATGGTACTGGATGGACTATTGCTGGAATAGTTGCTACTTCAGCAGGAATTCCATTAAAGGTGCCAGCACTTGATGATGGCAAATCATATTCTGGTAATGGTGAGTTTTTACCAGGTGCATATACTCTCGGAGATATTTTAGAAAGTCAAGGCTATCATAATTATATGTTACTGGGTTCTGATGCTACATTTGGTGGCCGTGAAGATTATTTTACTTATCATGGAAATTATGCTGTTTATGATTACGATTATGCAATTAAAGAAAATTGGATTAATAAAGATTATCGTGTTTGGTGGGGATATGAAGATAAAAAATTATATAACTTTGCTAAAGAACAATTGTTAAATATTGCAGATAATAATGAACCATTTAATTTTACGATGTTAACTGCTGATAGTCATGCTACTGATGGTTATCTAGATAGTTCCTGTGAAACACCATTTAATCAGCAATATTTAAATGTTTTTCATTGTGCTGATCAGATGCTTGCAGAATTTTTAGAATGGCTTAAGGAACAAGATTTTTATGAAGATACTACAATTGTTATTACTGGTGATCATATTACTATGCAAAAAGATTACATGAATTTATATGATATTCCAGTAGATACGGAACATTACAACAGAAAGGTATTTAATGTGTTTATAAATTCGCAGGAGGAGCTTAATAATTATCATAATATAAAATTTAGTACCCTTGATATCTTTCCCACGACTTTAGCGGCTTTAGGTTTTAAAATAGATGGTGATAGACTTGGCCTTGGTGTAAATTTATTTTCACAGAAGGATACTTTAGTTAACAATTTTGGAGTTAATGGTTTGAATGATAATTTTGCTAAAGTTTCTGAATTTTATAATAATTATATTTTAGGAGACACTTATGACGAAATTAAAGAGAAACAAATGCAAGAAACAATTGAAAAAAAATAACAACAATTATAGGAGGTTTTGAATATGTTTGCGGTAGTAGCAATTTTGTTACCAAGTTTTGTAGGTATAAAATTGATGGATCATTTATTAAAAAGTTTAAAAGTGAAAGATATAGTTATATATTATGGAATTTTAGTTTTATTTACTCAGGGCATTAATAACATTTTAGTAAAATATTATTATAACATTAATGATACTTTGTGGAATAGTTTAAATATTGGTACTGATTTTTTTAGTATATACATTTTGGTTTCATTAATTATAAATGTTTTAATCACATTATTATTAGTGGTTATTGTTAAAAATATTAAATTTGAAGTAGAGGTAGCTTATGCAAAAAAAAATAATGTTTCTAATACAAAATATAAAAAAGACAAGCGTTTTTCTGGTAAAGAAGATAATAATAATTTTAAAAACTTGTTTACTAGGTTTAAAAAAGATTTTAAAAAGGATAAAAATAAGTAAAATATTAATTTTTATATTTTTAACATTAACTTTAATATGTATATTTTTATATAAATATATAAATGAAACCTTTTATAATGTAACTATTGATCAGCTGTTATTTAGTGCGCGGATGTCTGAAGGAACTAGTAATTCTGTAATTATCGAAGGAATTATGTATATTATTCCAAGAGTATTAATTATATATTTAATATTATTTATTATATGTATAATTATAAATAAATTAAGAAAAAAACATACTACTTTTAATCTTTATATAAGAAATAAAAAAATAAAATTATCACTTGTTCCATTTTCTAGTTTTACTAAAGTATTAGCCTGTTTTGTTATTTCTTTAAGTAGTTTTTATTACTGTGCAAACGAATTTGAAGTATTTGCTTATTTAAATGGTCCTAGCGAAACAAAAAATGATTTTTTCAAAAACTATTATGTCGATGGTAGAAGTGTTGAAATAACTGCACCTAAAGAAAAACAAAATTTAATTTATATTTATGTGGAGTCACTAGAGTCAACGATGACAACTATTAAAAATAGTGGAGCTTTTAATAAAAAAGTTATTCCTAATTTAGAAAAAATCGCTAAAAATAATATTAATTTTAGTAATAATAATAAAATAGGCGGGGCTTATATGCCATATGGTGCTAGTTGGACTATTGCTGGAATGGTTGGTTCTACGGCGGGAGTTCCCTTAAAATTATCAACAATTGGTGGTAACGATTATTCTGGTTATGGTGAATTTTTACCAGGTACATATACTTTTGGTGATATTTTAAAGGAAAATGAATATAATAATTATTTGTTTATTGGATCTGACGCAGATTTTGGTGGCCGCAAAGACTATTTCACTTATCATGGTGATTATGAAATTTATGATTACAATTATGCTAAAGAGAAAGGCTGGATAGATAACGATTATTATGTTTGGTGGGGATATGAAGATAGTAAACTTTTTGATTTTGCTAAAAAAGAACTTTCTGAAATAGCTGATAGTAATGAACCATTTAATTTTACAATGCTGACAACAGGAACTCATTTTATCGATGGATTTACTGAAGAGGTTTGTGAAACGCCTTTTGATGAAAAATATTTAAATGCTTATCACTGCTCTGACAGTATGATTGGAGAGTTTATATCTTGGATTAAAAAGCAAGATTTTTATGAAAATACAACTATTGTTATTACCGGAGATCATTTAACAATGCAAGCTAATATGACAGAAATGTTTGAAATTGAAAATCCTAATAAATATAATAGAACTGTTTATAATGCTTATATAAATTCTAAAGCAAATACGTCAACTACTAAAAATAGGAAATTTACAACTTTTGATTTTTATCCAACTACACTAGCAGCTTTAGGATTTAAAATACAAGGAGAAAAGCTTGGCCTTGGAACAAATTTATTTTCTAGTATGCCAACGCTTACTGAAGAAATAGGAACTAAAGAATTAGATAAAAATTTAAAACAAAATTCAAATTATTATGAAAAACATTTTTTAAATAATATCAATAAAAAAGTAGAAAAAGGAAATAATATAGGAGCATCTAGTGGAGTTTTAACTAGCATGATTTCTTAAATACAAAAATAGTAAGAAGGAACGATTATGTTAACAAAAATAAAAAATTATTTAAAATTAATTAGAGTAACACATTATGTTAAAAACATATTGATATTTTTACCGCTGTTTTTTGGAGATTTTTATAAGGACATAAATAATATATTTATATGTATAATTGGTTTTATTTTATTTTCACTAATTGCATCTATTGTATATGTTATTAATGATATATGTGATATTGAAAAAGATAGAAAACATGAAATAAAGAAACATCGTCCACTTGCTAGTGGAGTAGTGTCTAAAAAAGAGGCTTATGTGATTATTGTTTTTTTAGTTATCGCTATACTTTTAACTAGTTTATTTATGTATAATATAAAAGTTAGTTATCTTTCTTTTATATTAATAGCAACTTATGTAATAATTAATATTTTATACAGTAAATGGCTTAAAAACGTGCCATTGGTAGATATTGTAATTTTAGTTTCCGGATTTTTAATTAGAGTATTTTATGGAGCTATAATAATTGATGCAGATGTATCAAATTGGCTTTATTTAACGGTAATGTCAGCATCATTTTATATGGGATTTGGCAAAAGACGTAATGAGATTATAAAAAGTAAATGTAATACGAGAAAAGTACTAAAATATTATAATAAAGAGTTTTTGGATAGAAATATGTATGTCTGTTTAACTTTAACTATTGTATTTTATGCTATGTGGACAGTAGATCCAAAAGTAACTGATATACTTCATTATAACTGGCTCATATGGACAGTACCAATTATAATGCTTATTTTATTTCAGTATAGTTTAATAGTTGAAAAAGACTCTTATGGAGATCCTGTTGATATAATACTACACAGTAAATCACTTCTTTTATTAGTATTGTTTTATATTATTTGCATTTTTGTGATATTTTTGTAATAGAGAAGAGGGTATAAAGTAAAGACTAGACATTTATTATACTTTTACTTGACATTTCAGCTCGTTGTGATAAAATTAGAGTAGGAGGTTAGAGTATGGAAAGATTAAATGAGATTTTAAAAGAATTAGGTATTTCAAAAGTAAAATTAGCTAAATGTTTGGGTGTTTCAAGACAAATGATTTATAATTATTTAGAACTAGACGATATTAATAAATGGCCAAAAGATAAAAAAGTAATTTTATTTAATTTATTAGGCATTAAATCAGCTGACGAAATTGATAATATTAAAGTCAATACTGATTATATTATGGCCGTTGAAACAAGAATTAATAATTTATTTGAAAATACTCAAAAAAACACTGAAATAACCGATAGCAATATTATATTTTCTGGTTTAAGTGAGAAAAATCGTAATCTATTAAAATCCATTATTAATGAACTTAAAGATGGCCTTAGCGACGAAAATGATACTGATGCTTATAACGATGCCGTTTATATTTATAATTATTTAAAAGCATTAGATGGCCATCAAGAGTTTAAATATATGTTAGCTTTTATTTCTAAAGTAGCTTGTAAAACTAAACCTGACGAATTCGTTTATGATAAAGAAAAACAATATATTTTAGAAGCAATTTTATATTTAAGTATGACTTTATATAAGAATAAAAGTTATAGTGAATCTAAAATTATTGCTGCTCATAAAAGATTTGAAGACGAAATTGAAGAAAAAACTGAAGTTTACAATAGTCGTACCTGGGAACTTAACCGTACTAAATTAAAAGCCATGCAGGAACTAGGTATTACTGAAGTAACGACAGCTAATTTATCAGAGTTTTTAGCTAAAGTCGACGAATTATCAAGACAATAATTAAATTAATAAAATTCCGATAATATATATTATGTTAACTTGTGTATTAAACATCTTTATATAAGGTGTTTTTTTAATATAAATACTATTATTATCCCCCTATTTATGATATTATAATACTAGGAGATGTGATTTATGGATTATAATGACTATTTAACTGAAGAAAATAATAAATATATTGATTGCTGCACTAATTTAATGTATTTCTATTTAAAAAGCTCTAATGAGATTATTTATCTTAATGATGTTTTAGCTAATATGAATGGTAATATTAATGAAAATAAGATTATTTTAAAGAGAATATTAAAAGGCTTAAATAAATCCCCTTTATTTGGTAAAGTTAAACTATCGTATATGGATTATTTAAAACTAGAAGAAATAATCAGCAAAAATACTAATAAATCTAGCTTTATGCCTTATTTTATGGCTATTACAACTTTAATTGTTACTATTTTAGGTGCTGTAGTATGTATGATAGTTCCAACTTTTATATATTTACTTGTTTTTGTGTTTTTAATAGCCATATTATATTATGTTTTTAAAGCTGTGAAATAGGGCGCCCCTCCCCTATTTTATCATAAATGTCAATTTGACATTTTTTTTAAATTGGATATAATATAATGACATTGAAAGAAGGGGATTTTATATGTTACAAAATTTATCTAAAAAAGAATTGGAAGAATTATTAGAATATTTAAAAACTTATAAATTAGATTATAAAAATAAAATTAATTTACCAGAAAATATAACTTTCGGTATAGAAATTGAAGGTGTTGGCGATTGGTTTTGTAATTTTGAAGACGAAATTGAAAAATTAAATAAAAAATATCATAGTACTTCAAACCAAGAAACTTCTTTACCCTACTTTGAAAACCATGAATATGAACTAGTTAATGGTAGTTTTTGATCTCTAAAAGACGAAATATCATTATATGAAATGGGAGACGAAGTATCTTCCCCAGTTTTTAACAACAATCCTAAAAGCTGGCAAGCTATAAAGGAAATGTGTGATTTATTAAAATCTAGAGGTATTTATATTACTGATAAATGTGCGGGACATATTCATTATGGAGCTCAAAACTTAATCGACAATAATCCAGAAAAACTTTTAAATATTTTAAAAATGTGGGCAGCTTATGAAAGTTTATTTTATAAATTTGGAGCTGGAGAATTTAAAAAATTTCGTGATTCTGTATTAGTATACGCTAAACCGGTGGCTAAAGAAATTAAAAAGTTTTTAGAAAATAACCAAGGTAATGAAAGAGATTATAGCTTTTTAGTAAAATATTTTGGTGAACGTCAAAAACATAAAGGAATTAACTTACAAAATTTATATATAGCTGATTATTTAAGAAGGTTACCGACAATTAATACTATTGATACAGTTGAAGTTAGAGTGCCTAATGGTACTTTAAATCCTAAAATATGGCAAAATAATGTTAGATTATTTGGTAACCTTTTTGCTCATGCAGTTTCTGCTGACTTTGATAAAGAAAAAATAACAAGCTTAATTAGAGGATTACCATTTAAAAATTATAATGAAAATAATTTAGACGATTATATTTCATACGTAACTTCTAATTTACCATTAGCTTTGGATTTAGCTGATACCATATTTACTGACGAAAATGATAAATATAGCTTTTTAGCGCAGTATTTATATGGAGTAAATGAACCAAAAGAAGAAAAAGTAAAAACTTTAGTCAATCACTAAAGTTTTTTTATATTTTAACATAAAATTAAATGGGTGAAATTATGTCTAATCTTTTACCATTTATTTTAACTAGTTTAGCAGGGTTTTCTACTTTATTAGGAACTTTATTTATTTTTTATAAAG
This sequence comes from uncultured Bacilli bacterium, assembly GCA_944363935.1. Classification (GTDB taxonomy): domain Bacteria; phylum Bacillota_I; class Bacilli_A; order RF39; family UBA660; genus Coprosoma. The sequence goes on from CALVVT010000064.1 coordinate 14,105, forward strand.
GAAATACTCAAAAATTAACTAAATTTTCTTTAGCTTTTGCCTCTGGAGTAATGTTGTGTGTTTCCGTAGTTGATTTAATACCTGAAGCCATTACTTTATTATTTACGAATAATCTTAATAAAACATTTATCACTACCCTACTTTTTATAGTTATTGGATTAACTATATCTTTAATTATTGATTATACTATTCCTGAAAATAATAAAGTTAAAGATAAAAAACTATATAAAATTGGTATTTTTTCTATGCTAGCAATAATTGTACATAATATACCTGAAGGTATTGCGACTTTTTTATCTACCCAGGCTGATTTAGCTTTAGGTATTTCCTTAACTATTGCTATTGCTTTACATAACATTCCGGAAGGTATTAGTATATCAGTGCCTATATATAGTGCTTCTAATAGTAAAAAAAGAGCTTTTTTCTATACTTTAGTTTCAGCTTTAGCTGAACCTTTAGGGGCCGTATTAGCGTTTTTATTCTTATCTCCTATTATTAATGATAGGATTATGGGAGCCATACTCGCTATTATTGCGGGTATTATGACTCATATTGCTTTAGCTAAACTCTTACCTGCTTCCTTAAAATATAAAGGTAAAGGAACCTTACTATTTTTTATCATTGGAGTTATTTTGATGTATTTTAGTATTAATTTAATGTAAAAAGACGTTATTTACAAACGTCTTTGGCTATTACTTCATTTTCTTCTTCTTCAGTTACTTGTCCATTACTATATACTAATGTTCCTTCAGTATATAATACTTCGTCACTTAAATTATTTTCTTCATAATAGTCACAAGTATTAACGTCTTCAAGTCCTAAAGAAGTATATCTTGTATAAGAAACGTCAAACCCAAGTTTATAAGTAGTGTTTTCCGTTCCATTATAAATAGAGCCTTCACTAGTGATTACCGTAAATATATTACTATCTCCTACTTCAATTAATAAATAATTAGCGTCACCATCAGTTTTTAATTCCCATTTATTAGTAACTGTTTTTCCGGTTAAAGAAGTAGAAATAGGATTATTGTCATAATAAACATTATTAATAGTATATAAGTTATTACCACCTCTTGTAATATCAAAAGCTAGTTTAGTTCCCGTAATTATTAATTTAAAATTAGAATTATCTTCACATTTGTTTAAACCAGATTCTATATTATATTTAGTTGCTTTAGCTTCACATATTTTTTCTTCAGTTTCCTTTGGATTATTAGTTTTACTAGAACTATCTTCTTTATAATAACTTGTATATAATAAATAACCAGTTACAGCAATTAAAACTAAAATAACAATAATTAGAAAGAAAGTAAAGAAACCAGAACCTGATTTTTCTTTTTTATGAACTACTTTCTTTTTAGGTTTACTTTTTTTAGTTTTATGGCTTGTTTTTCTTTTAGTTTTCGTTTTATTTTTATTTTTCTTATCTTTTTTTTCGTCTATTTCTTCATATTCTTCGTCTTCTAACTCTTCTTCGGTGTATCTATCAGTTCGTTTTGCTTCCACTTTTATCACCTCATATACTATTATACTATCCTCATAAAATTAGTCAAATTATAATCCTATAAACTGGATTATACTTCCAGCTAAAGCACCAATAATATAAACTAGAAAAGTAATAAATAAATTTTCTTTAATATTTTTATTTGTTTTAAATAAAACTAATAAGGCAACTCCACTACTCGTAAGAAGGCCGGCTAAAGCACTGCCTAAATTAAGTACTCCGCTTAAATAAAGTTCAGTTAAAGTTACACTAGCTGCGCAGTTGGGAATAAGACCAATTAAACTTGCTAAAAAAGGAGTAAAAATATTATTATCATGGAATATTCCTTTTAAAGTATCTTCCCCTATTATATAAAATAAAGTGTTCAAGATAAAAGTAATGATAAAAATAAATATAATTGTTTTAACAGTATGAATTAAACTAGATTTTATAAGGCCTTCTCGGCAATGACAGTGGTCTGTAGTACAAATATGATAATCTATATTATTTTCTTTTTTTCTAAATATAAAATCAATAATAAAACCACAAATAATTCCAATAAATAATTTTAAAAGTAAAATTTTAATTATAATATCAATACTACTACCTTCAGCAATTAAAATAGGAAGCATTTCGTCACTAGTCGATAAATATATAGCAATTAATGTTCCGAGGCTAATAATTCTAGTAATATAAAGATTAGTTGCGAGTACGGAAAAACCACACTGGGGAATTATTCCAAGCACGCCACCAACTACGGGACCTATTTTACCGGCTTTAGTTATGATATTTTTATTATTTAATTTATGTTCAATATATTCGATAATTAAAAAAGCAACAAATAAAAAAGGTAATATTTTTAAACTATCGATAATTGTTTCAAAAATAACTTCGTTCATAAATTTCACCTTTATTTATTATACACTATTTTAAGCATAATTAAAACGTACTTTTAAGTTTTGTTTGACTAATTTTTTCATAAATAAATTCTTTTTTAATAAAAAAATATAGAAAATTAAACATAAAGAAAATAATATTTAATAAATTAAGTTTTGGAATTACAAAATATACTAAAACAAATAAAGCTTCTCTTAAAATTAACTGGTATTTGACGTCTTTATTATTTTTACTAAATAAAGCAATATTTAAAAATTTACCACCTAATGTTTGATTGTTTAAAATAAGAGGAATAACAATATAATATATACTCGCACTAATTATAATATCTATATTTATAAAAGATGTAATTAAAGTTAATATAAATAAATCTAAACAAAATAAAGTAAATCTTTTTAAAATTGTAATTTTATCACGTCTTTTTATTGTTTCTAAATTAATTTTATCTTTACTAGGTAAAATATTTTTTAATAAATTAAATAAATAATAACCTATTATACTACCACTTACATTAAGCATTAAATCGTCAACGTCAAATAACCGGTAATTACTAGGATAAATAAAGTATAAACCAGATAACTGGGTTAATTCAAAAAACAAGCTTAATAGAAAAGAAAAAATAATTATTTTCTTTAAATTATAATTAAAATAATATCTTAAATACATTCCCAAAGGAATAAACATTAAAATATTAAATACTGGAACATAAAAATAACTTGTTTTAAAAGCATGATAACTACTTAAATCTAGTAAATTAAAACCACTTTTAGTTATAAATTCATATATAAAATTAAAAGGAATTAACTGGGTTTTTCGTTCTAAACTAATACTATCCTTATCAGGTAACGGTAATATTACTAAAAAATAAATAATTAATAAATATAAAATAAAAGAATAAACAATAAAAGTTCTAAAATAATATATACTACCATATTTATGGTAATTATAAAGAATAAAAGGAATTGTTATTAATAAAGAAATTAAAGGAAAAAAGATAACCGCATCTTTTATAACATTTAAATAGGTCATCTTTCGTCCTTAATAATATTTTTACTACATAAATAAGTAATGATAAAATAACTGCCATAAATAATAATTAAAAATAAAGCGGTCATAATAATTGATTTTAATAGTTTTTCGTCACCAAAGGTTTCAAGCAAATAATTACAGAAAATAATACCAAAAATTGAATGAATTATGGCAAGAATAAGTGGAAATAGGAAAAATACACCTATTTGTCTAAATAAAGCTTTGTTAATCATTTTTTCACTAGCGCCTAGTTTTTTAAGCATATTAAATCTTTCTTTATTATCTGTACTTTCTGAAAGTTCTTTTAAAGCTAATATTGCAGCCGAAGATATTAAGAAAATGATTCCTAAATATAAGCCAATAAAAGTAACTAATGCTCCTAGTCCAACACTACCTTCATAAATTGATAGTTTCGTGGAAGCACTTAAATTTGTATTTTTCGCATAGTTTTCTTTTCCTATTAAATCAATTTTATTTTCTATTTCTTTTTTACCTTCTTCGTCATTTGCTTTGTAATTAGCTAAAAGATGTTCTTGTTCTTTTAAACTATCATTTACAGCTTTATCAGGAACTACGAAAATTCCCGCGTTAATATGATTAGAAGATATATTTAAAAAACCATTTTTAATTTCTTTATATTTAGGATAATAAGTATTACCTAAAATAGTAATAGTAGAATTATTTTCTAAAGCTTTATTACGAATGTCAATCCAACCATCAAAATCGGCAACTAAAATATATTCGTTATCTTTTAAAGTAAAGGTTTCATTACCATATAATTTTGCGACTTTATTATAATCACTAATAGTCATAATTGTTTCTGCACTATTTAAATCTAAATATGGATAGTTTTCTTTAACATAAGCTAAAGAATTACCTAAAGTATCTTTAACTGTAAGATCGTTACTAGCATAGATAAAAACATCAGTTATATCTTTAAAATTTTCTTTTATATCAAAATTTAATTTATTTAAAGTATCGTTAATACTGATTTTAGAGTCATTAATTACTTCAGCGCTATATCCATATTGGGTGGCGTGCTCTTCCGTCATATTAACGGTTTTATATAGTTCAATATCAATTGGAGCGAGAGTGGTTAAATTAGCGGTCATACTATTTTTAATCGATAAAGAACTAGATAAAATACAAATGGTAAAGAAAAGCATTAAACAAATAATAGTCATGGAAAAAACTGTGGTATTGATTTTACTACTTATTTGTCTTAAGGTAAAACTATTAAGATTTTTATAATAGTTATTTTTAAAGTGCATTAACACTTTTAATAGTAAGCCAGAGATAGACCAAATAATAAAGAAAGTAGCTACTGCTCCTAATATTAAAGGTATAAATATTCCGTTTGCTCCTTCCATTTCATTTACGCCAAAACTAACACAGTAATAAGCATAACTTAAAACTAAACTAGAAATTATAAAAATTATAATACAAATAACAGGATTTTTAAGTTTTATTTTTTCGGTTTTTTTACTAGCATATAGTAAATCAATAAGCTTACATTTACCAATACTTAAAGTATTAAAAATCATTACGAGTAAATACATTATCCCAAAATAAATAATAGTTTTAATAATAGCTTCTTTTGAAACGATAAAAGTAAATTTAGTCATATCTGCTTCAAACATATTAGCGACAAATACGCTCATTAACTGGGAAAGTAAAATTCCAATAATTAAACCAATTACTAATGATAATAAACCAATAATAAAGGTTTCTATTAATAAAACGGTTCCTACTTTTCGCTTGCTCATACCAAGGGTTAAATAAATGCCAAATTCTTTATTTCTCCTTTTAATTAGGAATCTACTAGCATAAATGATTAGAAATCCTAAAATAATAGAAACAAATACACTAACACCTGATAGCATATTAACCATTAAATCGATTATTTCTTTAGTACTACTAGTAACATCAATTAAAACTGTTTGACTTTCGATTGCATTAAAGATATAGAAAATCGCGACTCCTAGTAAAAGAGTTACAAAGTAAATAGCGTAATCTTTAAAACTTTTACTAATATTTCTTAAAGATAATTTACAAAGCATCGTTTAAATCTCCTCCAAGCAAGGTAACAACATCAATTATTTTATCAAAAAATTCTTTTCGGCTACTATCACCTTTTATTAATTCGTTAAAAAGTTTACCATCTTTGATAAAGATTACCCTACTGGCATAACTAGCCGCAAAGGCATCGTGAGTTACCATTAAAATAGTGGCTTCATAATCTTTATTTAATTTTTTAAAAGTTTCTAAAAGTATTCTACTACTTTTAGAGTCTAACGCTCCAGTTGGTTCGTCAGCTAAAACTAATTTAGGATTAGTTATAACCGCTCTAGCTGCTGCTACTCTTTGCTTTTGACCACCTGACAGTTCATAAGGGTATTTTTTTAATATATTTGTTATATTTAATTCTTTAGCTACTTCTTTTATTTTACTATTTATTTCTGGATATTTTTTATTTTGAATAGATAACGCTAAAGCAATATTTTCATAAGCTGTTAAAGTATCTAATAAATTAAAGTCTTGAAAGATAAAACCAAGTTCTTCTCTTCTAAATTTATTTAATTTATTGCCTTTTAAAGTTGTAATGTCTTCCTTATTTACTAAAATGTGGCCAGCAGTTACTTTATCAATAGTTGAAATAAGATTAAGTAAAGTAGTTTTACCACTACCGCTGGCGCCCATAATAGCTACAAATTCGCCAGCTTCGACATCAAACGAAATATCGTCTAATGCTTTAGTTAAACTAGCTCTACTTCCATAATATTTTTGAACATTTCTAATTTCTAAAACATGCATATTAATTCTCCTTTCAACCTCATTATATAAAAAAAGAAGCAAAAAATCGCTAGTTTAATCTTACTATATCTTACATTTTTGTAAGATAATAATCATTTTTCATAAAAGTAATAGTTACTTTCGTAAATTTATCTTTAACGGATTCTATTTTTAATTTATGGCCTAGTTTCTCACATAAGTTATAACAAATATATAGTCCCATACCTGTAGCTTTACCTTTTTCATGGCCATTTTCCCCAGTAAATGATTTATCAAAGACTCTTGGTAAATCGCTTTGACTAATACCTTTACCATTATCTAAAATAATAAGATTTATTTCTTTATCGTTTTCATAAGCAGTTATTTTAATATAAGGATTTTCTTCTTTCAGGTATTTTAAACTATTACTAATTATTTGATTAATAATATATTCAAGCCATTTTGAATCTGTTAAAACTTCTTTATCTAAATCACTGACAATAAAATCAGTTTTTGTATATAGAAAATTATCTTTATTTTTTAAAGCGACGTTTTTAACAATATCTTCAAGGTAATGTTTTTTTATTAAATAATCTTTTTCAGGATTTTCACTTCGAACGTAGTAAAGTATTTGTTCAATATAATTATCGAGTTCTTCTAAACATTTTTTTATTTTTTGATTAGTTTTATTATTATGAGTAATTAAATTTAAGCTAGCTAACGGTAACTTTACTTCATGAATCCAAAGTTCAATATATTCTTTAAAGTCTTCCGTATGTCTTTTATAATTATTAACGTTTTCGGTCATTGATTTATCTATTTCATATATAGCATCGTATATTATTTTTCCTTCGTAAAAATTAGGTTTTTTCATTAACTCTGTAATTAAGTATTTTTGATCTAATTTATTTAAATTATTTAAAAAAGTTTGATAAAAATATTTTTTTCGGTAATAACTATATAATAAAATAGTAGTACTGAAAATTATATATGTGATTACAAAGGCGAAAATTAATTCTTTAGTTATTTTAAAAGCTATAAAGAATGAAAGCATAGTAATAAAGAATATTATAAATATTAAAACAACTACCCATATATCTTTTAAATATTTTGTGAATTTCATTTTAAAATATACCCCTGTCCTTTCCTTGTTTCAATTGCGTTTTCTATTCCAGCTTCTTTTAATTTATGCCGAAGGCGATTAATATTAACTGATAGAGCGTTATCATTTATATATTCTTTATTATTCCAAAGTTCTGTCATTAAAGTATCTCTAGAGACGATATTACCTAAATTATTAAGTAATGTTCCTAGAATAATCATTTCATTTTTTGTTAAAATTATTTCTTCTTTGCCTTTTATTATTCCTTTAGCTGGTATTACTTTTAAATTATGATAATTAATAAAGTTAATAGGTTTATTTGCTCTTTTTAAAATGGCATTTATTTTTAGTAATAAAAGAGTTGGATTATATGGTTTTGTCACATAATCGTCAGCTCCATAACTCATTGAAAGAACTTCGTCAACTTCACTTTTTCGACTGGTAACCATGATTACTGGAATATTAGTTTGTTTTCTTAATTCTTTAAGTAATATTTGGCCATTTATTTTTGGAATATTAATATCTAATAGTATTAAGTCAGGATTAATTTCTAATATTTCGTTTAAACTATTATCAAAATCTTTTAAAATAATTCCTTCAAATGAAGCGGTATCCAGCATTTCTTTTAGCTCAGTACTAATAGTTAAATCGTCTTCAACAATTAATATTTTTTGCATTATACATCACCTATAAATTAATTATACAAAATTTAAAGAAAAAAATAAAGTTAGAGTTTATTCTAACTTATCTAGTTTTTGGATTATTTTCAGTATATTTACCTTCTATTTCCGCTAGTTTTAAATTATAAGCATTTTCAGCTTCATTAAGTAAAACTTTCTTTACTTCTTCAGAAATATCTTTATTATTAATTTCATGAACTGTTTTTCTATAAGTTAATCCTGCATCGATAATATCTAGATTTTTTTCTAAAGAAACATTAGCTTTTTCTTTTAATGGAATTGCCCTATATTCATTTTCTTTCATAGTTTTAACTCTCCTTTTAATTAAAATCATTAACAAAATATTTTTAATTTTTAACTGTATTATATTCTAGATATTTCTCTTCTAGCAATTTAAAATTACAACATCTTTTAGCAATGTTTTTATCAAGATGATTATTATTATACATATTATATAAATGTTTTGATTTATTAAAAACTTGATAATTATGACGATTTAACCATCGTATTTGTTTTTTTAATAATAATTTATATTCTTCTTCACTTAAATATTTTGATTCTAAATTTAATAAAGTAATGTTATTATTTAAAACTGGTATCATATTATTAAAGTTTATTGCTCCTAAATTACCTTTATCTATTTTAAGAAAATCAATATTATTATGCATTTTTAAATGTTTAGGTTTAGGACTAGCTAAAGGCGCAAAATACTTTATTTTCCCAATATTAAATAATACCCCAACAAACGGTCTA
>CALVVT010000065.1 GCA_944363935.1 uncultured Bacilli bacterium
AATGAATTTAAATATAAGTAATTGCGGAAATTTAAAGTAGGATAATAGTGCTTATTCATTTCACCATTAATAATTTTGTTATCAGCTTCTATGACTATATCAGCTATTTTTTTAAGCTCGTAAATAGTATTTAAAGGTAAAGTTTGAGTATGAATTTTAAAATACTTAAATTTAGTCTTAAAAATGTATTCTAAAAACATTTTTAATAGATGTCCACTACCAGGTACGCAAAATATTTGCTGAAATAATAAATCATTGGTGCCATTTACCTGTTTCATGCGTCTCCCTTCTAAATGTTTATCTCTATATATAATATAATACAAAAAAATTAAAAATCCTTCTTTTTTTGAAAAAAAGTAAATTTTTTTCCTTTTCTTGCAGGATTTTTTAAAAAAATCTCCTATAATATATAATAGAGATAACCAAAAAAGGAGGGATATGGAAAATTTAATAAGCAAAATAAAAGAAAATAAAGTTGAAATAGTTTTTGCTGGCATTATTTTAATAATATTATTACTTCTAACTATAGACTTCAGTGAACCAGAAAAAACTAATGAATCAAAAGAACCAGTAAAAAAAGAAGAACAAAAGCCAAAGGAAGTAATTGTCGACGTTAAAGGCGCTGTTAATAAGCCTGGCGTTTATACTTTAAAAAATGATAAAAGAGTTATTGACGCTATTAATATGGCCGGAGGCTTAACCGCTAATGCCGATACTTCTTTAATCAATTTAAGTATGAAATTAACCGACGAAATGGTTATTGATATTTATACTAAAGAAGAAATGAAAGACGAGGACATGGTATGTGCACCATGTGAGTGTCCAGAAATTAGTGATGCTTGTATTACTGAAAAAGAAACTACCAAAGAAGAAACTGCTAAAAACACTAAAGAAAGCAACAAAAAAGAAGTTAATACCAATGAAAAAGTTTCAATTAATACAGGCACTTTAGAAGAACTTCAAACTTTAGATGGGATTGGAGAAACTAAAGCTAAAGCCATAATTGGTTACCGTGAAACTAATGGTTTATTTAAAAAAATTGAAGAAATAAAAAATGTTTCTGGTATTGGAGATAGTACCTATGAAAAAATCAAGGACCGAATTACTATCTAAATTTATTATTTTTATATTTTTAATTAGTCTAATATATACTTTATATTATTTAAATAAAGATAGTGTTAGTAAATATACCGGCGAAGAAAAACAAATAAGCGGTATAATTACTAATTATGAAGAAACTAGTTATGGTTACCGGTTAACTATTAATGGTAAAGAAAATATTTTAGTAAGAGTTTATGAAAAAATAAAATTTAATTTAGGGGATAAAATAGACGTAAAAGGTACTTTATCCGTACCTAATAGGAATACTAATTTTTATTTATTTAATTACCAAAATTATTTAAAAAGTGAAAATATATATTGGATAATGGATAGTGAAAAAATAAAAATAAGAGCCGGAAATAAAAAAATATATGACCTTAAAAATAATTTAATTAAGCATTTAAATAAGTTTGCCGCAAGTTCTTATTTAAAAGCTTTTATTATTGGTGACGATAGTGAAATTAGTGAAGAGGTAACTGATAGTTATAGGCTTAATGGTATTAGTCATTTATTAGCTATATCAGGGATGCAGGTAACTTTTTTATCAGCTATACTTTTATTTATTTTTAATTTAATAAGTAAAAGAAAAGGTTTAAATTATCTAATTTTATTAATGTTTTTAATTTTTTATACTTTTCTTACATCTTTTAGTCCGCCAATTATTAGAGGAGTAAGCTTATTTATTTTACTTACGATTAAGAAATTTATTAATATTAAAGTTAAAACAGTCTATTTACTTATTTTAACGGCAAGTATTTATCTGTTTTATAATCCTTTTATTATTTATAATATTGGTTTTTTATTTTCATTTATCATTAGTTTTTATTTATTACTTTTTACAAATGACATAAGTAAAATAAAAGGTTATATTAAAAAAACATTTATTATTAGTTTTATTTGTTTTTTAGCTAGTTTACCAATATTAATTATTAATTTTCATTATATTAATTTATTGTCACCTTTTATAAATATTATTTTTGTACCATTAGTTACCTTTATAATTTATCCTTTATCGTTAATAACTGCCTTTATTCCCGCATTAGATAATCCTTTTTTAAATATGTGTGAATTACTAGAGGATTTATCTTTATTTTTTAGTAAGTTTGATAATTTAATAATTACTTTAAAACATATAGATTTAGTTATATTTTTAATATATTATTTACTAATAACTTTAGTTATTTATAATTTCTTTAAACAAAAATATAAACTTTTAATTTTATTTTTTATAGTATTAATAATCCATCACAATATAAATTATTTTGATAAAAATTCCTATATTACTTTTTTAGATGTCCAGCAAGGTGATAGTATATTTTTAAAATTACCTTATAATAAAGGAAATATATTAATCGATACAGGGGGCAAGGCTCCTTATGGGGATTATAGTTATGATTACGCAAGTAATGTAATAATACCTTATTTAAAAGCTGAAGGGATAACGGCTTTAGATTATTTAATTATTACGCATGGTGATTATGACCATATGGGAGAAAGTCTTAATTTGGTTAAAAATTTTAAAGTTCGTAAGGTTATTTTTAATCATGATGGTTATAATACTTTAGAAAAGAATTTGCTTGAAGTTTTGAAGAATAAAAATATTAAATATACTAAAAATATTCAAAAAATAAATATTTCAAATAATACTTTATATTTTTTAAATAATAAAATATATGATAATGAAAACGATAATTCCAATGTTATTTATATGGTAATTAATCAAAAAAAATTATTGTTAATGGGGGATGCGGGAAAAGAAGTAGAGAAAGAAATATTAAAAAAATATAATTTAAAAAACATTGATATATTAAAAGTGGGTCACCATGGTAGTAATACTAGTACTAGTAAATCTTTTGTTAAGGAAATTTCTCCTAGATATGCTGTTATATCAGTTGGTGAAAATAATGTTTATGGTCACCCGCATAAAAGTGTTTTAAAAAATTTAAAAAACGTAATAATTTATCAAACTAGTAAAAATGGTAGTATTAAATTTAAAATTAAGCATAAACTAAAAATAGAAACAGTTACATAAACAAATATACATACCAAAAATAAAGGGAAGAATATATTATACTAGAAGAGAAAATCTCTTCTAAAATGCCCCCATCCCTTAATGGCTAGAGTAGTACTATCTTAAGCCCGCTAATGCATTTAGCGTTTTATATAGAAAGAGCCTGCATAAAGCAGGCTTTAATTTGACTTTTTTTGAAAAATAGATATAATACTTTTAGAAAGAAGGGATTCAAATGAAAAACGAAGAATATAAGAGATTATGTATCGTTGATACTAAAGATGTTCAACAGGCAACTTATTATAAAAGTGAAGACCATGGTAAAGTACCTTTTATGACTTACGTACCTTGTAGAGGATTTATTTCAGGTTTTCAAAGTAAGGAAGAAAAAACTAAGTTAAAATATATTTTATTAGAAGATTATGGTGATTATTACTGTGAACATTTAACTGGTCATATTGTAGGAATAGGTGTTCCAGAAAATGCACCACTTTATATAGATGGTTCTAAACATATTTACTGTGTTGGTGAAAGAAAAGAACCTACTGAACCGTTATATGTTAGTAGAAATGCTAGAACATTTACTTATTCCGAAGACGAAGCCTATGATTTTATTAGAAGAAATCCTGATTATGAGCTTTCATTTTGCCGGATGTATGCTGCTGGATTAAATGCTATTAATTCGTATAATAATGATAAGCAGTTTTATATGGATTTAAAAAATAAAGGTTTACAATTTAGTAAAAAAAGGTTTAAATAATATATTGGTTAATACCATATTTATTGTTTTCTTTATCGTAAAAGACATCGTTTTTAGGCGGGTAATAAGTTAAAAGACCTAGAACAATATAAATAACAACTATACTAATTAAACTTATATAACCTAGATGTTTTAAAAATTTATTTTGTAAAACGTAGTAACTAATTATTTGTGATAAAATTATGACAAATATTAAAATAATGATATTTATAATCATATGATAACCAAGTTGTTTATCAAAAACAAAATGTAAAAACAAAAATATTGGAACACTTAAACTAGAGCTTAAAAAAGCATTAGTACTGAAATTAGTATTAGTAATATGCCACTTTTTAAAAATAATATAGTCGATAAAACTGACAATTAAAATAGAAGTAAAAAGCATTTTCATATGTTCCCAAAGACTTTGATTAACGGGAAAAAAGATACTAAATAAAGTATTAGGTAACCACATATAAAGATAGTGGACTAGATAACAAAAGCCAAATATTAAAAAAATATCCAATATTTTTATTTTTTTTAATGTCATTTTATCACCTTCATATCTATAATATGTCCATAAATTTAAAAAAAATTAAAAAATTTTCAAAAAAAAGAAGGATTTTTTAAACTTTTGTCGTATATTTATATATAGGGGGCGATATTTATGAAAATCGCACAAGAAGTTATAAATGAGATTCGTGATAAGGCTGATATTGTTGATGTTATTAGTGAATATGTACCTTTAGAGCCTAAAGGACGCAATTTCATGGGGGTTTGTCCTTTTCACGACGACAATAATCCTAGTATGAGTGTTAGCCGGGATAAAAAAATATTTAAATGTTTTTCATGTGGAGCTACGGGAACAGTATTTAAGTTTGTTATGGATTTTGAAAATATTAGTTTTCCGGAAGCGATTGCTAAACTTGCGGATAAAGTTGGAATGCATTTAGATATTGGCTATACGCCAAAAACCAAAATTAGAAGTCCTTTATATGATGTTTATGATTTAAGTTTAAAATTTTATACCAATAACCTGCACACTTCTTATGGTAAGCAAGCTAAAAGTTATTTACAAAAACGCGGGTTTACTGACGAGATGCTTACTAAATATCAAGTTGGACTAGCGTTAAAAGAAAGAGGAACTTTAACTAAAATTTTAACTAAAAAATTTGATAATAAAGTACTACTTAAAAGTGGATTAATTGGTCAAGGAGATAACCAAGTTTACGATTTATTTTACGATAGAATTATGTTTCCCCTTTACGATTTAGATGGCAAAGTTGTCGCTTATAGTGGCCGCGTTTACGATAGGGAAGATAACTCTAAATACTTTAATACTAGAGAAACTGAAATATTTAAAAAAGGGGAACTTCTTTATAATTATCACCGAGCTAAACCTTTAGCTAGAAAAAATGGACAAGTTATCGTCATGGAAGGATTTATGGATGTTATTAAAGCCAGTACTATTGGTCTTGATAACGTTGTTGCTACTATGGGAACAGGAGTTACGCCTTTTCAAGCTAATTTAATTAAAAAAATGGCTAAAGAAATTATTCTTTGCTTTGACGGTGATGAGGCTGGAAGAAAAGCCACTGTTAGTTTAGGTGACGAATTACTTAAAATTGGTGTTAGTCCCAAAGTGATTATGCTTGATGGTTATGATCCAGACGAATATATTAGTAAATTTGGGGAAGACTTTTTAACGTTAGTCAAAAACCCTATTAATATTATTGATTTTAAATTTAATTACTTTAAATTAGGAATTAATTTACAAAGTAGTGACGATTTAGCTAAATATACTAATAGGATGCTGACAGAAATAGATAAATTAAATGACGATATTTTAAAGGAAGTTGCTTTAAAAAGGTTAAGTGAAGAATGCGGGCTAGAAGTAAATTTACTTAAAGAAAAAGTTAATATTACCAAAGAAAAAACCAAAGTAGTTATTCCCAAACCTGTAAAAATTGATAAATATTTAACTGCCCAGCGTAATTTAGTTTATTATATGTTAAAAAATCCTAAAGTTATTAAAATGTATGATACCAAAATAACTTATATGCCTGAAGAAAAATACCGGTTAATTGCTCGCGAAATAAGTTTATTTTACCGGAATTTTGGATATATTGACGAAGCTGAATTTATGGATTACGTTATTGAAGATAAGGACCTTCAGCAAACGTTAAATGAAATAAGCCTAGCCGGGTTAAAAGAAAAGGCCACGGCTGAAGAAATAGAAGATTATATTAATGTTATTTACGAATATAATGTTAGTCATGAAGTTAAAAGGCTAAAAGATAAAATGAGTAAAGAAACTGATGCTTTAGCTAAAGCTAAAATCGCTCAAAAAATAGTTGATTTAAAAAAAGGAGGAGTGGAAAATGTTTAGTGAAATTAAAACATTTGAAGAAAGAAAACAAGAACTTATCAAAGTAGGGAAACAAAAAGGGAGTATTACTTATGAAGAGCTAGCTGAAAAGTTAAAAGGGTTAGAACTTGATGCTGATAGTTTAGACGAACTTTATAATGCTTTAAGTGAAAACAAAATTAATGTTGTTTCTGAAAACGAGGAAGAAGAAAGTAAGGTTAAAGACGACGAAGTTTTAACCAAAGATTTAACGATTAATGATCCAGTTAGAATGTATTTAAAAGAAATTGGACAAGTTAAATTACTTACTTTAGAAGAAGAACTTGAACTAGCGGACCGGATTAGTGAAGGGGATGAAAATGCGAAAGCCACTTTAGCTGAAGCTAATCTTCGGTTAGTAGTTAGTATTGCTAAAAGATATGTTGGCAGAGGAATGCTTTTCCTTGATTTAATTCAAGAAGGAAATATTGGTCTTATGAAAGCTGTTGACAAATTCGATGTTTCTAAAGGATATAAATTTTCAACTTATGCTACTTGGTGGATTAGACAAGCCATTACTAGAGCAATAGCTGACCAAGCTAGAACGATTAGGGTTCCTGTTCATATGGTTGAAACGATTAACAAACTTGCGAGAATTGAAAGACAACTTACATTAGAATTAAACAGAGAACCAACCGAAGAAGAACTTTCGAAAAAAATGAATCTTTCAGTTGATAAAATAAGAGAAATTTACAAAATAAGTCAAGAACCTGTTAGTTTAGAAACTCCAATTGGTGAAGAAGAAGACTCGCATTTAGGTGATTTTATTCCTGACGAAACTAATATGAGTCCTGAAGATTTTGCCATTAATGAACTTTTAAAAGACGAAATTTCTGAAGTTTTACTTACTTTAACCGAAAGAGAAGAAAAGGTAATTAGACTTCGTTTTGGTCTTGAAGATGGTAGGCCAAGAACGTTAGAAGAAGTAGGTCAACTATTTGGAGTAACTAGAGAACGTATTAGACAAATAGAAGCTAAAGCGTTAAGAAAACTTCGTCATCCATCTAGAAGTCGCAAGTTAAAGGATTATTTAGGTGAATAATTTATCTAAACGGTTAAAAGCCATTAGTGAGTTTATTCCAAATGGTAGTGAGGTTATTGATGTTGGAACTGATCATGCGCTTTTAGCTATTTATTTAAACAAAGAAAAACATTGTCAATGTTTAGCTACTGATAAATCGGCTTTATGTATAAAAAAAGCTAAAGAAAATATTCAAAAGTATCAGGCTAATGTTTTGACAAAAGTTACTGATGGTTTAAAAGGCATTGATGTTACTGGTAAATATATTATTATTGCTGGTATGGGAACCAGCACAATCCTAGATATTGTGCCAAGTAATTTAGATAATGATTTTATTATCAGTAGTCACCGTAATCTAGAACTTTTAAGAAAACAAATGCATAAAAAAGGCTATTACCTTTATAATGAAAAAGCTATTTACGATAAAAGGTATTATGTAATTATGCATTTTAAAAAGGGAAGGAAAAATACTAATATTTTAATCAGTCCTTTTTTAAAAAATGATAAAGGATATATGACTAGTTTATATAATGAATACTATAAAAAATATCAAAAAATGCCGAAAAGTTTAAAAAAAATAAAAGTATACTTTATATTAAAGAAGATTAAGAATTATCTTTAATAAGTATACTTTTTTTATTAGTTTTACCAAGTAAATAATCTATAGAAATATTATAGTATTTACTTAATAAATATAATTTAGATATAGGGATTACTGATATTCCATTTTCATAATTCCAATAAGTTGACTGGGGATCGTCTAATATTTTAGCTACTTTATTTTGTGAAAGATAATTATTTTTTCTAACTTCTTTCAATCTTTTAACTAAAATATTAGTATTTATATTATTGTCGTAATTTATTTTCTCATTACTAAGGCCAGTAATATAATCAAAAGATACATGAAAATAATTAACAAATGTATTTAACTTATCTAATGGAAAATTACTTCTACCATGTTCATAATCATAATAATTATCAGGAGAAATATTTAATATTTTAGCCATTTGTCTTTGGGAAATATCATTGTCAATCCTTAAATCCATTATTCTTTTAAAAGTTATAAGCATAAGTCTTCACCCAAAAAAATTGTATCTTGTTTTTTCTTAAATATTGACAAAGCCGGAGATATTGGGTAAAATTATGTTTGAAAAGGATACGGTAGTTCCCGAAT
>CALVVT010000066.1 GCA_944363935.1 uncultured Bacilli bacterium
TGCCTCCCGTAGGAGTTTGGACCGTATCTCAGTTCCAATGTGTCCGATCAGCCTCTCAGCTCGGATATGCATCGTTGCCTTGGTAGGCCATTACCCCACCAACAAGCTAATACACCGTAAGCCCATCCCAAAGTGAAGCCGAAGCTCCTTTTAGCGCATCTAGTTATCTAAATGCGAATCATCCGGTATTAGCTATCGTTTCCAATAGTTATCACAGTATCTGGGGTAGGTTACTCACGTGTTACTCACCCGTCTGCCACTAAGTGGAAAATCCACGTCCAGCTTTGTGCAAGCACGCAACTTTCAGCGGGCCACTTCGTTCGACTTGCATGTCTTAGGCATGCCGCCAGCGTTCATCCTGAGCCAGGATCAAACTCTCCAAAAAAAAATAATCTTTTAATTTGAATTTGAATTTGTCCTAACTAATTATGAATTGACATTTTTGCTCAGTTTTCAAAGATCATTCCTGCATCTCTCGATGCGATAAATCAAATATACCACAAATAATTTGAATAGTCAACACTTTTTTAAGAAAAATTGTTTTTTTTCGACATTTTTATTAAACAAGGTGTTCCTCTCTCAAATTACCACTCTAATATATCAGAAGTATTTAGTAAAGTCAATACATTTTTTAATTTTTTTTGAAAATTTTGAAAAATGTTTTCGTCCTCAACTAAACGAGTACTAATATACCAGAATAAAAGACAAAAATCAATACTTTTTTTAATTTTTTTTCATCTTCTTTATACTATATGCATCAAGTTAAAATAAATTACTTAATTTTTTATATTTTTCACCATATTTTAAATTTCTATTTAAGTCAAACATTGGGGCGTCTTTCTGATAATTTACAATAAGTTCAGAAAGTGAAGCTCTAATAACTATATCTAAATTTTTAGAATAATGCATTTTATTTTTATGATATTTATATTCACCTCTATCAAGTATTTTAAAACTTCCGGTAGGAAAAATTCGTAAGTCTAAATCATAATCAATATATTTAATCGTGTTTTCTTCTATTATATATGGTGAAGCTATATTACAATAATATGTTACCCCATTTTTCTTAAGCTGAACTATTATGTTATACCATTTATTTTTGAAAAAATACATTATTGCTGGTTCTCTAGTGCGCCAAGCATTTCCATGAGCTTCAGTTACTAAAGTTCGGTCATTACCACAAACAATATAGTCTTTTTTTATATCTAAAACTATAGCTTCATCCCAGCATCTATGCACATGGCCATCATGTTTATAACACTGTATTTGAAGTTTATCACCTATTTTTATCTTCTGCATCCAATCACTTCCTCTCTTTAATTATATCTTTTTTTAGAAAAAAAGAAAAGAACTTTTATATGATGGCACCTAATTGAGGAGCACATCAATAATCAGTTCTTTTTAACTTCTTTTAACGCTTCCTGAAGTTGATTGTCTGTCTTATCACTTGGATCAGTATAATAACTATCATTTAATCTAATCTCAATATCTGGTTTTATCCCCTTACCATCAATCGATTTACCCTTAGAAGTTAACCATTCTTTAGTAGTAAATTTATACTGATCACCATTTGGTAAAGATTGAAGTTCTTGAACTGTACCTTTACCATAAGTTTTTTCACCAACAACTATAGCTCCATACTGTTCCTTTAAAGCTGATGTAAACACTTCAGCAGCGGATGCACTTACATGATCGACTAATATAACAATTTTATAATCTTTATCTTCTTTTCCAGTTGATTTATGTTTAGTAATTTTATCTTTAATTTTTATTTGATAAATATTATGTGAAGAATCAAGAAACAATGATACCATTTGTTCAGCCGTATACAAATATCCACCTGTATTAGACCTTAAATCGACAATTAAACCATTTAAGCCTTTTTCTTCTAAATTATTAAGCCGTTCAGCAAATTGTTCGTCGGTATTTTCAGCAAACATAGTTACTCTAATATAGCCAATTTTATCTTCAATCATCCGTGAAGAAACAGAAGATAATATAACTTCTTGTTTTTCTAATGTTACAGTATTAACTTTATTATCCCGTTTATATGTTATTTCTATCTTATCATGCTTATTAGCATCTTTAACAAATTTACTAGTTTTTGTATCTTTTAAATCTTTATCAAATAATTTAGTAATAATATCTCCAGCTTTTATTCCTTCTTTAGCCGCTGATGTATTTTTATAAACAGCAGCAACAACAATTTCGCCTTTATCATTATTATATATTTCCATACCATAACCTTCATAACTACCTTCTAATTGTTTATTAAAAGTATCAGACGTATTTGAATCAATAAAAACTGAATTTTTATCTAATGTTTCCATCATTCCATTAACAGCCGCGTCGATTAATTCTTTCTTATCTACTTGTTTATAATAATTATTGATAACATCATTATAAGTACTAATAAATTCTTGTAGTTCTTTATCATTTTGTTTTTCTAAAATTAATTTATAAGTTACAATACTTCCCATAAGTAAACTAACAATTATCGTAATTATGATTAAAACAACAACTTCGCCAGTAAAAAAAGTTGGTGTTTTTTTCTTGGACTCTGGTTTTTCTTTATACTCAAACTTACCTAAACTATCTTCCAGTTTATTAATTCGTTCTTGCAATTTTTCTTCTTTTTTATTCATGACTAACCTTCCTTTTATAAAAGTATATCAAAATTAATTTTATTTTTAAAGTAAAAGCTGAAAAAAAGAACGAACTTGTCGCCTTTTTACTCTGCTAATTTATTAAGTTCGCCTTTTATTTTATCATATGTATTAAATACTTCAGCAATTTTATGATTATTTATTTCTACTAATGTTGTTCCTGTTACTCTAAAGTCACTCATATTATCAGTATAATTAGCTTCTTTAGATAAATAATTTTTATTAAAAGAATCAGTTAAATTCGCATGATAAATTTTAGGAGCATCCTCGTCAGCAGAAATTGTTTGAATAAGCGTACTATACTCACTTAAACGGTTATCTTCTTCACCTTCAATTAAAACATAATAATTGCCATCTTTATTTAACATTGAACCAATAACAATATAATCATATTGAATTTCTGTAGCTGCATCTTCAGCGGTTTCTTCTTCCGTTTCTTTATTAACTTTTTCCGCTTGGCCTGTTGCAACTAAAGTAATTAAATAAAATACAAGCATTACGGCCGTTACAATTAAAACTATTTTAATAAGTTTAACAATCTCACCACTTGACCCAATCTTACTTATTTGTTTTTCAGCTTCCACTGCTTCTTTATTAACTTTTTTATTAGTATTTTTTATTTCTTTTTTAGAATTGTTTGTTTTCTTTTTTGCCATTTTAATCACCTGGACACCATTATAGCACATTTAATAAAGGTTTTCAAACATAAATATTTAAAAAACCCATTAGTTTATTTACTAACGGGCATTGTTCCTACTGAACTGGCAACACTCATAAGTTCACTTTCACTCATATTATCAGAAACGACATAATACTCAATTCCATTACTAACCCAAGAAATCATATTATCAGAAATAGCGGCTACGGCCATTCCCATTTGCAGTGGATCGCCATAAACAGAAACAACTGAATGTTCGTCAGCAACACTTGCTGTTTGTTCGACAACCATAAATGGACTATCACCTTCATAAGTCATAATTACTCTTTCTCCTTCGTCCATTTCGACTGTCTCGCGGTTAGCTAAAGTTGTTCCTTCAGGAATATACATCGGATAAATTTCTCCTTCTATTTTACTAACTGGCTCGGAATTATCTTCGGTTTTAGCAGCCTGCATATTATCGTCTAATGAAAATTGTTTATCCTTAAAATTAGCATTTAAATCTACTTTATCAAAATTCATTTTAATTAAGACATCATTATTGTTATTTAAAACTTCAACTTTTTCAGGAATCAATTCTTTATCAAAGTAAATATTTTGTTTAACTAAATCTGTATTATTAGGATAATTTACAGTAGTCGTAAAGATATAATTATTACTTGTTTCTTTAAAGGTTTTGTTTTTATCATTTTGAATATCGGAAAGCAAAGTTTGCAGTAAATATGTTTGGGAATTATTATATGGCCAATCACTTTGAAATTTAAAACTTTTATTTAAAGTCGGCGTTAAAACTATAACACACAAAAGTTTAACTTTTTTATATATAGAATTATTTATTTTCTATTTGTTTTGTCTCATTTAATAATTTATCAAAGTCAGAAACATAATTTTTATCTTGAATAACTTTATATTTTTCATATTCACTTTCGGCTTTTTCTACGGCCATTTTATGAGATATTTTACCTTTACCTTCTAACACTTCATAATGAAATAATGTTAAAGCATTTTCTACTTCCTTTTTCCAATCACTCATATACATTGGAATATTTCTTTCAGCGTTATTTTCTGCAATATCAAGAAATAAATTTACTAAATTATTTAAGTTCTTAATTTCTTTTTCATCTAAATAATTTTTAGCAATAGTAACATCAGATTTTAATATCTTACCGCTAGGAGAATTCTCCCATGTCTTAAGTCCCATATTATCTTTTTTAGCATCTACTCTATTATAAACAATTTCAGCTGCCGTTTGTCCTGTAATAGCAAAGTGAAACTTATTTTGAATTGTTTTATAAAATGTTATAGCCTCGTCACTATGCTTATCATAATCAATAGAGCATTCGGCAAAAATATCTGTAATTTTTTGATAAAACATTCTTTCACTTGTACGAATTAATTTAATTCTTTCAAGTAATCTTTGAAAATATTCTTGGTCAGCTTTTCTTGCTTTCATAAATCTTTCATCATTCAAAGCAAAGCCTTGAACCATATAATCTTTAATTATTTTATTAGCCCAAGTTCTAAATTTAATAGCTTTTTTAGAATTAACTCTAAAACCAATAGAAATTATCATATCAAGATTATAATAAGGATATACTCTTTTAACTTCACGATTACCTTCTTTTTGAACTTGTGCAATTTTTGCACAAGTTGAATTTTCTTCTAACTCTTTTTCATTATAGATATTTTTGATATGACGAACAATACCACTTCTATCAATATTGAAAAGAGTTGCTAGTGTTTCGGTATTTAACCAAACATCTTCGTTTTTTAAAAGAACTTCAACCTTTATATTTCCTTCTTCATCATTATAAAATAAGATATTATTTTCATTACCTATTAATTTATTTTGCATTTATTGCTCCTTTCTTTAAAACGGTTTAAATTTGTAATATATATCAACATTTTTTTCTTCATCTATCTCGATTCTATCAATTAATATGCTAATAAGTGCACGAGATGGATTTTTCATTTTTAAAAATTCTTTAAGCTTATCTAGATAATAGTTATCAGACATCATTTCACTGTTTTCTAAATTGTATAATACTTTTTCATATGCTTGTTTCTTTTTCTTTAACTCATTAATTTCTAAAGTTAAGTTATTATAAGTTCGCTTATACATATCTAATGTTATATTACCTTCTAATTTATCATTGTAGCAAATATCTATTTTTTTATTAGCATTTTCGATTGCTGTTTCTAATCTAAATATTTCTCCTTTAATACTATCTTTTTTCTTTTTTAATTTATCAGACTTTTTAAGCATTTTTTCAAGAGTTTTCTCATTTAAGTATTTTCTTGCCATTTCTCGCAAGCTATCTAACACTATATCTTCTACAATTTGGTATTTAATAGAATGAGGAGTACAAACATTTTGTTTTTTTCTTTTAGCCCAATAATTGCAATTACCATATATTCTTGTAACAAGTCCATGTTTTTTTGTTTGCTGGGTATGTGCTCTAAAACCAATTGTATGTTTGCACTCTTTGCAATATATTAAACCACGAAGCAAAAGTTTATCAGTTATACCATCACCTTTACCGCGGTTTTTATTACTTTTAAACATTTTCTCAACTAATTTAAAGGTTTCTTTATCGATAATCGGTTCTACTGCCCCTTCAGAGACAATCCAATCATTTTCTTTATTGCGAACTCTTTTTTTAGATTTATAGTTTACTTTTCTTTGTCTACATTGTGTTAGATTACCAATATAAGTTGGATTCTTTAAAATATCATTAACTGTTCTCGTAGCCCACACACCATAATGAACATTATTTTGTCCTAGTTTCATATTTTTTTGAATACTTGGAGTTGGTATGTGCTCTTTTGTTAAAGTATCGCAAATTTTACTTAAACTATCACCATTTATAAACATACTAAATATTCTTCTAACGACATTAGCTGATTCTTCATCGATTACCAGTTTATGTTTATCTTCTTCGCTTTTCTTATAGCCATATGGCGCATACGCACCAACAAATAATCCATTTCTTTTTTTAGTATATAAAGAACTCCGAAGTTTATTTGATATGTCTTTAACATACATATCATTAAAAGCACTTTTAAATACTAACATATCATTAGCTGAACTATCTCTTTTAAAAGTATCAACACCATCATTAACGGCTACATATCTAATGTTGTGTTCTGGAAAATATCTTTCGACATAATAACCAAACTCAATATGATCTCTACCTAGTCTTGATGTATCTTTGGTAATAATCATATTTATCTTTTTTCCCTCACAATCTTTAATCATTTGATTAAAACCTGCTCTATCAAAAGTTGTTCCTGACACACCGTCATCGATATATTCTTTTACAAAGAGTAAATTATTATCTCTAATATAATTTAAAAGCAAATCTC
>CALVVT010000067.1 GCA_944363935.1 uncultured Bacilli bacterium
AAGAAAATGATATAATAGCAGTAGAGAAATTAGATATCAAAGAAATGTATAAAAACCACACTATAGCAAAATCATTAACAAATAACCCACTATCGGAGATAATAAGAGTACTTAAATATAAAGCAAACTGGAATAATAAAAAAGTAATAGAAATAGATAAATATTATCCAAGTAGTCAGATATGTAGTGTATGTGATTATCGAAATAGAAAGGTAAAAGATTTAAGTATAAGGAAGTGGGAATGTCCAAGATGTGGAGTAGAACATGACCGAGATATAAATGCTGCTATTAACATCATGTTTGAAGGATTAAAAATATATATGAAAGGTTTAGAGCAAAGTTAGAAATAAATTTTGAAGTAAAATAAAGTTAGGGGGGCGACCTTCCAAAACTGGTCTATGGAGAGTCCAAAGGAATCGTAGATATAGAAATACCTTACCGTGAGGTAAGGCAGTCAAAATTTATTTTGGCTTTTGTTCAAAACTATATAATTAAAAAGGGTGATAACATGGACGAAAAATTACAATTATTATTAGATAAATTAGGTATTTCAAGTTTAGAATTTACTGGAGGTAAACTGAATAAAATAGTTTGCCATAATAACGAATATACTTTTTTAATAGAGTTAAATAAAAATTTAAAAATAGAAACTTATGAAAAATTTAATAAATTATTACAAGAAAAATTTAATAAATTTAAAGTAAAAGCTTTGTTTAAAATAGAAAATTATAGTTTAGACGAAATAAAAGAATACTATAAGTATTTTTTAAGTAAATATGCTAAAGAAGCACCTTTATTAAATACATTAATGGATAATAAAATAGAATTAAAAGAAAACCAAGTAATTATTAATGTTGCTAATAAAGCTGAACAAATGAAATTAAATAGCGTTCTTTCTAGTTTAAATAATAAAATAAATGAAGCTGGTTTTAAAGTAAATTTAATAGCTGAAATTGATAAGGAAGCGGAAGCTGAAATAAAGAAAGAAATTGAAAAAGAAATGACCAAAAAAGTTCCAGTTGTACCAGTCAAAGAATCTCCCGTTATTTTAGGTTCTGAAATTAAAGGTGTAATTACTGATATTAGTAATATTAACTTTGAAATGGATAATGTAACGGTAGAAGCTAAAATATTTGGTAAAGATTTATTTGAGTCGACTAAAAGTGATTTTAAAATTATTACTTTGAAATTATTTGATGGAACTGATAGTATGTATTGTAAAATTTTTTGTAGAGATGCTAATGACTTTAAAAACTACGATAAACGATTAAAAGTAGGCTCATACTATAAAATAAAAGGTTATAGTAAAAATGATAAATTTTCTGGAGAAATTGTTTTAAATGCCCGGGATATAAATATTTCTGATAAAAAAGATACTGAAAGAATGGACGAAGCTAAAGAAAAAAGAATTGAACTTCATGTGCATACCAAAATGAGTCAAATGGATGGGGTAGCTGACGAGGTTTCACTTGTTAATACCGCAATTAAATGGGGGCATAAAGCGATAGCGATAACTGATCATAATGGTTGTCAGGCTTTTCCTCATGTATTTAATTTAGTTACTAGTTATAATAAAGGTAAAAAAGACGAAGATAAATTTAAAGCTATTTATGGAACTGAACTTACCTTAATTGACGATTCGGTTGATATAGTTTTAAGAGGAACAAATCAAAAATTATTAGAAACAACATATGTCGTTTTTGACTTTGAAACTACTGGTTTTAACGCGGCTGGTGGGGATTCAATTATCGAAGTCGGGGCCGTTAAAATTTTAAATGGAGAAATAATTGATCGGTTCGACGAATTAATTAATCCGGGGCGTAAACTACCTCTTAAAATAACAGAAATAACTAATATTACTGACGATATGTTAAAAGATAAGGATAGTGAAGAAGAGGTAATTAAAAGATTTATTAGTTGGTTTGGTGAAGCTCCAATGGTAGCCCATAATGCGAAGTTCGATGTTTCTTTCTTAAAAATGGCTTATAAAAAATATAATTTAGGAGAGTTTACGAATACCGTTATCGATACTTTAGAACTTTCAAGAGCTTTAGATACTAATTATTCTAGACATAGCTTATCAGCTTTAGTTAAAAGATACGATGTACCTTGGGATGAAAGTGCGCATCACCGGGCTGATTACGATGCCGAAGGAACAGCTTTAGTCCTTCATAAAATGCTTAAAAAATTAACGGATCGTAATTTTGAAGTAATTAATGATTTACCAAAACTTGTTTCAACTGAAGAAGTTTATAAATATGGTAAAAGTTATCATATAAATATTTTAGTTAAAAATAAAAAAGGTTTAAAAAATTTATTTAAGTTAATATCTTTAGCTAATACTAAATATTTGTATAAAACACCGCGAATTTTAAGAAGTGAAATTGAAAATCATAGAGAAGGATTATTAATTGGTAGTGGGTGCTATGAAAGTGAAATATTTAAAGAAGCACGTAGTAAATCTGACGAAGAACTAACAAATTTAATAAATTTTTACGATTATGTTGAAGTTCAACCTCTTGATGTTTATAGTCATTTACTGCAAACAAATGATTTTGGTAATAAAGCCGAATTAATTAGTCATTTACAAAAGATAATTAAAACAACTAAAGAAGCAGGAAAAATTATTGTTGCCACTGGTGATGTTCATCATATTAATCCTGACGATAAAATTTATCGGGAAATTATCGTTAATCAAAAAGTTCCTGGTGGTGGAAGACATTCTTTAGCTAAAAAAGATATTAAAGAAATTCCGTTTCAGCATTTTCGAACTACTGAAGAAATGCTTGACGATTTTAGCTTTTTAAATGAAAAAGAAGCTTATGAAATTGTTATAACTAATCCTCATAAAATTGCTGATATGGTTGAAGAAGTTGAAGTTATTATCGATACTGGCGGAACTCCTTTTGCCCCTAAAATTGATAAAAGTGTCGAAACAACTACGGATATGGTTTACGATAAAGCAGAAAGTATTTATGGTAATCCTTTACCTTATTTAATTGAAGAGAGACTAGCTAAAGAGTTATATGGGGAAGAACCTTTTAACTTAATTAAAAAATTAAATCCGCAAAATGATTTAAGTGATAATGATTATAATAAATTAGTTTACGAAAAATTACATTTGCTTATGCGTAGTTATAAGGATGGAGTTATTAAGTTTTTTAAGGATAATACGGATTTAAGTTTAGACGAAATTAACGATAAATTAACCGGAGTTATCGGCGCTAATTTCGATGTTATTTATTTAATTGCCCAAAAATTAGTTAAGAAATCTAATGACGATGGTTATTTAGTTGGTTCAAGAGGATCAGTTGGTTCTTCATTTGTTGCAACAATGATGGGGATTACTGAAGTAAATGCCTTGCCCCCACATTATGTTTGCCCAAAATGTAAACATTCTATTTTTGAAAAGGATGGAGTATCTTTAGGTAGTGTTTATGGTAGTGGTTATGACCTTCCGGATTTAAATTGTCCAAACTGTAGTGAAAAAATGCATAAAGAAGGGCAGGATATGCCATTTGAAACATTTTTAGGTTTTCATGCTGATAAGGTTCCCGATATCGATTTAAATTTTTCGGATTTAAATCAAGCTGATGCTCATGAATATACAAAAGTTTTATTTGGTGAAGATAATGTTTATAGAGCTGGAACTATTGGTACTGTAGCTGAAAAAACAGCTTATGGTTTTGTCCGCGGTTACTGTGAAGATAAAGGAATTATGATGCGTGGTGCGGAAATAGAAAGACTTGCAATGGGCTGTACCGGTGTTAAAAGAACAACGGGCCAGCACCCTGGTGGAATTGTTGTTATTCCAGGTTATATGGATGTTTTTGATTTTACACCATTTCAGTATCCAGCCGACGATCCTACTTCTGCTTGGCGCACGACTCATTTTGATTATCATGCAATTGATCAAGATGTTCTTAAATTAGATATTTTAGGTCATTCTGGACCGACTAAATTAAGACTTGTTCAGGATTTAATTCATAAAGACGTAACTAAAATCCCGCTTGACGATAAAGAGACTATGAAAATATTTTTATCGCCAGAACCTTTAGGTGTTACGAAAGAGCAGATTATGAATGATACTGGTACTTTAGGAATACCTGAGTTTGGAACTCCTTTTACTTTACAATTAGTTAAAGAAACTAAACCGCAAACTTTTGCCGAGCTTGTTAAAATATCAGGACTTTCGCATGGTACTGATGTTTGGGCTGGTAATGCCAAAGATTTAATTGATAAAGGGATTGTTCCTTTTAGCGAAGTTATAGGGTGCCGGGACGATATTATGGTTTATTTAATGTATAATGGCCTAGAACCATTAAAAGCTTTTCAAATAATGGAGTTTGTTCGTAAAGGTAAAGCTAGTAAAGATCCAGAAAAATGGCAAGGTTATGTTAAAGAAATGCGAGAAGCAGGAATTGAAGAATGGTATATAGATTCTTGTGCGAAAATAAAATATATGTTTCCCAAAGCTCATGCTGTAGCGTATGTTATTAATGCTTTTAGACTAGCGTATGTTAAAGTTCATAATCCAATTATTTATTATGCTGCCCAGTTTTCAGCTGAATATAGTGATTTTGATATTGAAGCAATGATTAAAGGTTACGAAAGTGTTAAAAAAAGAATTATTGAAATTACTGAAAAAGGATATGATGCAACTAACAAGGAAGCTTCAACTTTAGAATGTTTAAAAGTAGCGTTAGAAATGCTAGCTAGAGGATTTACATTTAAAAATGTCGATTTATATAAAAGTCATTATTCTGATTTTGTTATTGACGAAGACGAAAAATCTTTAATACCACCATTCAGAGCTATAGATGGTCTTGGTGAAGTTGTAGCTAAAAACATTGTTACTGAAAGAGAAAAAGGTCATTATTTAAGTATTGAGGATTTACAAAAAAGAGCTAAACTTTCTAGTACTTTAATTGAAAAATTAAGAGCTATGGGTATTTTAGATGGAATGGACGAATCTAGTCAGTTATCTTTGTTTTAAAAATATTAATATCATGATATAATTATAGTACATATAATAAATAGGTGATACAAATGAATAAGGTAACAAAAGTTATAATTATAAGTTTTTTAACAAATATTAGTTTATCAGTAATGCAAATAATAGCTGGAATTTTAGGTAGAGCTGGAGCGATTGTTGCTGATGGAATTCATTCTTTAAGTGATACTACTACTGATATTTTTGCTTTAATTGGCAGTAAAATATCGCGCAAACCAGCTGATTATAAACATCCTTTAGGTCATGGTAAAGCTGAATATATTACTTGTGCTTTTATTAGTTTAGTAGTTTTATTTATGGGAATCATGGTTATTTATAATGGTATTTTTGATAAAAGAAGTATTCCAAATAGTTATGTAGCTATTGTAACGGTAATAACAATTATTATTAAATATATTTTAAGTCAATTTTTAATTAATAGAGGTAAGAAATATCAAAGTAATATTTTAGTAGCTTCCGGAACAGAAAGCTTTAGTGATGTTTTAAGTTCAGTTGTAGTTTTAGTTTCTGTTCTTTTATCCCAACTTGGTCACTATTATTATATTTTTACTTATGCTGATGCTTTAGCTATGATTATTGTTGGGGCTTTAATTATTAAAATAGGAATAAAACTTTTAATAGAAAATATAAGTAATTTAATGGATACTAGGGTAACTGATATAAATTATATAAATGAAATTAAAAAGGTTGTTAGTAATTTTAAAGAAATAGAAAATATTGATAATTTAATTATTTTAAAAGAAGGACCTTTTTATAAAGTTGATTTAGAAGTTAGTTTAAATAAAAATATGAAGTTAATTAATGTTCATAATATTTTAGAGGAAATAGAAGATAAGATAAGAGAGTATGATAATAATATACAATATATTATTATTCATCCTAATCCTTATAAAGGGGATTGATTATCTTTCTTTTTTTATTGACAAAGACGGAGCTATTGGGTAAAATTAATTTAGAATAGATATTCAGAATAAATAATCAGAATAGTTATTGTAATATGGTTAATAATAGTAATAAAGTAAATTCTTAATATTATTAATCATAATAGACGGGAAGGAAAATTTATATGAGGAGCAAGAAAAATAATTTAATTATACTAGGGCTATGTTCAATTTTATTGTTAATGGGGATAGGCTATGCGGCTTTTAGTAGTAAACTTAATATAACAGGAACAAGTAATATAACCAGTACTTGGGATGTTAGAATAACTAATATTGAAAGCGAGCTCCATGGAGCTGAA
>CALVVT010000068.1 GCA_944363935.1 uncultured Bacilli bacterium
AAGAAAATTTTTAAATTGAGGTGTTTAAAATGAAATATTATAGTAGAGAAGTTACAAAAAGAGAACCGATTAATAGATTTGGAAAATTAGGGTTTGTACTTTATAAAGAAATGGTAAAGACAAACGACATTGATAAATTTAATAAAAACAAAAGAATAAAATTTACAGAAGATGAAGAAGCTAGAAAATATTTATATCATAAAGATATTGATATTATATATGCACAAGAAGTTTAAATAAACATTAAAATAGTAGCAATAAAATGCTACTATTTTTTTGCATTTATATGTTAAAAATGCTATAATATTTTTATGGAGGGATAAATTTATGGAAATAAAAAATATTAAATTAGAAGATTTGAAACCGTATGAGAATAACCCACGTAAAAATGACGAGGCAGTACAATACGTGGCAGAAAGCATTAAGCAATTTGGTTTTAAAGTACCTATAATTATTGATAAAAATAATGTAATTGTTGCAGGGGATACTAGATATAAAGCAAGTAAACAATTAGGCTTAAAAGAAGTACCTTGTATTGTAGCAGATGATTTGACAGATGAGCAAATAAAAGCTTTTAGATTAGCTGATAATAAAGTATCAGAAAAATCAGAATGGGACTTTGAATTATTAGATGAAGAACTAAAAGATATTATTGATATTGATATGGAAGACTTAGGTTTCATTAATTTTGATGATATCGACGCCGAAAGCTATATTGATGATTTACTTGAAACCGAGCTAGTAGAGAAAAATAAATCAAATGAATTTGCGATAACTTTTAGTTTTAATAACGAATATAAAGAGATTGTAGATAATTATATAAATGAGAACGGGAAAGATACATTAGCACAACTGATTTTAGATAAATGTAAAGGGGAGATATAATATGCCGAACTGTGGAAGTCAAATATATTTATGTGATTTACCTATTAGGTTTGATACTTATAAAGGTTGCTCGCACGCTTGCAAATATTGTTTTGCTAGTACTAAAAGAGATTTAAAAGATATTAAAATAATGGAAACTCCAAGTATGTTATTAAATTTTATAAAAGGTAAAAGAAATCAAGAAACTAACTGGTGTGATTGGAATATTCCTTTGCATTGGGGTGGTTTATCAGACCCGTTTCAACCCTGCGAAAAAATTCATAGAGTTAGTCTTGAGTGTTTAAAAATTTTTAAAGAAACTCAATACCCATTCATAGTTTCTACAAAAGGTGCGCTTGTTGCAGATGATGAGTATTTAGATTTATTAAGCGAATGTAATTGTGTTGTTCAAATTAGCTTAGTTTGTGATAAATACGACATTTTAGAAAAAGGTTGTCCGTCTTTTGAAGAAAGACTTGCTATAGTAGATAAAATATCAAAAAGAGTTAAAAGAGTTATTATCAGGGTTCAACCCTATATGCACGAGGTTTTTGAGGACGTATATAACAACCTAGAGAGATTTAAAAATGCAGGCGCTTATGGTGTTATAATTGAGGGAATGAAATTTAAAAAGAAAAAAGAAGGACTTATAAAAATTGGTGGAGATTTTGTCTATCCTTATGACATAATTTTAAATGATTTTGTAAAATTAAAAGAAAAAGCTCATAAATTAGGCTTAAAGATATATGCAGGAGAAAATAGAATAAGAAAATATGGCGATAGTTTAACTTGTTGTGGAATTGATGAATTAAAAGGTTTTAAACCAAATGTCTTTAATTTGAACCATATTTTAAATGGCGATAAAACAAGACCGACTGAAAAAATGATGAAATTAAAAACTGGTGGTCCTTTTGCTTCATTTAATCAAAGTGCTATCGGAAGTCGAGAAACAAGAGGCGATAGCTTTTGCAATCAATTGGCTAAAACATACAAAAAAAGTAAAAGTAAAATTGATAAAATTATGGGTGTTGTTAAAGATGACTAAAAAAGAGATTGATTTATTAAATAAAATAAAAGATACTAATAATCAAATAAATTCTACAAATAGTCCACTAAGAAAAAATGATTTGTATAAGTATTTAAAAAAATTATATAGACAATTACACAAAGAAAGACAATCACAAATATTGAAGCTATAATTTAATAGCTTCTTTTTTTGTGTAAAATATGGTAAAATATTAATAAAAAGGAGTGATTTAAAAATGATAAAATTAATAAATAATGATTGCTTAGATGTAATGAAAAATATACCAGATGAAAGTATTGATTTAATAATTACAGACCCACCATATTTGATAAATTATAAGACAAACTATAGGAAAAATAAAAATCACGATTTTTGTAAAACAATAAAAAATGATGATAATTTTTCTTTGATAAGTGAATATATAAAAAATTGTTATAGAATATTAAAAAAAAATAAAGCTATGTATATTTTTTGTAATAATACTCACGTTGATTTTTTTAAACAAGAATTAGAAAAAAATAATTTTAATATAAAAAATATGATTATTTGGGTAAAAAATAATTGGACAGCTGGAGATTTGAAAGCACAGTTTGGCAAACAATACGAAATAATTTTTTTAGTCAATAAAGGAAGATGTTTTTTTAATGGTAAAAGAATAACAGATGTTTGGTTATTTGATAGAGTTGCTGGAACAAGTCAATTACATCAAAATCAAAAACCTTTAGATTTAATAAAACAATGTATTTTAAAACATAGTAAAGAAAATGAGGTTATTTTTGATGGTTTTATGGGAAGTGGAACGACTGGTGTAGCGTGTAAAGAATTAAATAGAGATTTTATAGGTGTTGAAATAGATAGAAAATATTTTGAAATTGCTAAAAATAGAATTGAAGGAGATGATAGTAATGGCAAATAATATTCAAAATTTAAGAGTACCAACGTCGGAAGAAGCTCGAATAAATGGACGTAAAGGTGGCTTAGCTAGTGCTAAAGCTAGAAGAGAAAAGAAAACGCTCAAAATGGAACTTGAAGCTTTACTTGAAATAATGGACGAAAAAGGAGATAGCGTTCAAAAGAAAATGTCTTTTGCTTTGATTAAAAAAGCAATAAAAGGAGATGTTAGAGCTTTTGAAACTATTAGAGATACTATTGGGCAGAAACCTAAAGAAAATTTGAATATTGATTTTGATAAAAATAGGGAACAAGCTCAAGAATTATTGAATAATATAAAAGTAGTGATGAAAGATGATAACAAAGATTAGTAAAAAACAAGCTGAGTTTTTGGGTAGTGATTTAGCAAGAATTAATATACTACACGGAAGCATACGTTCTGGGAAAACTGTTATAAGTTTATTAAAGTTTGCACTAGAGGTGGCTACATATCCGTTAGACGCAAAATTTTTAATGGTAGGCGTTACACTTGAAACATTAAAAAGAAACTGTTTAGATATACTTGACGAAATTTTGCCCAGTGGCTCTTTTTATTATTCACTAAGTAATAAAACTGGATATTTATACGGACATCAGGTATATTTAGAGGGTGCAAACGATAGTCAGTCTATGCGTAAAATCAGAGGTATGACGCTAACTGGTGCATATCTTGATGAAGCTTCTTTACACAATCAAGATTTTGTAA
>CALVVT010000069.1 GCA_944363935.1 uncultured Bacilli bacterium
CATCTGAATATTTTAATACTAATTTAAGGTTTTAAAAATTAGGAATTAAAGTAAACTACATATATTTAGCTAGAAAATATAATTGTAATTATAGAATCGTAAAAAATGCAATTATTTATGATTTTAATAATGGATTAACTGAAGGATTTGATAATAAAACTAAAGTTATAAAAAGACAGATGTATAATCGATGTAACTTCGATTTACTCTGTCTTAAAATTTTAGTTTAATTAAGCTAAAAACCACTTTATTTTACACTCTTTTTTCCTGCTTAAATATTTTAAATTACTGATTTTTTTTATTTTCATATTTTTTTCGTTCGTTAGTATTTAATATTTTTTTTCTTAACCGAAAACTATTAGGGGTTATTTCAACAAGTTCGTCTTCATTAATATAATCAAGACAAACTTCAAGACTCATTTCCCGAGGCCTTTTTAAAACTACTGTATGATCTTTTGTTGCACTTCTAGTATTAGTTAAATTTTTACTTTTAACAACGTTAACTGCTAAATCATTATCATGATTATTTTCGCCAACAATCATTCCTTCGTAAACATCAGTTCCTGGTTCAATAAACATAATTCCTCTATCTTCTAAAGCTCCTAAAGCATAAGCTGTAGCTTTCCCGTTTTCCATAGAAACTAAAACCCCATTTTTACGTTTTCCAACTTCAGTAGTAGTCATTGGTGCATATTCTTTAAAAGTATGATTAATAATACCATAACCTTTAGTAAGCGTCATAAACTCAGTCATAAAACCAATTAATCCTCTTGATGGCACTGTATAAGTAAGTTTTGTATGATTTTCTTTATTAAGCATATTTTCCATTGTACCACCACGGTGGCCTAATAATTCAATTACTGGGCCAACATATTCTTCAGGTACTTCAATATCAACATCTTCATAAGGTTCATTAATTACACCATCTATTTCTTTTTTTATTATTTCTGGTTTAGATACCTGAAGTTCATAACCTTCTCTTCGCATATTTTCAATTAAAATTGATAAGTGAAGTTCGCCTCTTCCAGAAACCATCCAAGATTCAGAATCAACTTGTCTAACTTTTAATGATACATCTCTTTCAGTTTCCTTCATTAATCTTTCTTCTATTTTTCTGGCAGTTAAAAATTTACCTTCTCTACCACTAAAAGGACTAGTATTAACTCCAAAAGTCATTTGAAGGGTTGGTTCATCTATTCGTAGTTTTGGTAAAGCCTCTTCTTTTCCAGACTCACAAACGGTTTCTCCAACTGATATATCAGGTAAACCAGCAATAGCTACAATATCTCCAGCTTCCGCTTCATTTACTTCTATTTTATTTAATCCATAATAACCAATTATTTTTTGAATTCTAAAATGTTTAATACTGCCATCTAATCTAACACAAGATACATTTTCATTAGCCTTAACCTTACCTCTTTTAATAAGGCCAATCCCCATACGGCCAACAAAGTCATTATAATCAAGTAATGCTGGTTGAAATTGAAATGGTCCATCACTACTTACATTAGGTACAGGAATATATTTTAAAACAGTATCTAATATTGGTTCCATTGTCTTTTCCTGGGTATTAATATCAGGATCAAAACTAGAAGTTCCCGATAAAGCAGAAGCATAAATTACTGGAAAATCTAATTGTTCAAGACTAGCTCCTAAATCAATAAATAAATCGATTACTTCGTCTACTACTTCTTTTGGTCTTGCCGAGTCTTTATCAATTTTATTAACAACTACTATAGGAGTTACTCCAGCTTCTAATGCTTTTTTCAAAACGAATCTTGTTTGTGGCATTGTTCCTTCATAAGCATCAACTACTAAAAGAACCCCATCAACCATATTCATAATTCTTTCTACTTCACCACCAAAGTCAGCATGTCCTGGAGTATCTAATATATTAATTCTTACACCTTTATAATCAATAGCTGTTGTTTTAGCTAAAATTGTAATTCCTCTTTCTCTTTCAATATCATTAGAATCAAGAGCTCTTACTTTTACTTCTTCATTTTCCCGAAAAGTTCCTGAAGCTTCTAATAATTTATCAACTAATGTTGTTTTTCCATGGTCAACATGGGCGATAATAGCAATATTTCTTTTTTCCATAATACAAAACCTCTCTTTTTTTACACCAAACAATTATAGCACTTATTATATTTTTTGTAAATAAAGGCATTATAATCAATGATAATAGAAAGTAAAAACTTAATAACTAATTATCTAGTCATTAAGTCTTTTTACATATTTAACTTTTTTTGTTTACTAAATCCAACAAAACCTAAAATAATGAGTGGGATAGTAAACATAAAATATAATGGAAACAACACCATACCAAGACAATATAAGATAGAACCTACCAATGCTCCCCAATTTTTTTTAAGACTAAAACCTATCCAAACAAATATAGTTCCCATTGCCATTATAAGCATATGTGGCATTACAAGAGCAGTAGCAATAGCTCCGCCAATAGCTTCAGCCGCATCTTCACTAGTAGTTGAACCAGCAAAATAAGTAATTAAATAAATTACATAAAGAGTTGCTAGAATAGCGCACACAAATAAAACTTTACTTCTTTTTTCAAACACAATTTCACTCCTAATTTTTAATACCCATTAATTTCTTTTAGTTTATAACTAGCTATCTTATCCGTTTCGTCAATACAACTAGCTTTAAATTTCCAACGTCCATTCGCTTCTAAACTGCTTGTATTGTCATAACAAGAACCTAAAGTATTACCTTCACTATCATATGCAGTAAATTCAATATCAACATACTCATAGTCTTTATCAGAATTATTCTTTACATAACCTTCAACATAATAGAAAGCACCAAATTCGTCTAAACTACCACTATGGCCATCTTCTAAAACTAAATTTTCTTCTTTAGTAGTCGTTCCTGTTTGTTCTTTTTTACCTGCAGTATCTCCTTCTCCAACCATTGCTACAAGAACACATATAACCGCAATAACAATAATAACAATAAGCCAAGTAGGTATA
The DNA here is from genome assembly GCA_944363935.1 of uncultured Bacilli bacterium. Lineage (GTDB taxonomy): Bacteria > Bacillota_I > Bacilli_A > RF39 > UBA660 > Coprosoma. The sequence continues at coordinate 2,991 of CALVVT010000069.1, forward strand.
CTTTGACTTTTTCCGCAAACAGGACATACTTTTACATTAGTATCAATTTCACTTTGACAATGTTTACATTTTTTCATCATCCACCTCCTTCTATTTAATCTTATCATACTTCGCAGAAAAAGTCACCTATTATGTGACTTTTTTCTTCCTTTTTATATTATAAAATATTGATAGGTGATAAACATGGAAAGGACTGACATTTATCAAACTATAGGAAAAAACATAAAAAAATACCGTAAAAAAGCTGGACTTTCACAAGAACAACTAGCTAATAAAGCCAATCTTTCATACGGTTACATTAAAAATTTAGAAGCTAAAAACGTTAGAGCCACCATTTCAATTGAAACATTAGATTTTATAGCTCATACCCTTAATGTTACAATTATTGATTTATTAAAAGAAAATTCCATTGACTAAACTCCATAATAAGAGTATGCTTTTATTAGGTGATAGACATGGAATTTTTATTACTTTTTATAAGTCTTATTCTAATATTAATAGCCGCCGAATTATTTGTTAATTCTGTTGAATGGTTAGGTAAAATTTTAAAACTATCTGAAGGCGCTGTTGGATCAATACTAGCAGCTATAGGAACAGCTTTACCAGAAACTTTAATTCCTATAATTGCTTTAATTATGGGGAATAATAGTAATTCTGAAGAAATAGGTATTGGCGCTATTCTGGGAGCTCCTTTAATGCTTTCAACTTTAACAATGTTTGTAACAGGCCTATCCGTTATAATTTTCAAAAACAAAAGAAAAATACATAAAAACATAAATGCCGATTACAATGTTGTAACTCATGATTTAAAATTTTTTATCTTTTCTTTCACTCTTGCTTTAATATGCGGATTAATACCTAGTAATTTTTATTACTCTAAAATTATTATTGCTGCTATACTTGTTTTAAGCTATTTTATTTATGTTATTAAACTAGTTAAAGATAATCAAAATACAGAAAGTGATTTACCTAATCTTTATTTTGCTTTTGGTAATAAAAAATTAATGAACAACAAATATATAATTTTAATTCAGTTAATTTTATCGTTATTTTTAATTGTTACTAGTGCAGATAAATTTGTAGATAGTATTAATTATGTCTCTAATTTATTAAATATTCCAGCTTTTGTTCTCGCTATTATCCTAACGCCAATTGCCTCTGAACTTCCAGAAAAATTTAACAGTATAATTTGGATATCTAGGGAAAAAGATACTTTAGCTTTAGGAAATATAACTGGCGCTATGATGTTTCAATCTTCTATTTTGCCCGCCATTGGAATACTACTCACTAACTGGACACTAATCTCTTCAGGAACTTTAATTAGTGCTTTAATTGCCATAGTTTCCGCTAGTATATTATTTTTTAGAATAACTAAAAAACAAAAAATAACTGTTAATATGCTTTTAACTGGTGGAATATTTTACTTACTATTTATAATTTTAGTTATAACCGGAATTATTAGATAATTATTGACGCTTATTTGCGTCTTTTTTACATTTTTTAACACTTTTATAATTATTTATCTAAATAAAGTCATTACAGCAAGCATTTAAATCAAAAATACAAAGGTAATATTTTCACAAAAATAACAAAAAAACTATAAAAATTATAGTTTACTTTTCACCAAAATATTCTTTTAAAATATAATCCATTGTAATTTTAATATCAGGAAAAATCGGAAGATTTTCTAACTCGGTTCTAGAAAACCAACCAATATCATTACTTTCATTACTAATTATTAAATCAGCATCCCCGTTAACCGGAACAGCTGCATAAATTATATCAAACATCCGCTCTCCATTAGGCTTACGATTACACTGAATACCAAGTGGTCTTATTAAATCGTCTTCTCTAGGAAATCTTTCACCTAATAATTTTATTTTCATCCCGGTTTCTTCATAAACTTCCCGCATAGCTGCTTCTTCTGGAGTTTCACCGTCTTCCATATGACCACCAGGTTGAAGCCATTTATTAAATATATTATGTTTAACTAATAATATTTTTTTATTACTTGGATTTATAACAAAAGCGGAAGCACAAAAATGTCTACTCATAATATCACCATCACGATTATAGCAACTTTTTAATTATATGTCTATTCTAAAACCCTAGAATTTTGCTTATTGACATTTTTTTCGTAAACAACAAACTTTTCATTGTTATCTAGTGTTGCAAGTAAAATATCTTCTATTTTTATACCTTTTATTTTTAATTCATGATTAAGCCATGACTTATCCTTATGCATATCTTTCAAAGCATCTTCCATAATATTCCCATCAATAATAATATTCGCACATAAACTAGCTTTTTCTTTTTCAATGTTTAAATCCTTTAATGTTGGCGGAGCATAATCCGTTTTTGGTAATATACTAAGCTGACCATTAGCTTCCATTACCGCATAAGCAATTTCAGAAATATCAAAATAGCCCGCACTCCTACATTCTTCTAATAAGTCATTAATATCAAATTTTACTTTTTTTAAACCATCTAACAATAATTTACCATCTTCAATTATTAAAGTTGGAACCCCCATAAAAAATCTCCTTAAATAAATACTTTTCATAGTTAAAATTGAAACTAAATAAGCAACAATTCCAAAAACAAAAACTGCTACTAATCCATTTATCGCATTTGTTTCTAAATTAACAGTCATTTCCGCTGCAAAATTACCAATTGAAATACCAATTACATAATCAAATAAACTAAGCTGGGATACTTGCTTTTTACCCAGCATTTTAGTTATCAAGAACAAAGCCACTAAAGAAAGTAATCCTCTAATAATAACATCAATTAATTCTGTAAAATTAATATCCATAATATCACCAATTTTAGTATTTACCAAGATAAAAAAAATTATGCAGAAGCATAATCATTTTTTAGTACTTGACCGAAGTTTTTTTATAAATGTATCGTGATCCATAATAACATTAGTTTTTAAAACAAAGACCAAAACTATTACCACTAATATTGTATAAATAATATATCCAAGGACTCTATCTCTCAACACATAAACAATTGAAGCTAAAGCAAATAAAGCATTTATCGCATATATTATTAAAACTGTATCACGGTGTGAAAAATTTTTATTTAATAATTGGTGATGTAAGTGAAATTTATCAGGTTTAGAAATACTTTCACCTTTTAAAAGTCTTCTAATAATCGCAAATAAAGTATCTAATATTGGAATAGCTAAAATAAGAATTGGAATAATAAATGAAGTTAAAGTAATATTTTTAAAGCCAAGTAATGCGATAACAGAAATCATAAATCCCATAAACATCGAACCAGAATCTCCAGCAAAAATTGAAGCTGGATGGAAATTATGAACTAAAAATCCAAGAGTTGATCCAAGCATAATAAAAGTTAAAGTTACTTCTGGTCCTAGATGACCTAGTATAGTTGCAATAATACCAATTGTAATATAATAAATCGCACTTATTCCAGCCGCCAAGCCATCTAATCCATCAATTAAGTTTAAACAGTTTATACAAGCTACAATAAAGAATATTGTTATTGGATAAGCTAGTATTCCAAAATCAATATAAAAGCCAAATGCACTTAAATCACGAAGTAGTACTTCACCATAAAAAGCGACAATAGCGGCTCCAATTATTTGGCCTATTAATTTATAAGATGCTTTTAGCGGTTTTATATCGTCAATAATTCCTGTAAAAACAATAACCGTGCCACCAATTAAAACCGAGTTCATCATTTGACTAGGTTCGCCAAATAACATATAACCAAGTAAAAATCCAAAATATATAGCTACACCGCCAAGTCTTGGCATTGGTTTAGTATGAACTTTTCTAGAATTAGGAATATCTAAAGCACCTACATGAAAAGCTATTTTTTTTATAACTGGAACAAAAAAGGCGACAAATAAAAATGTTACCAAAATAATTAAGAAAATTCGTGTTATAAGTTCTTCACTCATAAAAGCTCACCTCTGCTTATATTTTACCATATTTAACTAAATAAATCTATT
>CALVVT010000070.1 GCA_944363935.1 uncultured Bacilli bacterium
ATTGTTTTATATTTACGTTAATTGTTCAATGTTTTATGATATCCCCATTTATTTATAAAATATTTAAATTACCATATGACAATTATAAAAATTATCAGACTACCTAATTATTTTGAGAGGAGGTTAGCTGTGGGAATTATTGCTTCAATGTTAGCAAACGTTGGTAACATTTTTGCTGGACTAGGAAGTCAAGCATGTATGTGGTATTGGTTTGATGAACCAATGTGCCCAAAAAATTTAATTAAATAATAATTTTACTAAAACAATTAAAGTAGTCAAAAGCTACTTTTTTATATACTTAAAAACTCCTGTTACTTTAAAACAAGAGTTTTTTACATTTTTACTTTTAATCTTTGGGTAATTATATTACCACTAACTTCACATTCATTTTCAATCTTATCATTTTCTTTAACAATTCTATTAACTAAAACCAGTCCATAACCATGTTCTTTTCCTTTAGTTGTATATTTACGTTTAAATAATTTTTCAACATCTAAAGTCCCTTCAAAATTGTTTGTAATATCAAAACATAAATATCCATCCATAATATAAATTTCAAGATAAATTAATTTCTTATTTAAATCTTTAACTGCTTCAATTGCATTATCTAAATAAACACCTAAAATCATACATGCATCTCTAACTAGATAATCGTCCATATCTATTAAATCAGCTGTTTTAACATCATTAGAAATTAAAAATTTATATTTAATCTTAAGCTCGTCAATCTTACACATTTTAGGATAAATAGTTGATCTAAATCTATCATCTGGAATTTTATACGCCTTATTCATAACAGCATCATTATCTTTAGTTTTATCGTCAATAATTGCATTTATATAACTAATTATTTTAGAATCTTTAGACATGTTTTTAATAGCTAACAATTGATTTTTATTTTCATGAGTAGATATACGGTATTTATCTAATATTTCTTGATATTCTCTTAAACTAGTAATACTAACCTGATATTTACTATTTGTTTTAGCATACTTATTTTCAGTAATAGCAAATTTAAATATTATAAATATAAAAACTAATGTCATTATTGTATTCGTAGTTAAAACAATAGGCAAAGATAATTTCATATAACTTTCAATTGTTGAAATTATGATTATAACTAATATCATTATTAAATAAGTTAAAACTTCTTTTTTCTTCATTAAATCAATATATACAATTATTAAATTAAATATCTTTTTAGGAATTTTAGTTTTCAAAATTCCAAATGAAATTAAAGAAATATAAATATTTAATAATAATCCACCTACCGGTGTTGATAAAATAGTTTCAATTTTTTCGCCAATAAATAATGTACCTAAAATAATAAATGATAATTCCGCAAGAATTATAATAATTTGTGATATTAAAACCATAGGAATAGCAGATTTAAAATTTCTATTTGCTACTATGAAACCAATAAAAAATAAAAAGATAAATGAAATAATTAATCTAAATGGTTGAGGAAATAAGAAATATAACATTGTTCCAACTATAGACATTATTAAAATAACAACAATTTTATGTAACAGTGGCATATATGTTTTTTCTCTTATTAAATCTAACCAACAATAAACAGTAAAAACATTTAAAACTATTCCACTAACTCCATACAAAAGTACATCCATTATCATTTAATCAATCAACTCCCAATTAAATTTTTCAGATATTAAATCTATCTTTTCATTATTATCGAAAGTAATTATCCTTTTAGGCTTACTGTAAGAAGTAATTCTATTAGTATTAACAATACATGACCTATGAGTTTGGACAAAAGTTTTATTTAATAACCCTAATATCGAATTTAAACTTTTACCTACTTTGTATTCGTTATTATCAGTTTTAATAATACATTTTCTATCAACACTATCTCTTGTAATATATAAAATATCTTCTAAAGAAATTGTATAAATAATCCCACTATCTTTAAATCTTAATTTAGGTCTAACTTTTAGAATTTGAAAAGCTTTATTAAACACTTTAACTAATCTTTTCTCACAATTATCAAACTTATTTACAAATGATAAAAACATGAAATCGTCTTTGATAACAATATCACCTAATTCGTCATGACCAGTTAAAAAGATAATTATACTTTCAACATCTTTACGTCTAATGATTCTAGCAATATCAATTCCAGATCTTGTTGGGGCTTCAATATCTAAAATATAAATCTTAAATGATAGTTTTTCGTTAATAATATCTAGAAACTTATTGTCATAATCGTCAAATAAATGTGTCCGATATTCTAACGTATTTTTCATCATGTATTTATCAATTACATTGTTAACTAATTTTAAATATTTTCTGTTGTCATCACATACTATAAAATTTATCATAAATGTTACCTTCCACCTTTATTATTCTTATGCTATTAATATATCATATTTATTTGATTTTGGCAATTTTTTAAAGCAAAAAAAGTAAAAAAATTTTCTACATTTCTTTACTCTTTTCCTTTACATCATTAGCAAACTCTTCACCTTTATTTAACAAATAAGCTCCAAAATCTGTTCCTTTATCCCATAAGAAATCACCTAATTCTGATAATTTCTCTTTAGCTTTATCTTTATAATCAGGAATATAACTTTCAATTACTCCATCCATATAACTTAAAGCATCTTTAGCTAAATCAACTGTTTCTGTTCCAACATCTTTAACAGTATATCCATCAATTTCTGTTTTGCCAAGTAACCAATTTACCAAAGTATCAAACTCTGTTTTCAATCTTTCAACATCTTGTTTATACTGCTCGGTATTTCTATATTCGTCAGTTGCTTCAGAAATTGATTTAGCTAATTCCATAGTTCCGGTAATTGACTGCTCTACTCTAGTATCCGCTTCCATCGATTTTTCATAAGCATCAATAACCATATTACTTTCTTCACTTACCTCATTAGTTTCTACTGAAGTTACTTCAGTACTGGTTACCGTAGTGCTATCACTTTCTTTTTCACTAGTACAGCCACTTATTCCCATAGCTAAAGTTACTGATAAAGCAATAGGCATAGATTTTTGTAAAATATGTTCTAGTTTTTCCGAGAATTTAAAATTACTTATCATATAAGCACCTCTTTCTGGCTATATTATACTATTTTCTTATATATTGTCAAACTCCACCTTTCTCCCCTTTTCTTCGGAGCAATAACTTTCTAGCCCAATCAACTGGAATAACTGTCATAGCGAGTAATACCATAATTTCAAACTCCATAAAATTAAGACCATAAGTTCTAAAAGTATTTCCTCCATAATAAATTAAATAAATTTGAACTAATAAAACAAAAATAATTACTAATAAAAACACTTTATTTTTTAAAATATTAGCTAACAAGTTAAGTCTATGAGTTCTAGCGTTAAAACAGTTAAAAATTCCCATAAAAATAAATAGTCCAAAGAAAGCTGTTAATAAATATTCGTCATTAACTCCATCTCTAAAAATATGGTGGAATAATGGCAACTTTAAAAACAATACGCAAAGTAAAGCCGAATAAGTTCCAGTAACCATAATTTCTTCTTTCATATAAGTATTAATAATTTGTTCGTTTTTCTTTTTCGGCTTTTCTTCCATATATTCTTTAAGTGGTGGTTCAAAAGCAAACGCTAAACCCGCAAAAGTATCCATAACCATATTTATCCAAAGCATTTGAATAACTGTAACTGGCGTTTCTACACCAATAAAAGGTCCAATAATCGAAATGCTTACCGCACATAAATTAATAGTTAACTGAAAAATAATAAATTTTCTAATACTTTTAAAAATTGTTCGGCCATATAAAACTGCATTAGAAATTGAAAGTAAATTGTCGTCTAAAATAACAATATCACTGGCCTCTTTAGCTACTTCTGTTCCGCTTCCCATCGCAAAACCAACATCGGCTTTTTTTAAAGCTGGAGCGTCGTTTACTCCGTCCCCAGTCATTCCAACAACTAAATTATTATCTCGGGCGATTTTAACTAATCTACTTTTATCCTGGGGTAAAGATCTAGCTAGTATTTTTAAATTAGGTAAAATTTCAGCAATTTCTTTATCAGTTTTATTATTAAACTCCTGACTTGTCATAACTATATCCTTATCACTAGTTAAAAGTCCAACTTCCTTACCTATAGCTTTAGCGGTTAAAGCATTATCCCCTGTAATCATGACAGTTTGAATTCCAGCGCTATTAATAAGCTTTAATCCTTCTAATGCCTCTTTACGAACTTCATCTTTAATACAAACAAAACCGATTAAACATAAACGATTAAATCTATTATTTTCTGAAGTAGCAAGCGCTAAAACTCTAATTCCTTCTTGCGCTAAATCATTGACCATTTTTTTAAATTTACTAGGATAAAAAAGACCAATTTTACGATTATTATCATAATAATGTGAACAATTACTAATAATAATTTCTGGAGCTCCTTTAACTAAATTAATTGTTTTGTCATTTATTTTAATTTCAGTGGCTGAAAATTTATTTTTACTCGAAAAAGGAACTACATTAACTATTTTATAATTATAATTTTGTGATTTAAAAAACTTTCTTAAAGCTCTATCCGTAATATTACCGCCAACTATTTTATTATCAGTATAAATACTACTATTATTAGCTGTACAAGCTAAATGCACTAAATTATAAAAATTTTTATTTTGTTTTAACTTTTCTAAAGACGAATAAGTATGACCAAGGGCATCGATAATTTTAATAACTTCCATTTTACCTTTTGTAATCGTTCCCGTTTTATCCGTAAATAAAATATTTATATTACCAGCTGTTTCAATTCCAGTTAATTTTCTAACTAATACATTATTTTTAAGCATTCTTTTCATATTCGAAGATAATACTAAAGTAATCATCATTGGTAATCCTTCAGGAACTGCAACAACTATTATGGTTACGCTTAAAGTAAGAGCGTGAAGTAAATGACCAAAAACAAGGGGAAAATTAGTAATATCAGCATATATTTCGTCTAAATTAAAGTTATTTTCAAGAATAAAAACGGAAAACAAGTAAGAAAAAGTTACTAGTAATGCTCCAAGATAACCAAGTTTACTAATTTGTTTAGCTAAAACAGTTAATCTTATCTTTAAAGGACTATCTGGGGTTTTTTCATGCACTTCTTTAGCTAATTTTCCATATAACGTATTATCGCCAACACTAGTTACTTCCATTAAAGCTTCTCCGCTATAAATAACTGAAGAGCGATATAATTTATCATTTTCACTTTTATTAATTTCTTTCATTTCACCATTTAAATTAGACTCGTTAACCATAACTTCTCCACTAATTACTTTACCATCAGCGGGAATTTCGTCACCTGTTTGCAGACAAATAACATCGCCAACTACAATATCTTCGATATCTGTTTCTTTTATTTTACCTTCTCTTCGCACTTTAACTTTTATTTTAGCGGCCTCTTCCCATAATTTTTCAAAAGCTTTATTACTACCATATTCAGAAATACTAGAAATAAAAGAAGCCAAGAAAATAGCAATAACAATACCTATTGTTTCATACCAATCAAAACTTTCAAATAAAAATAAAGTTTTAATGGCTAAAGCAATTAAAAGAATCTTAATAATTGGATCACCTAAAGTAGCTATTAATAATTTTATAAAACTTTCTTTCTCGATTTTCGATATTTTATTACTTCCATATTTTTTTCGATTTTCAAGTACTTGTTTTTCTGTTAATCCTGTTTTCATAGTTACCTCCTACAAAAACTTATTAACAATAACTCTGACATATTAAAAAAATAGACTGACAAAATTTGACTTTAAATAATAAAAACTATATAATAACGCTCATAGGTTGGGGGATTTTATGGTTTACGATAATTATTATAACTGGGAAGAATATTATAAAAAAACAACAGAATTTTTTGATTATTTAAGGAAATTATGTAAGCGAAATTACATTAATAATGGACCTTTATATTTAGAAGAACTGATTAAAAACGGAAAAATAAATGAAGTTTTAGAAAAATACGAATTAAATGATGGTTATTATCTTTACTGGCTTTTAATCGAATATGCCACTAAAAAATGTGACGAAAGTGTTTTAAATACTATTTTAATCGATAATAAAGATTTAATTAGTCAAACTAAATGGGTTACAGGTATTTTAGGTAGTATTCATTTTAAACCATATATAACTAATGCAAATGTTTTAAAAAAATCACCTAATATTAAAAGTTTTAGATTTTTTAAAAGTATTTATCAAGGTAAAGCTTTAGGCCATTGCCACAAATATTCTTTAGGACTTAATAGTCATGATATTACCTATGTAACCGCTTTTATTCCTAGTTGGTTTCAGGGGATTAGAGTTTTACATACATATGCCGAAAAGACTGATTCCAACGAAATTATCGATGTCTCAAGAAATCTCGTTTTTCCGAAAAATGAATTTAATAATTTAGTTAAACCTGAAGTAGTATCAGAAATTACTAACGAAGAATTTTTAGCTGATTTAAGTATATTAAAAGCTTGTCCAAGTACTAATATTCGTGATTATTTAGTCAATAGACCAAAAATTTTAGCCAAAATAAAGACCTCGTCTTAAGATAAGGTCTCTTTTTTATTATTTAATAAGCCATTTTCTTTTAATAAATTATAAATACAAGAATAGCTACGACTATTATAAAAATTACAAAACTTACGAATACTAACATTACTTTTCTTATAAAGAGAAATAATTTTGGCTTTTTCTTCTTCACTCATAACATTAGCTGGAACTCTATTTTTATTTCCATGAACTAATTTAATACTTCCATCTAAAACTTCTTTTTTTAATTTTAAAATATATTTAGGGTGATACCCTGTTATTTGCGCGATTTCTTTATAGTTTAAAAAAGTTCTATCATTCAGTTTATCATTAATTAATTTTACGGCCATTTCTTTTTTTTCCATGTTAACCCACCTTTTATAATATTATTAATAATGTGCGGGAGAAAAAGCCCGAACATAATCTTACTAAAACAATTACATTATATCACTATCACCCTAGGTAGTGTCAATCACTTATCTAAAAATTATTTAACTAACTGCTTTTTTTTGTTTAAAATAACCAGTAATTAAAATTAAAACAGTAAATATACTAAATATAATTAATAAAATAATTATATTAGACCAAACAAAACTACTATTTATATTAACAAAAGATTCTCTAAATAAATTTACTGAATATGTCATAGGAATAAAAGGGTTTATTATTTTAAAGAAAGCTGGAGTTGTTTCAATAGGAAATGTGCCCGCACTAGCAGTTAATTGAATAATTAATAAAAATAAAGCTAAAAACCTTCCAACATCTTTAAAATTAAAGAATAAAAACATTATAATCGCTAAAAAGGTCATAGATACTAATATACAAGAACTATAATAAAGTAAATTATCAGTTACAGTAAATCCTAAACAAATTTTTAACAGAAAACCTAATATAATAGCTTGAAAAATGGCAATTACATTATATAAAAGTAATCTTAATCCTCTATTTTTAGTATCTCGGCCTAATATTTTAAATCTATTAAAAGGATCATAATATAGTCCCATCATGATTAAAACGCCACCTACCCATAAAGATAAACTCATAAAATAAGGAGCGAAAAAAATTCCATATTCACTATAATTACCATAATCTTTTTCCTTTATTTTAACTGGATTTTCCGCATATTTATCGAGATTATTTAGTTTATCAATACTTTCACTTGTTTTTTGGTTCTCGCTATCTATTTGTTTAGCTGAAGTATTAATCCTATTATCTAATGTAGTTAATCCTTTATTTAAAGTTAATGAACCATTTTGGGCCTCATTTAAAGCATTTTCAATGGTTTTAGAATTACTATTAATTTTATCTAACCCATTATCTATTTCTTTAACGGCATCTTTTATCTTGGTACTACTATTACTTAAAGTATTTAAAGCTTCATTTAAAGTAGTTAAATTAGGATTTATTTCTTTAATATTAGAAATACTACTATTAAATATTTGATAATTATGATTTAAATTATTCTCCGCAGTTACTAGATTATTTAAATTAGTTTTTAAACTAGAAAAAGTATTATTATTTAAATAATTAGTAGCTATCATATACATAGCACTAATATTATTATCATTTAAACTATCAGGATTATTTTCTACATAATTTACAATTAATTTATAAGTGTTTTCGGTGTCACTTAAAACTTGATTATTAGCTATTTGATAATTAGTTAAATTACTAGCTATATTACTAATACCATTACCTATTTCATTAGCTGCATCAGGTATTTGTTTTAAGTCTTCAGTTTTTTCAGTAAAATCATTAGTACTATTAGAAACAGTATTTAAAGCTTGATTAAATTCTTCATAATTACTAGTTAATTTAGTACTTCCATTTTTTAAAGTAATTAATCCCTTACTAAAATCTTTATAGCCCATATTAAGGGCATTAAGACCATTATATAAGGTATTTGAACCATTATTTAATTTATCAGTACCATTTTTTAATTCCAACATTCCATCTTTTATTACATTTGTTTTTTCTGGTACTTCTTTTAAATTATTAGTTAACGTTTTAGTTATTTCTTTATTAGTTTGGCTATTTAAATTACTTTGAATTTCATTAACTGCACTTCCAATAATCTGGGAAGCTAAATAATTAGTTTTTTTATTAGGATTATAAATTATTTCTGTACTATGATTATTTTCTTCAAATGAAGAAGTAAAATTTTGAGGAATTTTTATAATCGCATAATAATCTTTATTAACAAGACCTTCTTCAACCTTACTTTCATTTACAATTTCAAAATCAAAGGTGTTTTTTTCTTTTAATTTATCTATAAGTTCAGTACTCTTACAATTATTTTCACATTTATCTAAATTAACTAATGCTACAGGTATTTTATCTAAATTACCATAAGGATTCCAAAAGGCAATTAAATAAAATACACTATAAATTAAAGGTAAAATAATTATTCCTAATATTACTATAAGTTTTTTATATTTTTTTAACATTATATCCCCCCCCTATTTAATAATTCCTGATTTTAAAAATTCCATAATTTCATTAGTAGCTTTTTCTCTATCGATATCTCCTTCCCATTCAAATAAAACTGATACATATATTTTATATATTATAAAAGCTGTTAATTTTAAATCACATTCTTTAATTAATCCATTATTAGAAGCATCTTTTAATTTTAAGTATATTTCATTTTCTATTTCTTTATTTAATTTTGCCAATAAATCTTTAGATTTACCACCCCAAAGTCTAGCTGCTTTACCTAAATTAACGATAAACTTATTATTATCACGATACTTAAATGTTTCTAAAATCATTTTATTAATTCTAGTTAATAATGGTTTATCTTCACTATATATTTTATTTATAATATTTCTAATTATTGTTATTTGTTCAGCTAAAAAATAATTAATTAAGGTTTCTTTATCTTTAAAATAACTATAAATTGTTTTTTTAGTAACCCCTGCTTCTTTAGCAATTAAATCCATACTTGTTTTACTATAACCATATGTATTAAATAATTCTCTAGCTGTATTTATTATTTTTTCTTTTGTTTCCATAAACACCTCCGAGTATACCAAAAGAGTATACTAGTATAGTATACTAAATTATTAAATTTATGTCAAGAAAAAAAGAAAGCTATTTTTAACTTTCTACTAATAATAAATTAATCTACGAGAATGTATTTTATAATTTCTACATAATAGACCAATAGCCATTTTTATTAGAGCCTACTCTTTTAATATATTTTTTTCTTTTTAATGAAGATAAAATTTTATTAACATATGACTCACTATGATTAGTTAAATTAATAAAATCAACAATTCTATAATTACCATTATTTTTAATTAAATTTAAAATTTCTTTCTCCGATTTATTTAAAGCTTGTTTCTCTTTTATATCTACTAATAATTCTTTATTAAGAGGTATTGTTACAATTATAGTATGTTCACTTATATAAAAAGCTTCTTCACCGTAATTTTTAACAATTAATGGAATTCCATGACCAGTTTGATCAATATAATCTAAATCACTAAATATTTTCAATAGTTTTTTATTAATTGGTTTTGAAACGCCTGCAAAAAAATCTTCTCTAGTTAAAGCTGAAGGTAAACCACCATTTGAAACAATTTCTATTCTATTATCATATATGTATACTGCAGGTGGTATTTCTTCAGACCATTTAGTATGAACACAAGCATTAAGCCAAGCTTCTTTAAATGAACTAAAGTCAAAATATTTTTCTTCTTTTCTTTTTATACCGTTAACATTTACCTTTGTTTCATTTATACTTTCCATATATTCTAAAACATTATTAATAGATAATAACAAACATTTTCCACCATAATCTGTTCTTTTTAACATAACTGATTTATCTGTCCCAGCAAAAGTAACAACTTTAATCGAGATATTGTTTTCATCAGCTAATAACTCTGCCATAAAATTATATTTATTATCACTCATCTTAAGCCCTAAATTTTCTTCAAACTTATCATTATTTATTTTTTTATCATTAGATAAATATAATCCTTTTAACATTTTAAAAGTTAAATTTTGATTAGTAGCAGGTTTATTAATTATATAATCTGGCTCGCCCTCTCTATTTATTAAGGCTTTTAACATTTCTGGAGATAATTGCTTATCTTCGTCAAATGATCTACTATAATATTTACCGAAAGCCGAATAAGGTACGTTATTTCCTTTAGCAAAAACTTTAATAATTTTTTTATCTTGTATTAATTCTAAAGATATATGCGGAATTATTTGTGGCTTTATTCCTTCAGCTATTTTTCTTGATACATCTCTTAAAGTATTTTCATTTAAATCTTTTTGACCAATTATATCACCATTATTTTTTATACCAAAATACACAGTACCTTCACCATGCTTATTTAACATTGCAGATAAAGAAACTACACCATCATTTATTTCACTAGTGCTTTTCTTAAATTCAATAGTTTCTGATTCAATTCCTAAATTCATTTTATCACTCCTCTCAAAAACATTATATAATTTATTCTATACTTTATTCTACACTTTATTCTATACTTTGTCAAACTTTATATATATTATTGTCAATCATTTTTAGAAATGATTGACATGATTACTTTGGAATTTGAAAGATTATATTTTTTAAGAGAAGAAAAAGATTTAACACAAAAAGAACTTGCTAATTTAATGCAAGTTAAACAAGTAAACATTTCTAATTGGGAACGTGGCAAAGAAATTATTCCTTTAGAAAAATTAAATTTTTACGCGAATTATTTTAATACATCTCTTGACTATATTACAGGATTAAGTAATAAAAATTTTAAAACCAATAATATTAAACTAAATAAAAATATTATTGGTTCTAATTTAAAAGAAATTAGAAAAGAAAATAATTTATCACAAGAAAATATTGCTAATATACTTAATACATCTCATTCTACTATCAGTGCTTATGAAAATGGAAAGACTTTAATTTTAACTGCTTTTGCTTATCAAATATGTAAAAAATATAATATATCTTTAGATTGGTTAACTGGTAGAAATAGTAATAAATATCTTAAATCAAAATAATTTTAAATACTTAATTAATAATTTCAATATATTCTGGATAATCTCTAATAATTTCATTTACAAACATTGAAGGTTTATCTTTATTTACAAGTAAAATATTATAAGTTTTAGTTCTAGTTAAAGCTACATAAAAAAGTCTTCTTTCTTCAGCTAAAGCATCTTCTTTAGGTAATATACATCTTAATACTTCGTCACTAACTAGTTTATTAGGAAATCCTAAAGCATTATCTTCTAAATTAATAATTACTACAATACTCGCTTCTAATCCCTTTGATTTATGCACAGTCATAAATTTTTTTTGATATTTTTTAGGAACAAGATTAATATTATCATTATTTCTTCCCAAAATAATGTAATCTTCTTTTAAACTATCTAATATTTTAGTTAATAATTTAGTTTGATTATTATCATAATAATACACTTTTATTGGTTTTAAAATACTTTTATTAGAAATTAATTTTTTATTAAGTTGATATTTATTTTTCATAATAAAATTAGTCATTAAAGTTAATAATTCTTGACTATTTCGATAAGTATTTTCTAATTTAAATACTTTAGTATAAGGAAAATATTCTTTGAAATTACGAAATACTTCTAAATTAGCACCACTAAATTTATATATAGATTGCCAGTCATCCCCAACTACTATTACTTTAGAATTAACTGCTAGGGCTTTAATAAATAAACATTTAGAAAGTGAAGTATCTTGATATTCGTCAATAATGATATATTTATAATTATAATAACCATATTTTTTTACTAAATCAGTAGCTTTATTTATCATATCATTAAAATCAAGTAAATTTTCTTGCTTTAAATAAGTCATATACTTAATATATACTCTTTTAATTAATAAAATATATTTATTTATTCTTTTAGAATTAGTTTTAAACTCATTAAATTTCGAAATATCATAATTTTGATTTTTAAATAAATTAATAAAAGAAACAATTGTTTTTCTAAAATAATTATATTCTAGTGATTCTTTAAACATAAGATTATGCATATTAATAATATCCTGGCCTTTATTTAAAGTTATAAAATTAAGTTTAATTAAATCTTTAATTTCATAGTAATTAACTTCTTTATCTATTATTTTCAATAACACATCGTCTTTAACTATTTTATAATTATAACCATAGCATCTGATAACTTTACTAGCTAACTTGTGAAAGGTTAAGGCCTTTACATTATACTTTTTTAATTTCTTATTTAAATCATTAGTACTCGCATTAGTAAAAGATAAACACAATATTTCTTCTGGCAAAACTCCTTTTTTTAATAAATAACTAATTTTTGAAACAATTATTAAAGTTTTACCACTACCGGCTCCAGCTAAAATTAAAGTATTTTCTTCTTCGGCTAAAACAGCTTTTTTTTGAAAATTATCTAATTTATTATCTAAAAGATTTTCTTTTTCTTTTAACCATAACTCATTATGATTATTAATAATATTATCGATATTTTGATATTTATTTATAAATTTTTTATAAAATATTTTTTTTAAACCTTTATTCCTTTTTAAATATAAAGGATAATATTTTTGTTTAATTTTTTCTTTCTCTTTTAAATTTATATACATAAAAACCTCCTATTATATATCATAGTAGATTTTTTTAAAAAACCCTTCTTTTTTTTTATAATTTTTTTAAATTTTTATTAATTTCTTCTATATCACAAAGTGGTAAATCAATATTATCAACTACTTGATATTCTTCACTACCTCTACCTAAAACTAGTAAAATTTCATTCGTTTGTAAATTACTAATAGCTTCTCTAATAGCTTCCCCTCTATCTAAAATAATTTCATATTTATCTTCCGGTAAGTTTTCCACCATATTATTTATTAAATCACTAGCTGGTACTTCATAAGACCTATCAGTGGTAAAAATAACTTTATCAGCTTTATTTATAACGGTTTTTCCAATTTCTATTTCTTCTAATGAACAGTTACCTTTAGGTCCAATTAAAATAATTAATTTCCCTTTTGAAATTTTCTTTACTTCTTTAACAATGTTTTTAATCATATTAGGAGTATAAGCATAATCGACAACTATAAAGGCATCGTCTTTTTTAAATACTTGAAATCTTCCTTCGGGAATTTTTAGATAAGGTGTTGTCATAATGATTTCATTACTATCAATCCCTAACATTAAAGCTGTAATATAAGCAATTAAATAATTATATATATTAGCCTCTCCAGGAAAAGGAAGTTTTATTTCGGTAGCTTTATTTTCATAAGAAAGCATAAAAGTTGAAGAAAATAAAGTAAGCATAACCGACGATATTTTATAATTTACATTGCCTCTTCCAAAAAGAATATTTTGATTATTTGGTAGTAAAAACTTACTTGCATTACTATCATTTCCATTTATAAGGGCATAACCTTTATAACTTAATTGTTTAAATACCTCTATATGATTACTTAAATCATTAATATTTAAGGTATTAGTTAAAGCCATAATATTAAATGGAATTCCCATAACTCGGCCTTGGGCGAGACCTTGGCTAGAAAGTTCTAAAACTAAATAACTATAGTCTTCGTCAGCAGCTTCGCTAATAAGTTCATATAATTCATATAAACCTGGAGTTACATTTTTAAGATTTCTAACTTTTTTCTCTAAATAAAAACCTAATGAACCTATATAAGCACATTTTAAAGAATTATTGTTTAAAAGTTGATATGTTAAGTAAGCTGTACTACTTTTACCACAACCACCAGTTATCCCAATAATTTTAATTTTTTCTAGTTTATCAGCATACAAATCACCTAAATAGTGAGCAAGATATTCTCTAGTATCTTCCTTTATAATAGTTTTAACATCATACTCCCCACTACTAGCAATAATACAACTAGCACCATTATCAATAGCTTTTTGTATATAATTATGACCATCATCATTAATTCCTTTTAAAGCTAAAAACGTATCACCAGGTTTTACTTCTGCAGAATGAACTTTCAGCACCTTTAATCCCTCCCCCTATAATTTATTTTTTTCTTTTCTTTTTATGTTTTCTTTTTATAATTAATTCTACTGGTTTATTAATTATTTCGGCAATAATTAAAATAACATAAGAAAAATAACTTAAAATAATTAACAAAATATAATATATCCAAGTAGGGTCAAAAATTAGAAAACCACTATTAAGCATTTGATTATTAAAATAAAATAATATTCCTAATAAGATAAATAAGATACAAAGTATTATAATTAAACTAATATTTTCTTTTTTTAAAGTTATCTTTGTTTTGATTTTTCTAAACATATATATAAACATTAAAGTATAAAATATAACGAAGCAAATACCAGTTATTTTAGCATTAGCATTAACTGCAATAATAATTAAAATAATAGCCAATAATTCAGGTGTTAAAAATAATTCTTTTTTATTTTTGATTATTTTCTTACTATATTGTTTTAAAGTTTTAGTTTCGTTTAAAATACTAATTCCTTGACGATATTTTAGAACTTGGTAACAAATAAAAGTACTTAACGAAATATAGAAGAATATCATTTCGCACCACCAAAATAAATGTCATACCAAAGTAAGAAAATATAAATGGTCCACACTTTACGGCTATTATCTTTTTTACCATTTTTGTGCTCGTCCAATAATTTAATAATATTTTTAACATTGAAAAATTCTTCAGCTTTTTCAAACCTCGTTTTAATTAAATTATAAATATCTTCTTCCTTCATCCAAACTCTAATAGGAACTGGGAAACCTAATTTTTTCTTATCAGCTACTTTATCAGCTAATTTCTCATGAGCGATTTCTCTAAATAATTTTTTTGTTTTATTCTTATCAACTTTATATTTAGTTGGTAATTTTCTAGCTATTTCGATTAATGGTTTATCTAAAAAAGGAACTCTAACTTCTAAAGAATTAGCCATACTCATTTTATCGGCTTTAAGTAAGATATCGCCAATTAACCAAAAGTTAAAATCGATATACTGCATTTTAGTAACTTCGTCATTTTCTTTTACTTTCGCATAGTATTCTTTAGTTAAATCTTGAAAACCATTGGTCTCTCTTTTAAATGATAAAATTTTATTTACTTCTTTATTATCAAAAATAAAAGCATTACCAACAAATCTATCTTCTAGTTTTTTACCCCTTCTTACTAGAAAGTTTAAACCTCTATGGCTTGGGAAAATACCAGCTACTGTACCAATTGCTTTTCTAACTGGATAAGGTATTTTATAATACCAAGGCCAAACAAATGGTTCACTATAAATATTATAACCACCAAATATTTCGTCAGCGCCTTCTCCTGATAATGATACTTTAACATTTTCACTAGCTACTTTAGCTACAAAGTATAAAGCTACAGCTGATGGATCCGCAAGGGGCTCGTCCATATAATAAGTAATATTGGCGAGATTTTTAAAATAATCTTCTTTACTTATAACTCTACTAATATTTGTTGTATTAATTTCTTTAGATAATTCTTTAGCATAACTAATTTCATTATATTTTATTCCATTATCAAATCCAACAGTAAAGGTTTTATCGACATTACTACTAGCCGCAATAAAAGAAGAATCAACCCCACTTGATAAAAATGAACCTACTTCAACATCACTAACTTTATGAGCTTTTATTGTATCTTTTAATGCATTATCTATTTCTTCTTTCCACTCTTCATAAGTCTTATTTTCATCTGGTTCTAGTTTAAGTTCATAATATTTTTTTATTTCTAAATTACCATCTTTATATTTTAAATAATGGCCTGGCATTAATTTATAAACATTTTTGAAAAAAGTTTCATTACCCGCACTATACTGAAAGGTTAAATAATATTCCAGCATTTTTCTATTTAATTCTTTTTTAAAATCAGGGTGAATTAAGAAACTCTTAATTTCTGAACCAAACATAAAAGTTTCACCCATTAAAGCATAGTAAAAAGGTTTTATTCCATAAAAATCTCTAGCCGCAAACATTTCTTTACTATTTATATCATAAATAACAAAAGCAAACATTCCCCGAAGTTTATTTAAAATATTTTCCTTATATTCTTCATAACCATGAAGGATAACTTCAGTATCAGTATTTGTTTTAAAATTATAACCTTTATTAATAAGTTCTTCTCTTAATTCTTTATAATTATATATTTCACCATTAAAAATAATAACTTTACTTTTATCATTATTATAAATAGGCTGCGTCCCATTATTTAAATCAATTATACTTAAGCGTCTAAATCCTAGAGCAATATTCTCGTCCGTATAATAACCGTCTGAATCAGGTCCACGGTGGGCGATTAAATCACTCATTTCTTTAATAATTTTTGTTTTATCTTTTTCTTTATTTACATATCCAACAAAGCCACACATATTATACCTCCATTTTCTTATTTTATCACAAGCACATAGTAATTACAAATTTTTTATCACTACTGTTTTGGTTATTAAATCTTTAAAAGTTTGTCTGGTTGGGGTTGATAAACAATAAATAATCCCCACTGGTAATACAAGGATTTCAAATACCAGCATTATTAATCTCATTAAAGCTTTAAAAACACCAATTGATTTTCCATTTAAATCGGTTATTTTATAACCAAATAATTGTTTTCCAAAAGTTCCTTTATTAGTATCCATATAAATTAAACCAACTATAACAATTAAAGTAAAAAATACAG
Organism: uncultured Bacilli bacterium; assembly: GCA_944363935.1. Taxonomy (GTDB): domain Bacteria; phylum Bacillota_I; class Bacilli_A; order RF39; family UBA660; genus Coprosoma. Next base: position 17,185 of record CALVVT010000070.1, read on the forward strand.
TCGTAAATAGTTCTTTATTAATATCTACTTTATAGTAATCAAATATAAAATTAACACCATATTTTATAACTAAATAAATAACGGTAAAAACAATAATATCGATAATAAAAGCAAATAATCTTAAAAAAGGATTGGCGTATACTAATTTTGTATTATATTCTAAAACTGTATTTTCAACATAAGTATCACTAACATAGTCAGCTAAACTTTGTTTTTTCTTGGTAAATATTAAAGCAATATAACCTATACCTAGAGTAAGAATATTAAGTATTTTAGCTAAATTTCTTTTTAAAGACATGGAAAAACCTAATTCATATCCAGCATCATCAGTTACTTTAATTTTAGCGATTTTATCTCCAAAAGTTCCTTGTAAAGAGCTTCCTTCAAAAATTGTACTATAAAAGAAATAAACAATTAAAATAATAATACTAGGTAAAATTAAATCTAAAATATCAGAATTTTGATTAATATTAAATAAATATAATAGCCCTATAAAAATTAGTAACATTAAAAATAAATCAAAATTAATTGCAACAAGTCTTTTTATCATTCCAGCATATTTATCAATTTTTATTTCCTCTTTTTGAGCAGCTTTTTTATAAACCTCTTCAATTCGTGAAAATTGATAATCACAGTATGGACAAGTATTAACGTCAGCAGGAACTGTTCTACCGCATTTTGGACATCCTTTCATATATACCCTCCTTATGATTTCCATACCCATTATACCACGATTTAGCCATGAAAAAAAAGCCTTAATGGGCTTTTTCATATTTTTTATTAGTTGTTTTGCCAAGTAACCAATCAATAGAATAACCATACTCTTTAGCAATCATATAGATAAATGTAGTTTGCATTAATACTTTTCCAGTTTCATAAGCCGAATAAGTAGAAGATGTAGTATTTAATAAATTAAAAATATCTTTTTGAAGTAAATTTAGTTCTTTACGCATAGTCCTCAAATTTTTACCAACTACTTTTAAATCTATTTCTTTATTAATTATCTTATAATTTCGAATATCAGTTAAATTTAAAAGATAATCAATACTTACATCATAATAGTTACAAAGTTTATTTAAATTTCTTAAAGTAATTGTATCTTTACCTGTTTCCCAGCCACTATATGTTGTATTATCAATATTTAATAAATTAGCTAAATCATATTGTTTTAATTCTTTTTCTTCCCGAAGAAGTTTTAATCTTTTAAATCTCATATTACCACCTACGGTAATTTTCTCATTAATTATAAATTTATGTTCAAAAGTTGGAGAAATACGAGATATATGTTATAATTATTATAGGAGGAAGCATATGAAGTATCGTAAAAGGTTCAAAAGAAAAAATAAACAAAGAAAAATACTTGTAATAAGTATTTGTTCAATCCTTCTTTTTATGACTGTAGGTTATGCCGCTATGAATACTAATTTAGAAATAAATGCCAAAGGAAATGTTATAAAGAAAAATACTGGTGGTGAGCAATTGTTAGAAACGGTAGATATAGTTACTACTGGTGATGGGCTTTATAAAGATAGTTATGAAGAGAATACATATACATATCGTGGAAGTAATCCTAATAATTATGTTACATTTAACGAAGAAAGTTGGAGGATAATTAGTGTTAATACTAGTGATAATACTATTAAAATAATAAGAAATGAAATATTATTAGATAAACCTTTTGATACAAGTAGTAACGGAAGATATAATGGGCAGTATTGTAATGACAATAGTAATGGATGTAATATATACGGAAGTACAAGTACATTATATGATAACAATTTAAATCTAATAACAACATTAGGAAGAGAATATAATGGAACAAAATATACACTGCCAAATAAAGAATCCGAAATAAGTATATATTTGAACGGGGAATATTATAATGGATTAGATGCCGAAGCAAAAAATATGATAAAAGAAGATGCGGTGTATAAAGTAGGCGTATTATATTACAATAATACAAGTATAATTCAAGATATGGAGCAAGTAAATGCAGCGAAATGGAAAGGAAAAGTTGGACTGATTGATGCCACCGAATATATTAAAGCAAGCACCTATACTAATTGCCTTGATATAAATAGTGCTTACTTTAAAAATGTTTGCTCAAATAATAATTGGATGTATTTAAATGATTACTGGTGGACATTAACAGGATATTCTATGAACATCTCTCGTATTAGTTGGTTCATAATAAATGATGGTAGTATGGGAACTGATATGGGGGTATATAGTAATTTAGGTGTTCGCCCTGTCGTAGTGTTATCACCTGAAGTAAAAATAGTATCTGGTGATGGCAGCTCTAACTCCCCTTTTAATTTAAGTCTATAATACAAAAAAAAGCCTTAATGGGCTTTTCTTTTAATAAATAAATGAATTATATATGATAATAAAGCAATTACTATTAAAATCATACCGGTAATAACAAACTGATTAGTAAGCATATTACCAAATAAACTAACATCTAAAAATATATCACTTTTCATTAAAATCATGGTTATTAAATCATTACTGATAAGACCAATACCAATGGTTATTA
>CALVVT010000071.1 GCA_944363935.1 uncultured Bacilli bacterium
GATAATAAATTAATTGAAAATAAATAGATTACAATTTAGTTATTGCAAATTATGCAACAACTAAAAAAACAATAACTCTAAAATATTAAAAAATAGTAAAAAGTGTCTTCGTTATATTCAAAGAGTATCTTTAATAAGAACTCTCGCAACCAAACCCGATATAATTTTACTTGACGAACCTTTTAGCGCTTTAGATGCACAGTCAAGGCTTGCTGTTTCTGACGATGTTTACAACATCATTAAAAAAGAAAAAAAAAGTGCGATTATGGTAACCCATGACATTAATGAAGCAATCGCTATTGGTGATAAAGTAATTGTTTTATCTGAAAGACCTTGTCAAATTAAAAATATTTATGAAATTAAACTCGAAAACAGAAGTACACCTATTAATAATCGTAAAGATAAAAATTTTGCCTACTATTATGATTTAATATGGAAGGATATTGATTATCATTTATAGTGAAGAACATAAAAAATATTTAAAAAAGATTAAAAAAAATAGTTATTTAGTTAAAATAGTACAAATATCTATTTTAATTATCTTTTTAATAGTATGGCAAATACTAGCTAATAAGGAAATAATCAACACTTTTATTTTTTCTAGTCCATCAGCTGTTTTTAATACTTTAATTTCTTTATACAAGGAAGATAATTTACTTTATCATATTTGGATAACAGTTTATGAAACTTTAGTAGGGTTTATTTTAGGTTGTCTTTTAGGGATATTTATTGCTTCTATTCTTTGGATAAATAGATTTATTTTTAAAGTTATTGAACCTTATCTAACAATTTTAAACAGTTTACCTAAAGTTGCTTTAGGACCAATTATTATTATATGGAGTGGAGCCAATACAAACTCGATAATTATTATGGCATTACTTATATCAGTTATTATTACTATTTTAAATGTTTATACATCTTTTATTAGTACTGACGAAAACAAAATAAGTTTAATGAAAAGTTTAAAAGCTAATAAATGGCAAATGTATTATAAACTTATTCTACCAAGTAATATTAACAATATTATGTCAGCTATCAAAATAAATATCAGTATGTCTTTAATAGGCGTAATTATGGGAGAATTTTTAACTTCTAAAGCTGGTATAGGGCATTTAATTATGTATGGTTCACAAGTATTTAATTTAAATTTAGTTATTACAGGCATAATTATATTATGTATTGTAGCAACATTAATGTATTTAGTTATTGTTTTAATTGAAAAGAAAATAACACATTAAAACTGCGAAAATAATATAAAAACCCCGTTTCTAAAACATAGAAACGGGGTTTTTATATCATTGTATTATGTTTTTTCAATTAGCTGCAATTATTCAATTTTTTTGAATAACTGAATCTTTATTTAATTCACCACTTTTAAATATGTTTAGTACATGATATGTATTGTTATTTTCTGCTACATAAAATAATTAATTCTCTATAGATAAGATTGAATTTATCAAAACAATTAATAAACAATATCCAGTTATTAATATTTATAAAAATATTATAACTAACTAAATTAAGGACATTTCTACTATTTTAATGGTATACTAGCTCTAGCATTTAATTTTAATCCAGCAATATCCCCTTTTTTATAAGCATAATAAGCTGCAGCACCAATCATGGCAGCATTATCTGTACATCGCTTTAAATCAGGAATAATTAAATCAATATTATTTTTTTGACAACTAATACTTAAACTTTCCCGAAGTCCACTATTAGCAGCTACCCCACCGGCAACAATTAAATTTTTTATTCCTAATTTACTAGCTGCATTAATTGTTTTTTTAGTTAAAATATCGACAACTCTATTTTGAAATGAACAAGCCATATTTTCAGCGATAATTTCTCTATTATTTTGTTTTTCTTTATGAACTAAATTAATAACCGCACTTTTTAATCCACTAAAACTAAAATTATAACTATCGTCATTAAGGGGAGTGGGCAAGTCATAAGTATCTTTTCCCTGATGGGCTAGTTTATCGACCAAAGGCCCTCCCGGATAAGGTACATTTATAACTCTAGCTACTTTATCATATGCTTCACCAACCGCATCGTCTAAAGTACTACCTAAAACCTCAAAATCATAATGATCTTTCATATAAACAAGTTCAGTATGACCACCACTAACAACAAGGGCAAGAAGAGGGAATTCTAGTGGTTTTTCTAGGTTATTAGCGTATATATGCCCTGCTATATGGTGAACTGGAATAAGGGGCTTATTATATATATAAGCAAGGGTCTTCGCACACATTAAACCAACTAGTAGTGATCCAATTAATCCAGGACCATAAGTTACAGCAAAAGCATCAATATCTGCTAATTCTAAACCAGCTTTTTTTAAAGTTTCGTCTAAAACAATTGTTATATTCTCGATATGCATACGACTAGCTATTTCTGGAACTACCCCACCAAATAAAGCATGAGTATCCATTTGTGATAAAACAGTCGTTGCTAGTTCCTTTGTTCCATCTTCGATAACTGACATACTAGTTTCGTCACAACTAGTTTCAATTGCTAAAATTTTCACCAAACCACCTCTACTTCTTTACTCATTAAATAAGCATCTTTTCCTTGATAATAGTTTTTTCTTATTGCCTCTATTTTAAAACCATAACTTTGATATAAATTAATAGCTGGCTTATTATTAATTTCAACTTCTAAAGTAACTATTTCACAGCAGTTTTCCACCATATCTTCTAAAGCTTTATTTAAAAGTTTTTTCGCAACTCCTCTTCGTTTATATTTTTCAAAAGTAACTATATAATTTATTTCTGCGCGTTCGTATATAAGGCTATAGGAAATTAGTCCCTCTATTTCCGCTTCTTCATAAATCAAAATTTTTTCAAATGGATCATTAGCTTCATAACTAGGGAAATATCTTTTTAATAATTTATAAACTTTATTTCTATCTACTTCTTTAATCATGATGTAACTTACTTTCAGCTTCTGTTTCTTTTAAATAATTAGGGTTTAATAAATGCGGATTAACTCCATCTTCATTAATATGTTTATTAACTATTTTTAAAATATCATATTTAGGTTTTATTAGTGCGAAAGCAAAATTATCTTCACTAACTAAATGATAATCTTTAACCTTATCTAATAAAACATAAGCATCACTCATAAAATTATTTAATTTTTCGTCATATCCGCCAGCATACACATATCCCCTTCTAGCATCAATCAAGCTAACTACTTTTTCATTACTACCACTAGCAAGCATTTCTAAAGTAGATATAGGTATTACTGGAATATTTAAAGCATAAGCCATTGTTTTAGCTACCGAAAGACCAATTCTAATACCTGTAAAAGATCCAGGACCATTAGTAACCATTATCTTATCTAGTTCTTCAGGTCTTATATTAGCTGTTTTAAACGCTTCATCCAAGACAACCATAATATGCGAAGACATATCTTGATTATAATTATTAATATTTTGATAAGCTATTTTTCCATCTATAATAATAGCGACTACTAAATTAGTAGTCGAAGAACTTAAAAACAATATTCTCATAAAACAGCCTCGCATAATTCTTCGTATTTTTTGCCTCTTGGCGTTACTACTAAAACTCTAGAATTTTCCCCAGCCACTTTAAATTTAATATCTAAACGTTCAGGTGGTAAAATATCTTTAATCATATCAGCCCATTCGATTATAACGACTCCACCTTTAGTAAAATAGTCCTCGATTGGAGTACCATCAGTTTTGCCATCTAATCTATAAACATCCATATGATATAATGGCAATTCTCCTTCGTATTCTTTGATAATATTAAATGTAGGAGATGTAATACTTTCTTTTACCCCTAAAGCATTACCAAAGCCTTTAGCAAATACAGTTTTTCCACTGCCTAATTCCCCATTTAAACAAATAATCATATTCGGAAATTTTTCTGATTCTAAATTTTGGGCGAATTCAATAGTTTCCAATTCCCCACGAGCTGTAATTTTGTATTCCATAATATATCACCAGCATAATTATATCAAAAAAGAATAATTAAATACAAGTATTTTTTTCTTCTTTTATAATTATTTTATTTTTAAAGTGTAACGAATAATAACACCTCAAAACTGGAAAAATGTGGGAAAATATATGTAGTGGTGATATTATGAAATTTGAACGAATTGACGAAAATTATGTATATTGTTTTATAGGAAAAAATATTAGAAAATATCGAAAAGAAAAGGGTTGGACTCAAGAAGAATTAGCGAGAAAATCTAATTACTCTAAACAATTTATTTCTAATATTGAAAATAATGTCCATCAAACTTTTTCTTTAGGTACTTTATGGAAACTTGCTTTAGTATTAGAAGTAGATATGTATAAACTATGTATTGAACCTTCTGATAATAATTAATTTTTCTGATATAAACCAATACGTAATAATACCTACATTGTCGTAGGTATTTTTTTTGAGTGCTACTTGGGTGCTACCCTTAAAAATTCTTGCTGATTTTAGGGGATACTTATGATTTTGACAATAATTTAACATTCATAAAATTATTAATGTTATTTTAAGGTTATATAGAAAAAAATCCCTATAAAATAAGGATTTTATTGCATAAAAAAATTCGCAACGTCCTAGTCTCGCATACACTACCTTCGGCGCTGAAGAGCTTAACTTCTGTGTTCGGGATGGGAACAGGTGTATCCTCTTCGCTATCGTCACGAATAAAATAGAGAAATAATTCTCTGAAAACATGATAATGTGGTCTATCTCTTTAAGAAAATAATATAGGATTAAATCCTCGATCTATTAGTACTGGTCAGCTCAACATGTCGCCATGCTTACACCTCCAGCCTATCAACCAGATAGTCTTTCTGGGATCTTACTTTACAAGAAATGGGAAAACTCATCTTGAAGTTGGCTTCCCGCTTAGATGCTTTCAGCGGTTATCCATTCCGTACATAGCTACTCTGCACTGCCACTGGCGTGACAACAGATACACCAGAGG
>CALVVT010000072.1 GCA_944363935.1 uncultured Bacilli bacterium
TCAAAATATTAAAACTGGTTTTAGTGAATATACAGATAGTTATTATTTAAATAATACAATTAATGAAAAATACGAAGAACTTAAAATCGAAGCTTCTAATTTAGATGCGAAAATAAAACAGACTGTAACCAATGGTGATACTAAAATAATTATTGCCGATAGCAATTTATTTAAATATTTAGAAAAATATGATTTAAAAGTTTATTCTTTAGAAGACGAAGATAATTTAAATTACAAAACTTTAAATGAAATTAAAAATTTAATTACTAATGGTACTGTTCACCATATATTTGCTAAAGCAAATACTGAACTTAACGACGAAACTCAAAGATTAATCGACGAAACTGGCGTTAGTGTTTCGTACTGGCACACTTTAGCTAATATTTCTGAAAGTGAAAGAAATGCCAATGAAAATTATTTTACTATTATGAACGATAATTTAGAACTTTTAAAAAACGAATTATATAATTAAGTATGATTCGTCTTTTTTTACATAAAATATATTAGGTGATATTAATGAAAAAAATTATAACTATTTTCTTACCTTTAATAATTGGAGGAATTATTGGTTTTGTTGTTAATACTGATACCTACAGTAATTATATTACTCCGCCCCTATCACCACCTGGTATTTTATTTCCAATTGTTTGGTCTATTTTATATTTATTAATGGGTATTAGTTATACAATTAGTTCAAAAAACAAAGATATTAAAAAATTTTACTATTTAAATCTTATTTTTAATTATTTATGGACTTTTATCTTCTTTACTTTAGATCTTAAGTTTTTAGCAATTATTTGGATTATTATTCTAGATATTATTGTTATTTTAATGATTAAAGCATTTTATCAAGATAATAAATTAGCAGCTTACCTGCAAATACCTTACTTAATATGGCTACTGTTTGCAACATATTTAACTATAGGTATATATATTTTAAATTAACTGCCTAGAGCAGTTTTTTTATGAAAAAAACTAGGTTTTAACCTAGCATTTTAAGCATTTTCAATTACATATGGATTTTCTACTGTTATGGTATACTCGGCATAATCTCCGGGACTTACTAAATTAGTACTAAAACTTGCTGTAAGTCCATTCTCATTATCATAAGTTGGCTCTGTGGCATTAGTAGCTCCGCCATGTAAACTACTTGTAATATTAGTTATTCTAATATCCCAGTTACTAGTTATATTACTAGTACCTGTTATATTAAGCACGCTACTAAAAGCCGCATAACCAATTCCCATTAGAACTAATACTGCACATAAACCAATTACTATTAAATTATTTTTCTTTTTCATAACACACATTCCTATTCTACAAGTTTAATATTATTATTCTTATAAAAATATAATACAATGTCTTATGTACAATGTCAATTACCATTATATTGACATTGTACATAAAATATATCCCAAAAAATAATACCTTGGTTATTCCAAAGTATTATTTTCTATTTCTTCATATTTTTCTAGTAAATCAGCTTTTTCCATTTGCTTTAGAAAAGAATTTTTAATAGCTGTTTTATTCATATTAATAAAGGCTTCCTTTAAAATACCAAAATTTTCAATTAATTTCGAATATTCTTTAGTTAAAGTAATATCTGATACTGTTCTATTATCGGTATTAACAGTTACAAGCACACCTTTTTTATATAAATTATAAATAGGATGTTTTTGATATTTTAATACAGCGCCAGTATGAGTATTACTAGTTGGACAAACTTCTAAAACAATTTTTTCGTCAATAATTCTTTTTAAAGTGTCTTTATCTTCTAAACAGCTAATTCCATGGCCTATTCTTTTAGCACCCATATCAATAGCTGCATTAATACTTTCTACTCCAGCAGCTTCGCCCGCATGGATGGTAAATGGAATATCATTATCTTTAGCTATTTCAAAAAACTCTTTATAATCACGCGTCTTATAAGTGCTTTCGTCGCCAGCTAAATCCAAACCACATACTCCATTATCTAAATATTTAAGAGCTAGATTAACAACTTCTAAATTGCTACTAAAATCCGCACCTCTCATTAAACATAAAATTAAATTAGTTTTGATATCAACCTTTTTTAAACCATTTAAAACACTATCAACAACCTCATTAGGGGTAAGTCCTTCTTCTAAATGCTTCATTGGTGCGAATCTAATTTCGGCATAAATAACATTATCCTTCTTCAAATCTTCAGCTAACTCTTTAGCAATTCTTTCTAAATTTTCTTTAGTTTGCATAATTTTTAACGGAATATCAAATTTTTTTAAGTAATCTTTTAAATTTTCACTAGCTCCTTTAATATCCTCTTCTTTAGTATTTGGTAATAACTCCATAATTGTCTCTGGTCTAACTGAGCCATCTAAATGAACATGAAGTTCAATTTTTGGCATATTTTCTGTTTTCATTTAAAATTCCTCCTCAATAATTTAAATATTTCAACCATTATAAGTGGTGATAACGATAGTAAAATAACTATTAGCCACTGATTAAAATTAAGTAACGTAAGTGAGAAAATATCTCTTGTAAATGGCATAATATAAATAATTAAAGCAAATAAAGTTGATATAAGCATAGCTAAATATAAATATTTGTTTTTCGGATGCTTTTTAGAAAAAACGGAAATAGTATTAGAATGCTGGTTCAAAGCATGAACTATTTGTGAGAAACAAAGAACTAAAAAAGTCATTGTTAAAGCAGTTTTATAACTATCTTCTACCCCAATATGATGCGCTAGTAAAGAAATAAACGCTAGAAAAGAACCATACCATAAAACTCTTGTAACTAGCCCTTTAGTAAATAAACTACCATTTTTAACTGGCTTTCTTTTCATAATATCCTCTTCTTCAGGATCAACCCCTAAAGCTAAAGCTGGAAGCGTATCAGTAGCCAGATTAACAAATAAAATATGAATAGCTAAAAGTGGCGTTTGCCAATTAAAAATTGTTGCAATAAAGATAGCTAAAACTTCCGCAATATTACCAGCAAGTAGAAACTGAATAACCTTCTCAATATTCCGGTACACTCTTCGACCTTCTCTAACGGCAACTTCAATTGTTTTAAAATTATCGTCTAAAAGTAACATATCGGCTGACTGTTTAGCAACATCCGTTCCATTTAAGCCCATAGAAATTCCAATGTCAGCATTTTTTAGAGCCGGTGCATCATTAACACCATCACCAGTCATAGCTACGACTTCACCATTTTCTTTTAAAGCCGCAATAATAGCCATTTTATCTTCAGGGCTTACTCGCGCAAATACGGTTACTTTATTAATAATTCTTTTTAATTTTGCAAAATCCATTTTTTGAAGTTCTTTGCTTGTAAGTACTCGGTCACCATCACGGTATATTCCTAAATCTTTAGCAATAGCTGTCGCGGTTAATTTATGGTCACCAGTAATCATAATAACTTTTATACCTGCACTATGACAAGTTTTAATAGCTTTTTTTACCCCAATTCTTGGTGGATCAATCATTGCCGTAAGACCCATAAAAATTAAATCATGTTCAATGTTTTCGTCTTCAGATTTTGGTAAACTTTCCATCTCCTTATAGGCAAAAGCAAGTAACCTTTTAGCAGCTAGTAAATACTTTTCCGTAGCTTTTATAAGTTCTTCTTTAATTTCCGAGGTTAAAGGAATTACCTTCCCATTACACATAATTTTCGAACAAACATTGAGAATGCTTTCTAAAGCTCCTTTAGTATAAACTGTATATTTTCCATCTATACACTCAACTGTACTCATAAGTTTGCGTTTAGAGTCAAAAGGCATTTCAAATAATTTTGGATATTTTTCTTTTATATCATTAACATTATATTTTTTACTGGCATATTCCAATAAAGCTATTTCTGTAGGATCTCCAGAATCAAAAGTAGCATTATTACAAAGAACCATACCATAATAAAAATTTTGAAAAATTTTATCTTTACCACTTAAACTGGGATAAGTAAGAACATCGACAACAGTCATTTTATTTTGGGTTAAAGTTCCCGTTTTATCTGTACATATAACACTCGCACTACCTAAAGTAGTTGCTGCTGGAAGCTCTTTAACTAATGCATTATGACTAGCCATTCTTCTAACTCCAAGGGCCATAACAATTGTCGCCGTAGCCGGAAGGCCTTCAGGAATAACTGATATCGCAAGGGATATCGCAATCATTAAAATAGTTATTAAATTTTGGCCATGAAGTAAACCGACAATAAAAATTAAAACACTAATTAAAACACCAGCAATACTTAAAATTCCGCCAACTGCATTTAATTTTCTTTTTAATGGGGTATCTAAATCGTCAGTATTTTCTAGCATTGTCGCTATTTTACCAACTTCAGTATCCATACCTATCGCGCTTACAACACCAAGCCCAGTTCCATAAGTGACAATAGTTCCAGAAAATGCCATATTAGTTTGCTCGGCCACCATTACATCTTTTTTTATTACTAAATTATTCTTCTTAACTGGTTCGCTTTCTCCCGTTAAAGCAGATTCATTAACTGATAAATTATGTTCTTCTATAATTCGCATATCAGCTGGAACAATGCTCCCTGCTTCTAAATAAACAATATCGCCAACAACTAAATTTTTAGCTAATACTTTTATTAATTTTCCATTTCTTTTAACTAATGCATAAGGAGCATTCATTTGTTTTAAAGCTTCGACAGCTTCTAATGCTTTATCTTCTTCAATAACACTAATAATTGTATTAATAACAATAATAATTAAAATAACAATTCCTTCTAATGTTTCTCCTAAAATAAAGGAAAGAAAAGAAGCGATTAACAATATAATTATCATTTTATCTTTAAGCTGTTTTAAAATTATTTCTAAAATAGTTGCTCTTTTTTTAGTTTTAATTTCGTTAAGACCTTTTTTACTACGTAAATTTACTTCTTTAGAACTTAAACCTTCTTTAGTTGTCTTTAACAGATTTAAAGCATCTTCTAGTTTATATTTATATATATCTTTCATTTTCTGGCCCTTTCTATTTTACTAATATAATTATATCACGTTTTTTCTAAAAGAAAAAGGATTAAACTTTTAATAGTTTACCCTTTTTTAATAATTTTAATAACTTATTATTTTGAAAAGAAGAACCTTTATAATTATTAATTCCATTTTTACGAGCTATTTTCATACGATAATCAAAAGAACTATCGACATTTATATCTTTTAAAGCATCAACTAAAGAATTACCATTATAGTTTGGAATCGGATAATAATTACTAGTTAAATCAACATTTCCCCGAAGTTTATTAAGTAAATTTAAATTTTGAATAGCTGTTCCTAAATATTCGTCAGTAAAACCAGCTTCTCTATATAATTTTTTACGATTTTCAAATGAACTATCTATACCATTTTGTTTTAACGCATCGACAATTGATACTCCGCTATAATTACTTAAATCAGGTAATTTAGTCTCTACTTTTCCTGTAACGTCAGTAAAAATATCGCGGTATAAAATATTCATATCAACATTTCCATCAATACCATCTACTGAACCACTAGACGTATATTGCCACATATCATAAGGACCTTTATAAGTATTTACATCATTGTACTGGGCAACCCAGCAAGTAAATCTTTTACCAAGTTCTTCGCCATTTAAGATACTAGTAAACCAATATTTATTAGCGTATATGCCAGCCCAATATCCAGCTTTTTCAATAGTTTCACAAAAAACAGTACAAATATTTGTTAAAGTATCTTTACCTAGATTTTGCTGGGACCTATCTTCCATATCAATATAAACTGGTAAATTAAGTTTTCGACCATTAAGCCAGTTTAATACTACTTCAGCTTCTCTTTTAGCTTCATTTACATTTAAAGCATAAGAATACAAATATACACCAACCGGAATATTATTTTCAAGACAACCAGCATAATTATTTTCAAACTGACTATCTTTTTGATTTTCATACATTCCATATCCTATTCTTACAATGGAAAACTGCATACCACTTTTTTTAACTCTATTCCAATCTATTTTTCCCTGCCATTTAGATACATCTATACCTCTATACTCCATCTAAATCCTCCTCTCTAAAATTATATATGCATAAAATAAAGAAAATGAACTTTAAATACCTAAAAATTAACAATAGTTAAAATTTTATTAAAACTAGCACAATTTAAATTTTTATTTTCTCATGCCTTGACAACAGTAATATTTTTCGGTAAAATGTTATCTGTAAGCAATTGGAGTAGTACTCAAGAGGCTGAAGAGGCGCCCCTGCTAAGGGTGTAGGTCGGGCAACTGGCGCGAGGGTTCAAATCCCTCCTACTCCGCCATTATGATTATTAAATCTTGTAAAGCAAGATTTTTTCTTTATTTATAAGGTTTTTGTAAGAGTTTTACTATTATTTTGTAAACTTAATTTTATATATTTTTACAAAACCAATTTACTAAAACAAGACCAAAATTAAGACCAAAAAAACTAGGTAATCAAGCCTAGAATTTTTAATTTTATTTTGGAAAACAATTGAAATTATTGTCATGTTTTGATATAATGACGTGGAGATATACTTGAGTTAGGTGTTTTTCTAATCTCTGTTCTTTAATAAAAAATCTAAAAAGAATAGAGGTGATGTCCTATGATTATAAAATTCTTAAAGGAGAATTATGGATTATATAATAATTATATTAATCCTTCTATATTTATTGAAATCTGAAGACTAATGAAAAACACCGAATCAACTTATGATACGGTGTTTTTCGACGACCAAACAAAATTGGACAGAGATTAACACTTAACGTAAAAGGGGTCAAGTATATCTCCTTTTTTAATATATGCAAGAATAAGCAAACAATACAAACAACTACTTTTCTTACATTAATATTATAACATCTTATAAATTTTTTAGCAAGAAATATAACAAAAGTTTTCTTTTTTTATAAGACGTAACATTAGTATACACTTTTTTTACAATTTGTCAACATTCTGAAATCTTGTAAAGCAAGATTTTTTCTTTATTTATAAGGGTTTTACTATTATTTTGTAAACTTAATTTTATATATTTTTACAAAACCAATTTACTAAAACAAGGCTAAAATTAAAACTTTAAAAACCTAGGTAGTCACGCCTAGAATTTTTAATTTTATTGTAGAATACAATTGAAAATATTGTTGTATTTTGATATAATGACATAGAGATAGATTTAGAATGTTAGGTGCTTGCCTCCACATAATTTATTTAAAATATTTTATGATAGGAGGTGATCCCCATGAAGACTCTTACAAAGAAAGGAACTCTAAATGGAGTTTTTGACTATATTAGCAGTAATAATGATTATTTTGTTATTACTGTTGCGAGAATCGAAAGGGCAATAAAAAAGCACCTAACTCAACTATTGAGTTAGGTGCGTTCACATAAGTGTGGAGATAAGCACCTAACGGCAATAATTAGGTCTATCTCTTTTTTAGTTTGTACAAGAAAATGAATAATATTCTTGCAAAGACATTCGAGTTGCAATCGATTTGAGAAGAAAACAAAGTGTACACAATGAGCTTTTCTTCTATCATTATTATAACATCTTTAAATATTTTATGCAACAACAAAATAATTATTAATACATAAACCATAAAGATGTACCAGTATTATACTACATTTTTACAGTTTGTCAACAGCCTGAAATCTTGAGCAAGATTTTTTCTTTTATCAAAAAAACTACTATTTTTTTCTTTTTAGTAGTTTCTTTTCTATAACATCTCCATTAACATTACTAGCTTCTTCCTTATTTAAAGAAAGATATTGATTATCAATTTCTATAACAACATTACCAGCTTTTTTCTCTTTAACTAAAACTATAGTTCCTTCAAATAAACCTAAATTATTAAATTTAAGATTTTCTTCATAGTAAAACCAAAGTTCTTTAACTAGAAAATAAGTATTTAAAGGGCAACTATTTAAAGTAATCATCTAACCTTAATATGAACTTCTCGAAGTTGTTTTTCATTTACTTCAGCTGGAGCATCCATAAGTGGATCATATGCCGAACTATTCATTGGAAATGGTATTATTTCTCTAATATTGTCTTCGTCAGTTAAAAGCATAATCATCCGGTCAATTCCTGGAGCAATACCAGCGTGTGGTGGAGCTCCATAATGAAAAGCTGTATATAAAGCTTTAAATCTACTTTTTAGTTCCTCTTTAGAATAACCAGCAATTTCAAATGCTTTTTCCATTATTTTAATATCATGATTACGAACAGCTCCTGAAGAAAGTTCAACCCCGTTACAAACAATATCATACTGATAAGCAAGTATATCTTCTGTTTTTTCAGTTTCTAAAGCCTTTAGACCACCTTGTGGCATACTAAATGGATTATGCGTAAAAACATATCTTTTTTCTTCAGGACTATACTCATACATTGGGAAATCAACGATAAAACAAAATTCGAATCTATCATTACTAATTAAATTTAATTTTTTACCTAATTCTGTTCTTATTTGACCCGCAAATAAAGAAGCAATATTTTCATTTTTATTAGCAATAAAGAATAAAACACTACCTTTTTTTAAATCGGCTTTTTTTATTAATGATTCTCTTTCTTCATTACTTAAAAATTTATCAATAGGTCCTTTAAAACTCATATCGTCCATAACACTGATATAACCAATACCTGGCATTCCAATTGACGACGCAAAAGCTACTACTTCATTAAACCAAGAATTTGATTTATCAGCAATATTATCAACTTTAATCGCTCTAATTACACTGTTTTGGAAAGGTTTAAAAGTTGTATTTTTAAATTCTAAAGTTAAATCAATAATTTCTAATGGATTTCGTAAATCAGGTTTATCAGTTCCATATTTAAGCATAGCTTCTTTAAAAGTAATTCTTCTAAAAGGTTTTGGTGATACTTTTTTATTTGAAAATTTAGTAAAAGTATCATACATTACATCTTCAGCAATTTTGTAAACATCTTCAGCTGTAGCAAAAGCCATTTCAAAATCAAGTTGATAAAATTCACCTGGTGACCGATCGGCTCTAGCGTCTTCGTCACGAAAACAAGGCGCGATTTGATAGTACTTATCAAACCCACCAACCATTAACAACTGTTTATATTGTTGTGGAGCTTGTGGAAGTGCATAAAATTTACCATGATATTTTCGAGATGGAACGATATAATCTCTAGCGCCTTCTGGTGAAGAAGCTGTTAAAATTGGAGTTTGAATTTCTGTAAAACCAAGAGTATCCATTTTATGTCTTAAAAACTTAATAACTTCACTTCTAAATTTAATATTTTCGTGAACTTTTTTATTTCGTAAATCTAAATAACGATATTTTAGTCTTAAATCTTCATTAACGTTAACAGAAGTAATTATTTCAAATGGAAGCTCGTTATTAGCCCTACCTAAAACTTCAAAACTGCTAACTAATACTTCAATCGTTCCAGTTTTAATTTTTGGATTAAAATTCTCTTCGTCACGCATTCTAACAGTTCCTTCTAAAGTAACTGCTGATTCCTTCGTTAAACCATTAAATATACTATCGTCATTACTTACTATCTGTACAGTTCCAGTTTCGTCACGAACATCGACAAAAATAACGCCGCCGTGATCTCTGATATTTTCGATAAAACCACAAACTTTTACCGTATCACCGATATTTTTTTCTGAAAGTTCACCATTGTACTGTGTTCTATATTTGTTACTCACCATCTCACCTCTTTTCGATTTCTTTAGCCATAATATCTCTAGCTAAACCAGGATTCGCTTTCCCACCTGTTTTTTTCATAACTTGACCAACTAAATAATTAACCATATTCGTTTTACCATTTTTATACTGCTCAATAACATTTGGATTTTCGTCTAATACTTCACCAACAACTTTTTCGATTTCTTTATCGTCAGTTATTTGTTTTAAACCCTTTTCACTGGCAATTTCTTTAGGACTTTTACCAGTATTTAAACTTTCAGTAAAGACTCCTTTTGCTTGTTGAGAAGAAATTTCTTTATCTTTAACCATTTTAATAAGTTCGGCTAAATGATTTGGCGTCATTTTAGCTTGGGAAATAGTTAACTCGGCTTTATTTAAAGCCCCTAATAAATTAGTAGTAATCCAGTTAGAAGCACTTTTCGCATCAGCTCCAAGTTTAATCGTTTCTTCAAAGAAATCCGAAATAGCTTTTTCTTTTACTAATACTCCAGCATCATAACTAGAAATACCATAATTATTAATATATTCTTCCTTTCGCTCATGAGCAAGACGTGGTATGTCTTTTTCAATCTCTAAAAGCCATTCCTTTTTAACCTTATATTTAGGAATATTTGGTTCGGTAAAATATTTATAATCGATAGCATCTACTTTACCACGCATAAAAATAGTTGTTCCAGACTCTTCATCCCAGCGTCTTGTTTGCTGCGGCATTTCGTCATATTTTCCATCTTCCTTTAACTCTAGTTGTCTTTTTATTTCATAGTTAATAGCGTCTCTTACTCCGCCAAAAGAATTAACATTTTTTATTTCAACTTTTATACCCCAATTATCAGGGTTAGTTTCGTCTTTATCTTTATCCATAATAGAAACGTTTACATCGCATCTAATTTGACCTTTTTTACTATCAGCTTCACTAATACCAGCATACTGATAAATACTTCGCATTGTCTCTAAAAAAGCTACAG
Source organism: uncultured Bacilli bacterium (assembly GCA_944363935.1). Lineage (GTDB taxonomy): Bacteria > Bacillota_I > Bacilli_A > RF39 > UBA660 > Coprosoma. The sequence continues at coordinate 10,620 of CALVVT010000072.1, forward strand.
CTTCGTCGGCTGAATGGATATCTGGTTCAGTTACTAATTCAAGCAAAGGCACGCCAGCTCTATTATAATTAATTAAAGAACCTGATGGTAAATGTTCAGTAGCCGCTGCATCTTCTTCTAGGTGTAAATTATTAATACGAACCGTTTTCATTTCGCCATCACATTCATAATCTAAATGACCATAAATTCCCACAGGAGCAGGTTTAGTTTCCTGGGTAATTTGAAAACCTTTAGGTAAATCAGGATAATAATAATTTTTTCTTTCAAAATAAATATATTCCGGTTGTTTACAATTTAAAATTATACTAGCCATTAAGGCTTTCCTTACTGCTTCTTTATTAACTACTGGTAAAATGCCGGGAAATGCCATATCGATAGGTCTTACATTACTATTAGGAATGTCACTATAATTATTAGCGGCGGCCGAAAAAACTTTACTATTTGTTTCACTTATTTCACAGTGCATTTCAAGACCAATTAAGACTTTATAATTATTCATAAGCACGCTCCTTTGCAATTTGATTTTTATATGGCATTTCTTTTTCTAACGCATAAGCAATATTTAAAACATTCTCGTCGTCATAACAATTACCAGTTATATTAACACCAACTGGAAGATTATTTACAAAACCATTAGGAATTGTAATTGATGGGAAACCACCGTAATTACCAATTTGTAAATGCTCTTCTAAAATACTTTCATTTTGATCCAAAATATTTTTTGAACCTTCTAAATCTTTAGCTGGGCCAGTACTAACCGGTAAAATAACGGCATCATAAGTTTTAAATAGTTCTTTCCATTTATCGACTAAAAGTCTTCTTACTCTTTGGGCATTATGGAAATATCTATCTTTATTAGCCGCTTGAAGCACGTAAGAACCGATAACAAACCTTCTTTTTATCAGTGGCGAAAAACCTTTAGTTCGGTAATTTTTCATTGATGTATCCCAAGAATCACCTTCACCGCGAGGACCGAAAATAAAACCAGTTAAATTAGACATATTACTAGTAGCTTCAGCACAAGAAATAACGACATATACTGATGGACTAGCATTTAAAAGCGTACTATCTACCGATACTTCAGTAACGTCCATCCCTATTTTAGTACATAAATCTAAAGTTTTATTAAAGTTAGCTAAATGTTCTTTTAATTCTTCACTAGCGTTAGGATAATTATTAATATCACATAATTCTTTAATATAACAAAGTTTTTTCCCTTTAACATTACCAGTTAAAGCTTCTAATAAATGAATATTTTCGGAATTCCAAGTTGTCATATCGTTTTTATCGATACCTTTCATATTATCAGTAACTATTGCTGCATCTTCAACACTTCTAGTTAAAACACCACAGTGATCTAAACTACTAGCAAAAGGAAACATACCATATCTAGAAATCATTCCATAAGTTGGTTTATATCCAACAATACCACAGTAAGCAGCTGGTTTTCTCATTGAATCACCAGTATCTGTTCCTGTAGCATAAGGATAAACTCCTGCAGCTACAGCGGCGGCACTGCCAGCCGAAGAACCCGCACACATTTTGGTTTTATCCCAAGGATTTCTAACAACGCCAGTATGTCCAGTAGTTCCAGTTCCTCCCATACCAAACTCGTCTAAAACGGTTTTATTAACCGCAACAGCTCCAGCTTTTTCTAAATTTTTAATTGCGGTAGCTGTAAAAAAAGGAACATAATCTTTGAAAGTATTAGAAGATCCCGTACTTAAAATACCTTTAGTACTATAATTATCTTTAATACCATAAGGAATACCAGAAAGAATATTATCAGTTATAGGCATTTCTTTAGCTTCGTCTAAAATCGTTACAAAAGCATTACATTCTTTTTGTAATTTATGTGATTTTTCTAAAGCTTCTTTAATAAGTTCTTCACTAGTTACTTTTCCTTCTTTTAATAAAGTATGAAGTTCTTTAAGACCTTTATTCATATAACTCATTATCCCACCACCCTTGGTACTTCTACTTGCCGGCCATTATAATCGTCACAGTTAGCAAGTAAATGATCAATTGATTCTGACTCTTCAGCCACATCCTCACGTAATTCATAATCGAAATCGTCTAAAGCATGTGTCATTGGCTCTACTTTTTCAATATCTGGTATTTCGTTAATTATATCAATTGTTTGATCGATTATTTCAAACTCGTCTAATACCATTTTGTTTTCTTCTGGGGTTAAACCGATTAATAATTTATCAGCATAATCGTCAACCATTTCTTTTGTAAATTTCTGCATAAACGCCTCCTAAAAATTATATTAAAAAAGTAGGTTTAGTAGGCAAAAACCTACGACCTACTTATTTGTCAACAGATGGCGCCCAATATAGGACTCGAACCTATGACCTAGCGGTTAACAGCCGCGCGCTCTACCAACTGAGCTAATTGGGCAAATGGCGCCTGATGTAGGACTCGAACCTACGACCTAGCGGTTAACAGCCGCGCGCTCTACCAACTGAGCTAATCAGGCAAATAAACAAAAAACAGTTAAACATCCATAAGGACGAATAACTGTAATTCGCGGTACCACCTTAATTATCACCATTGTGATCACTTTATAGTTTCTCAAAGAAACTTATAATATGGTAACGGATTACAGCCGACCCACCCTACTGTTATTTCGGATAAGTAACTCCGTGGTGTTATTCATATAAAGTTATTATTAGTTTCCACCAACCACTAATTCTCTATTAAATAAGCTTTATATTACTTCTCCACTTCAAAGTATTTATATAAAATTTTAAATAACAAAATTGGTAGCCTGTACGGGATTTGAACCCGTGTATGCATGCGTGAAAGGCATGTGTGTTAACCGCTTCACCAACAGGCCAAATGGTGGATCTGGTAGGACTTGAACCTACGACCCCACGCTTATCAAGCGTGTGCTCTAACCAACTGAGCTACAGATCCGTTTTTCTTGACTTTTTAAGTATACATTATTTTATGCAATAAATCAAGTATTTTTTTCATTTTTTTTAGAAAATCTGCAATTTCTTAAAAAAATAAAGAATTATAATAAAATATTTTTACAATAATCCTTATTATTACTAACATTATACTATCTTTTTAAATTTTTTTATTAAAATAATTACCAAAAAATTTATATAAGAAAATCACATGATAACGGCTAAAATGGTATTTCCTTTTTCCAAAAAATATGATAAAATTAGTATGTACTTGTCTCTTTAGCTCAGCTGGTAGAGCAGCAGACTCTTAATCTGTGGGTCTAGGGTTCGAATCCCTAAAGGGACACCATTTTGTTAATTAAGTCTTGTAAATCAAGGCTTTTTCTTTATTAAAAAACCAAGTTTTTACTTGGCATTTAATATTTCTAATAATTTAGTTTGAATTTGGTTTAACACTTCGTTTTTATTAATTTCCCTATTTTCACTACTAACAAGTATTTTTAAATCGTCATACTTGTTATTTTTTCTCTCATAAATACTAACAAAAACAAGATTATCGTTACCAGTCATATTATAAACATCTGGTTTATTTAATTTACCAGTTACCCCAATTCCATAATCACTACTTGTAAACTCGCTAATAACTTTAGCCATATCTCTAGCAATTTCAAGACTATAAACTGTATACTTATCTATTAAAGACGACTTAACTCCCATTTTAATTTTAAATTCATTACTATAGGTTACAGCTCCAAACTTAAACACTTCACTAGAACCAGGCACATTTGTTAAAGCGTTGGCCAAAGCCCCACCAGTACAAGACTCCATCACACTAATAATTTCTTTTTTTAAAGTTAATTTTTGAATAATTTCTTCCATTTAATCACTCCGTTCTTAAAGCATCTACTGGATCTTTTTTCGAAGCCATACTTGCTGGTAGGGCTCCACCTATAAGAGTTAAAATCATACTAACTAAAATTAAAATTAATGCATGAACTGGATTTAATTTCGCAACAGCCGCTAAACCTGATAAGTTTTCAATTACCTGATTAGCTGGGAAAGTTAATAAATAAGCAATTAAAATGCCTAGTAAACCTGATAATATACCAATGATAAAGGTTTCAGCATTAAAAACTCTTTTTATATCTTTTTTTCGCGCTCCTAAAGCTCTTAAAATACCAATTTCTTTAGTTCGTTCTAAAACACTAATATAAGT
>CALVVT010000073.1 GCA_944363935.1 uncultured Bacilli bacterium
AACACATAAAGGAAATTCTAATTGTTCTATGGTTATTTTCATTTAAGCAAAACTCCTTTCCAGCATTCAAAAACCCTTGAAAAATCAAGGGCTGATAAACAAATGGAGCAAGTGACCGGAATCGAACCGGCATCCTAGCCTTGGCAAGGCCATATACTAACCGTTGTACTACACCTGCATAAAGAACTTGAAAGTTCTTTTTAATTATATAATAAATTTTTATACTTGTAAAGCCTTTTCAACTCTTTTTTTGATATTTTCAGTTCCAAGTAATTTCATTATCTCATATAAATCAGGAGTCATACTTTTACTTGTTAAAGCTACTCTAATAACCATACTTACATCAGCAATACTTCCTTTATAATTTTGCGGATTTTCTTTATAATCTTTCATATTACCTGCATAACCTATTTTTTCACTCATTTCTTTCATTTTATCAAACCATATTTGCTTATCGTCATTAATATCATAATATTCATTTATATAAGTATTTAGAATTAATTCTATCTCTTTTTTATCAGTAATATTTTGCCAGTCATAAGTAACATCATTAAATAATTCTTCATACATATACCATATTTGATTTTCTGTATCACTAAAATAAGCTAAATCTTTTCGTGGTTTCTTTTGCTCTCTTTCAATATTAAAAACATTTATACTATATTCTCTGTATTTTTCTAATAATTTCGCAAACTCTTTATTATATGTTCTAGCATGTTCTAAAGCTAAATCATATACTTCACTTGCTTTTAACCTACTTATATAATTTTTAGAAATATTAATAAGTTTATCATAATCAAACATCGTTCCGCCAGTACTCATACGTTTAAAATCTAAAACAAACTCATTAACATCTTTATCCTTATTTTGTTCAAGCCACATTTCAAAATTAGAATTAGCCACTGTCTCTAAATAAAGCATAATTGCCTTATTAGGAATACCCTTTTCATGATAAAAACTAACGGCAGCTTCAGGGTCTTTTCTTTTGCTTATTTTTCTTCTAACCCCATTATCCTCAATCATTAAAGGTGATATATGAGCATATTTAGGAATTTTAAATCCAAGTAATTTAAATAACTGGGTATGTTTAGGAATACTAGAATACCACTCTTCACCGCGAATAACATGTGTAGTTCGCATTAAATGATCGTCAACTGCATGAGCGAAATGATAAGTTGGCAGACCATCTGATTTAATAATTACAAAGTCTTCGTCATTTTCTGGAAATTCTACTTTACCTTTAATTAAATCTTTAAAAGTAAATTTTTTATTAAAATCACCATCTGATTTAAGTCTTATAATATATTTTTCTCCATTATTTATTTTATTAATTACTTCTTCCATACTTAAATTTCGGCATTTAGCCCATTTTCCATAATAACCAGTACGTTCTTTATTTTGAACCTGCATTTCATGACTAGTGGCATTATCTTCTTCACTGCAGAAACATGGATAAGCTTTATCTTCTGCAATTAATTTCTTCGCAAAAGCCCAGTAAATATCTTTTCTTTCGCTTTGCGTATAAGGGCCATAATTACCTTTATCCCCTTCTTTAGTAACGCCTTCGTTAAACTCGATATCAAACTTTGCTAAATCTTCTATTATTTTATTAATTCCATCGTCAATACTTCTTTTTTGATCAGTATCTTCAACTCTTAAATAAAAAACACCATCAGTTTGTCTAGCCATTTTATAATTAATAAATGTTGTTAAAAGTGCTCCTATATGGACAAAACCGGTAGGACTAGGAGCATATCTACTAACGATTGCACCTTCTTTTAAATTTCTTTCCGGATACATTTTTTCATATTCTTCATAAGTATATTTTACATTTGGTAATAAAATATTAGCATATTCTTCTCTTGTCATATAAATTCCTCCTGAAATTATTATCCCCTATTTGCTAAAAAAAATCAAGAAAAAACTTCATAAAACTGAAGTCTTTACTGCCTATTTATAAACCAGTTTGCACTGATATCACAACTACTTGAAGACGGTGCGGGATTTGGTTTATCTAATCTAACTAAAACGGGTACATGAAAAGCACTACCAAAAGCAATACAATTTCCTGGTTGCAAAACCCGAAGTCTTTTAACAATTTCATTAGTAATATTAGGAACCATATCTTTAATATAATTAATATCTCTTGGATGAAGCATTTTATAAATTAAAAAGTTACTACACTGGGAAATAGAAGTTTCTGATAAATCACTAGGTCTTTGAGAAATAAGTCCTAATAAAACTCCATATTTTCTTCCTTCTTTGGTAATTCGGTCAAAAATATTATAACCAATAATATTAATATCACTATCATTTTGAACATATCTATGAGCTTCCTCTAAAATAATATGAAATGGTAATGAGGCTCTTTGTTTTAAGTTTTTAGCATACTCAAATAACATCTTTGAATAAATTTTAGTAATTGTTTTCGCAAACCTATCGTCAACATAGTTAATATTAAAGTTAATTATTTGCGCTTTTCTACCACCATTAACAGAAAGTAAACTCTTTATATAATTATCTAAACTAATATATTCAGGACAATCAAAATAAACTGCATAATCACTATTAATTAAAGCATGAAGTCTTACTTTAAGTACATTAGCTTCATCGTAAACCCTATCACTATTTAAAACGCCTTCGGAAATAAGTGCGAAATCTAAAGCTGTAGCTAAATCATTTAAGCCATAACTAAAAGTTCCATCTGGCATTGATAGTTCAATACTATCGTCTAGAAAAGTTCTAATATAATTAGTTAAAAGCTCAATTTCTCTTATTTTACCAGAAGCATCGATTATTAAACACTGTTTAAGTGGTCTTACGTACCCTGGCTGATAAATTGTTGATTCTAAATTTAAATCTTTAGTACTATAATTACTTAATACAGAAAATATTTGATCTCTTATTTGGGCAGAAGAATGACCACTTGATAAAATATCAAGAATAGCTCTAGCAATAATATCGTTTTTTTGTTTAATAACATCTTCTTCTTTTCTGGCAAAAACCGTAACTAATTTTAAAGCTTTTTCCAAAATAGGTATTTGCGTTGGTTTCTCAACATTAAGCAATAAAGCAATATCGTCAGTTGTTAATAACCATAAAGGTATTTTTAAAAGCTCACTTTCACTAAATTTAGTATTAGTTGTATAAGCTTTAAATGCCAACTCCGGAACTTTTTTATTTATATCTTTAAAAGCACTATGATATTCTCCATAAGCATCAAAGATAAAAATACTTGCCCGGTAAGCAATTGAGTGTTGTTTATCAAAAATACTTTGAATAAGTCTAGCTACTCCCCAAGATTTACCGCTTCCAGTTGATCCAAATATTGCAAAATGATTAGCAAAAAAATCATTAATATTAAAACCTATTTTAACGCCATTATAAATAGGACTTTCCCCAATATAAACATCTTCATTTTCTTTATAATGGTCAATACTGATAATCATTGGAATTCTTTCTTTAGAAACAAGTTTAACTGATGCTCCAAAGGAAGGCTTTCTGATAATTCCAAAAACAAACTTGTTATCTTTAATTTCTCCAAGTAAATTAATATAAGCTACGTTATCTTTAATATCAGCAATTTCTCCAACTATTATTTTATCAGCATCTTCCATAACAACGTGCAGGTTTATTAAACTTTGAAATTCGTTTAACGGAATGTTTAATTTAAGTAAAACCTTGTCTTCTTCTAATCCAATTATTGTTCCTAGCATCTAGCATCACCCTACTATTAATGTTACCACAAAACGAAAAGAAAAACAATCATATGATTGATTGCTCTAGTAAAATTTTAACATTTTCATTTACATATATATCAAAATCTACTACATTTTTAGTTTTAATAAACCCAAGCCCTTTAATAACTATATCTTCGTTATTAAGGTTATTAAAATGATATTTTTTTAAATTTTTTAAAGTTTCTTTTTCATTATAATATCTATTTATTTTTAAAGTATTAGCCATATAAAAAACTAAAATACCCTTTTTAACATCTATTCTAATTAAATTATCAATTATAATTGTCTGTTTATTTTTAACCTGAATAACAACTGGTCTTATTTCCTTTTTCGGAACTATTTTTTTTAATTCTTCTTTACTAGCTACTGAAAGAATACTACCTTCGTCTAATACTCCAGGAGTATCAATTAATATTAAATTATCATTTATTTTGCTTTCAATTAAATCTAATGTCGTTGATGGATTAGGACTAGTAGTTATTTTATTATCTCTACTACCATAATTATAAATAAATTTATTAATTAAAGTACTTTTACCTGTACTAGTACTACCAATAACATAAACATAATTACTCTTTTTTTTATTCATAATTAAATTATAAAGGTCATCTATTTGATAATTATTTAAACTACTAACAACTATTTTCCCAACAATATTTAAATGACTAGTTATTTTACTTAATAGTTTATTTTCATAAATACCGCGTGGTAATAAATCTCTTTTAGTAAAAACTAAAATAACCGGATTACTAATATTTATTTCTTTTATCGTATGGACATTAAATAAATCAGTAACTAATAATACTAAATCATTAGTTTTATCAATTTCCCTTAAATATTTTTTTCCATCAATATCGGCTTTCTTATAAATATTATAATTTTGAATTTCAAAACAACGTTTACATAATTTTTTACTTAAATCTAATGTATAACCAATTTCATTTTCATTTTTATCTTGTAATAAGGCTCCGCAGCCTAAACATTTACTCATAATAATTACCTCTTTTAAATAAGTTATTATTTTCAAGTTCTTTTATTTTTCTTTTTTCAAAAAAACGATTAAATTTAGTAAAAATAACATCTTTATCAGCTACAGGATTTACTAAAATTGTCGTAATTCCCACTTTATTACCTCCAACTACATCTGTCATTATTTGATCACCGATAATTGCGACTTCTTTAGGTAAATAGTGAAAATCACTTAAAGCTTTTTTAAACTTAAAACTTAAAGGTTTTAAAGCAAAATAATAGTAAGGAACTTCTAAAAATTCGCCAAACTTTTTAACCTTTTTTTTAGGACTATTACTTAAAATAATTACCTTAAATCCTTTTTGTTTTAAACTAATAATTAAATCTTTAGTTTTTTCAGAAACTCCTAAACTTTTAGAAGAAATTAAGGTATTATCTAAATCAAATAATAAGCATTTAATGCCATCACTATAAAGTTTTGAGTAATTAACCGTATAAATACTTTTTTGATAAATATCCGGAATATATTTAGACATCTAATTACCTCCTTCAGCACCTTTATAATACCATATTTACTATATTTTGCCAAATTTTTGTTTGCATTTTTCAAAAAAACGTGCTAGAATGGTATATGCCTGTTGACACATGTAGTGAATTACCACGTAAATCTGATTACGCAAGGAAACATATACATGTGTTTTTTTTGGGCTTTAAAGGAGGAAAATTATGAAAAAACCAATACTTATTTTAATTGTTGCAGCATTTGGAGCTTTTTTAGGAACTTTTAACGAAACCTTTTTAAATATTGCGCTCGCACCAATTATGAAAGATTTTAAAGTTGATGTTTCAACTGTTCAGTGGTTAACAACTGCTTACATGCTAGGAGCGGCGATTATGATTCCGATTGCTTCGTATCTATATCGCAAATTTAAAACTAAACCCCTTTTCTTATTTACGGTATCTTTACTAATTATTGGTAGTTTAGTTTGTGCTTTCGCGCCTAATTTTCCAGTAATGCTAACTGGGCGAATTTTACAATCTTTAGGAACAGGAATGCTAACACCAATTGGCATGAATATGGTTTTAAACGTTGTTCCCAAAGAAAAAATGGGATCTTATATGGGCCTTATGGGAGCTGCCACTACTTTAGGACCATCAGTTAGTATAATTGTAGCAGGACTTTTATTAAGTCTAGCTTCTTGGCACATTTTATTCTTTGTTTTTGCCGCATTAATGGTTATTTTATTTATTATGGGGGCCGTTATTATTGGTAAAGACGAAAAAAATGAAAATCCAAAATTAGATATTTTATCTGTTACTTTAATAAGTTTAGCTTTAATCGGTATTTTATATGGTATTTCTACCCTATTTTCTGGAAATATTGTTATAGCGGTAAGTGTAATTATTATTGGCATTATTTGTTTAATTATTTTTATCAAAAGGCAAAATAAATTAGATATCCCATTTATCAATTTTAAACCATTAACCGTTAAAAAATTTAGAACTGGTCTTGGTTTAAATTTAATTGCTATGTTTATTTTACTTGCGCTTAACGTTATTATGCCTTTATTTATCCAAAATGCCCTTAATACTTCTTCATTAAATGCTTCACTCACTTTATTTCCAGCTATTGCTGTTTCTTGTATTCTCGCACCTATTGCTGGAAAAATATACGATAATAAAGGTGGGAAAATAATTATTCCATTAGGATATTTACTTATTTCTATTTTTATTATCATTATGAGTCTTACAATTCATATAAATTCTTTAATTTTAATATCTTTATTATATATTCCTATTGCTGGCTTTATGAGTTTAATTATCGGACCGGCTCAAAGTTTTGCTTTAAGTGCCCTTCCTAAAAAACAAAATCCCGATGGTGTTACTTTAGTAACAGCTGGTTTTCAAATTGCTGGTTGTTTAGGAACATCATTATTTACTGGTGTTTATTCTTTAATGACAAATATAAAAATTCAAAGTAATTATTCTAATTATGCAGCTATGGAGTTTGCTTTTATCATTACTTTAATTGTAGCTTTTGTTATTGCTTTTAGTGGCTTTCTATTAGCTTTAAAAGTTAAAAAACTCGAAAAAGAAACTATTATTACTAGTGATTTAAAACTAGAACAAATTATGAAAAAAGATATATATACAGTTAAAGAAAATGATAGTTTATTAAGTGCTTTATCTTTAATTAGTGAAAAACATATAAGTGGTGTTCCAGTTACCGATAATCAAGGTAATTTAAGTGGTTTTATCAGTGATGGCGATATTATGCGTTACCTTGAAAAAGCCCATCCATTATTTATTAATGCTTATTCACTAGCTTTATTAAGTAAAGAAAACACTTTTGACGAAAAACTTAAAAATTTAATGGATTTAAAAGTTAAAGACATTATGAAAAAGAAAGTTCTTACTATTGATATTAATACTAATTTAGAAGATGTTTGCCGAATCCTTGAAAGTAAACACCTTAAAAAAGCTCCTGTTATTAAAAATGGTAAAATGATTGGTATTATCAACCGGTCAAATATTACCAGTTATGCTGTTAATTCTTATTTACAGTTAGCTAAATAGAAAACTTAATTGTTTTCTTTTTTTATTAATATTTACTTTTTTTAGACATATTTTTTATTAGAGGTGGAATATGAGAAAATGTTTATTATTACTTTTAATTTTATTAATCCTTCCTATTAAAGCCTTCGCCGAAGAGGATTTTAAACTTGCGCCTAATAGTAAAAGTTCTATTTTAATTGAAGCTAGTACTGGCGAAGTAATCTATGAAAATAATGCTGACGAAAAATTAAATCCCGCTAGTATGACAAAAATGATGAGTATGCTTTTAATTATAGAAGCAATTGAAAATAAAACTATTAACTGGGACGATAAAGTTACAGTAAGTGAAAATGCATCTAGTATGGGTGGTAGTCAAATTCTTTTAGAAACAGGCGAAGAAATGAGCGTTAGAGATTTATTTAAAGGTGTTGCTATATCTTCTGGAAACGATGCGGTTGTCGCTTTAGCAGAAACAGTTGCAGGCACGGAAGATGCTTTTATCAGTATGATGAACGAAAAAGCTAAAAAATTAAAACTTAAAAATACTAATTTTAAAACTCCACATGGACTTGATGCCGCTAATCATTATTCAAGTGCGAGAGATATGAGTATTATTGCTAGAGAACTAGTCAAACACAAACAAGTATTAGAATTTACTAAAGTTTATGAAGATTATTTAAGAGAAAATACTGATAAAAAAATATGGCTTGTTAATACTAATAAATTAGTTAGATTTTATGATGGCGTTGATGGTTTAAAAACTGGTTATACCAAAGAAGCTGGTTATTGTTTAACTGCTACTGCTGAAAAAGATGGTATGCGAATTATTGCTGTAGTAATGGGTGAACCTGACAGTAAAACTAGAAATGCCGAAGTTAGTGAAATGCTTGATTATGCTTTTGCCCAATATAAAACTGAAAATTTACTTAATAAAGATATTATCGGAACTTATGAAGTTGATAAAGGAAAACAAAGATATGTAAATGTTATTCCGGAAACTAAAGTAAATGTTTTAAAGAAAAAAGCTGAAAAAAAAGGAAATGCTAGTTACGAAGCAAGTTTAGAACCTTTAAAAGCTCCGCTAAAAAAAGGAGAAGTTGTTGGAAAATTAAAAATTAAAGAAAATGGTAAATATATTAGAACTATTAATTTAATTACAGATAAAAAAATAGATAAAGCTAATATTTTTGAATTATATTTACAAAATTTAAAAGATGTTATAACTGGAAAAACTAGCATGTAAAAAAAGGCCTACTAAATAGGTCTTTTATCTATGCATACCTTCACTAACTTGATTTTGAAGGGTTTTATCTAATACTTTAGTTACTTTGGCATAAACTAAAGTCCGGCCATTATCTTTTTCAACTTCGTCTTCCACATAACTACCTTTTGGTGTACAAGTATTTAAAATAACAATATTTGATATTTCATTTTGATCATTAATTAAAGATACATCTCTTTTAGTAATGGCAGTATCTTCAAATCTATTTATTTTAGCAAGTAATTCTTCTTCTGAACTATAATTACCTGCTTCAGCCTCATAACCACTTAACTCACCGGCGGCAAAAACAATTGAAACAAACCTTGCTACTCTTTGGACTCTTATTTTCTTTTTTCTAATTTCTTCTATTTTTTCTTTATTCCTATAAGTTATATCTACCAATTATATCACCTCTTGCTTATACTATAACACATTTCCCTTATAAATAAAAGTTTTTTTAAAGAAAAAATCCATACTTTACAATGAAAAGCATAATTTTACTATTATACAAAAAAAGGGCTTTTTTTACCCTTGTCATACATTTGTTAGTACAATTCTTAAATGAATGTACATACTTTTTTTCGTTAATTAAATTACTTTTTTAATATTTTTGGCCTTTCTAAACATAACATAGGTTGATTATACACTATCAATTGATGTTGAGCTCTAGTACATACAACATAATATAAATTTCTTTCTTCTTCTGTATAATAATTATCAGGTTTAGTATATGCTATAACGCCGTCAAATTCTAATCCTTTAGCTATATATGAAGGCAAAATAGAAATTTTGTTTTTTTCTATAGTATTTTTGACAAATATATTCTCTGAAGAATTAGCCACAAGTCTTTTGTGAAGATTAATTATCTCTTTATCGTCTTTTGTAATAATAGCTATTGTTTGCATACCATCATTTTTCATTTTCTTCAAATCGCTAATAATATCATTTATATCATTACTTTCTCTTTTTAAAACAGAAAAACCGTTTTTACCTCTAATTGAAGTGATATTATTAATATTTAAAATTTTACTAGCAAATTCAATTATCTCTGAACTAGATCTATATGTTTTATTTAATTCTATATAATTAGCTTCATTATCAAAAATGATTTTTAATTCTTTTAATGATTTATATGTACTATCAGGATTTATAGATTGGTTAATATCACCTAAAATAGTGAAAAAAGCTTTAGGAAAAATTTTCTTTAATATCCAAAATTGTAATGAAGAATAATCTTGAGCTTCATCAACAACCACGTGTTTAACTTCACTATTATATGGAAAATCATTTAACTGAAAATAGATGTATATAATTCCCGTAATATCATCATAATATAATTTATTATTCTCTCTAATAATATTTTTCTCTTCTAAAAATCCTTTAAAAATATGAACAGGATCAAGGTCAATATTTATTTTTTCATTTAAAATGTTTTTAATCTTTGTTTTATATTTCTTTAAAGGAACATTAATACTATGACAAATGTATTCAGCAATTTTTTCTATTCTTTCGGTAAAAGGTAATTTTTTATACTTAATCATTAATAAATCGTTTAATTCTAAATGATTAAAACAAAAGCCATTTAAAGTAATTCCTGTTTTAAAAATATGCTTTTTTAAATAACTATCAAGATATTTATCTAATTCTTCTTTTGTGTATAGGTTTTTTACTATACTCTCATTTCTTAATTCGTTATATTTACGTTTTAAAAAATCTGAAAATGTTTCTAACTTTTTATATTTTTTTAAATAAGTTTTTGCAATATCACTAAAAGTAGTATTTAAAACATTTTCTTCACCTAATTCAGGTAAAACGTCAGAAATATATTCTGAAAAAACATTATTAGGAGAAAATATTAAAATATTTTTAGAAGTTAAACCTTTTTCTTTATATAATAAATAAGCAATGCGGTGTAGGGCAACAGAAGTTTTACCACTTCCCGCAATCCCTTGAACAATTAAATATTTATCTTTCGTATTCCTAATAATTTGATTTTGCTCTTTTTGAATTGTTGTAACAATATTTTTCATTTTATCACTTGAGTGAGAAGATAAAACTTCTTGCAACATATCATCATCAATATTAATATCATTTTCAATAATTCTTTTTAATTTACCATCTTCGATTTTATATTGTCTTCTTAAGGTAATTTCACCATCTATCACTCCCATTGGAGCTTCATAACTAGCTTTTCCAACCGTATAATCGTAAAAAAGGCTAGAAATTGGTGCTCGCCAATCAAATATATAATTTTTATTTTCATTATTAAGACCATATAATCCTATATATACCTTAATTGTTTCATCCGGTAATTTAAAATCTATTCTTCCAAAATAAGCCTTATCTAATATTTTTTCATATTTAAATACTTTTTTAATTTTAGCATTAGTAATTTCTACTTTAGCATCAGTGTCATTTAATAAATTACCATACTCAAGATCACTTAAGCTTTTACAATCATTCCATATATATTTTTTCAATTCGAAGATTTCCTGTTTTTCTTTGGTAATTTTAACATCAATTTCTTTAATAAATTTTTTTGCCACTTTTTTCACTTCAGTTAAATATTTATTTTCCTCTTTTAATGTATTATTATTAACATTCATAGCATCACCTGTTAAATAATATTTTAACACATTTATAAATTTTATAAAACTAATTGTCAGACAATTTATTCAAAATACATTTTATAAAGTAATAACTATAACACATTTCCCTTATAAATAAAAGTTTTTTAAAGAAAAAAGCCATACTTTACATTATTCAAGTATAGCTTTAATTCTTCTAACACCAGCACTACTAGCTTCTTCTTTCTTTATTTTAAAATGTCCAAGTTCACTAGTATTTTTAACATGAGGGCCTCCACATAATTCTTTAGAAATATTTCCAATACTATAAACTGTAACAATATCAGGATATTTGTCTATAAACATACATTCAGCACCTGATTTTAAAGCATCTTCTTTACTCATTTCTTCACTAGTTACTTCTAATCCTTCTTTAATCCAATTATTTACTAACTGTTCTACAGCTTCTTTTTCTTCGTCAGTTAATTTATGATCACAAGCAAAGTCAAAACGCATTCTTTCTTTAGTTATATTACTACCTTTTTGATGGACACTATTACCAATAACTTGTTTTAAAGCCGCATTCAATAAATGAGTTGCTGTATGATATTTAGTTTCAATAATACTATTACCTGATAAACCACCTTTAAATTTACCAGCGGCAGCGGTTCTTGATTTTTCTTGATGCTCCTTAAATTTTTCTTTAAAACCTTCTGTATCGACAATAATATTTTCTTCTTTAGCAAGTTCTTCAGTAAGTTCAATTGGAAAACCATAAGTATCATATAATTTAAACGCTAAATCTTTATTAATTTTATTATCAGTTAAATTTTTCTTTATTTTTTCAAACTCTTTTAAACCTTTTTCTAAAGTTCGATTAAATTTATTTTTTTCGTTTTTTAAAACTTCTAAAACAACATCTTTATTTTCTTTAATCTCATGATAATAATTTTCATATTTAGTCATGATTAATAAAGCTATTTCTTTATCCCAGTCACTATTAATATCGATATTTAATTTTTTCGCATGTCTAATAGCTCTTCTTAAAAGTCTTCTTAAAATATAACCTTGATCGGTATTACTTGGTTTTATACCAGCAGGGTCAGCAGCAATAAAGACAGCGGTTCTTAAATGATCAGCTATTATTCGCATTGATTTTTCATGACCTTGATAAGGTAAATTAGTAATTTCTACAATTTTATCAATAACATCTTGCCAAATAGAACTTTGATAGTTATCATTTACCCCTTCTAAAACAGCCGTTATTCTTTCAACTCCCATACCAGTATCAACATTTTTACTTGGAAGTTCAGTAACATTACCATCTTCGTCTTGATAAAATTCCATAAAGACATTATTCCAAATTTCAACCCATCTATCGTCTTCAGGATTAAATTTTTCAGGAATTTCGTCGTCACTTCTAAAGTAAAATATTTCAGTATCGCCTCCACAAGGACCACTAGTTCCAGCTATCCAGAAATTATCTTCTCTTCCTAAATAAGCAATTCTCTCTTCTTTAATTCCAAGACTTTTCCATTTATTTGCAGATACCTCATCCCGTGGTATTTTTTCGTCGCCTTTATAAACAGTAATAGCTAGTTTTTCTAAAGGAATATTTAAAACTTTAGTTAAAAATTCAAAGCTGTATTCAATACTTTCATTTTTAAAATAATCTCCTAAACTCCAGTTTCCTAACATTTCAAAAAATGTATGATGGGTTGTATCTCCAACTTCGTCTAAATCATTGGTTCTAATACATTTTTGATAATCACAAAGTCTCGTTCCATAAGGATGATGCTCTCCCATTAAATAAGGAACAAGAGGCTGCATTCCTGCAGTATTAAATAATACTGAAGGGTCATTTTCCGGTACAACTGGGGCTGAAGGAATCTGTTTGTGACCTTTACTAACAAAATATTCTATAAATAAATCTTTAATGTTCATAATCCACCTCTTCTAAAATTTTTCTGGTTTTTAAAATTAAATTTTCGGTATTTCCATCGTTTTCAAGCAAATAATCATAATTTTGATAATTATCCAAAGCATGCTCGGTAATATGTTTTTTTTGTTTTTCGGTTAAATTATTTTCAAAACCAGGTCTTTCTACTTTTATAATAAATACATCTTTAAATTTACTTTTAGGAATGTCTAACTCATTAGGAAATCTGCCACCAGATATAACGATAACATCAAAGAAATAACTATAAACAACAATATCTTCACATAATCTATTTATAAAGAAATCTTTATTTATTTTTTCTCTTACTATATCTGTCCCAATAGTTTGTAAAAGTTCCCTAGGTTTTGTTTCATCCCTACCATCCCAATTAGTAATTTTCATAGCATAATTTTTTATATAATCAGAAAAACCTAATCTTACTACTTTTTTATTTTTATTTTCATAATAATTTACTATTTCTGTTGCCACAGTATCTTTACCAGTTCTAGCTTTACCAGCTAATAAAAATATTTTTGTCATAACTTTCTCCTCTCAAAAGAAAAACCACGGGCTATTTCTAGGAACGAAAAGCCGTGGTACCATCCTAATTAAACTTAATTATGATAACGGTTTTACCCGGAAATGTTTACATTTCTCTCGAAAATAGCTTCAGTTAATTTTATTTACTAGTTTTCACCGGCCACTAGCTCTCTATAAAATAAATATTAACTTACTCTTTTTTCTCAACGATTTCTTTATCAGCAGTTATATCGTCTAAAGTATAATCTAAAAGTCCATACTTTTTATTGAAAAACTGAAAAATTGTTTTAATAGCTGCAAGGATTGGTGTTGATAAAAGCATTCCAATTATTCCGAAGAAATAACCAAACACAAGTAATCCTAGCATAATAACAATAGCATTTAATTTAGTCGTTTTTGACATAATAAATGGTTGTAATAAATTACCTTCTAAAAATTGAATAACAACTACGATAATTAAAGTTAAAATTCCAATAGTCGGACTTTGCGTAAGACCAACAATTACTGCTGGAGCACCACCAATATAAGGTCCAATATAAGGAATAATATTAGTAAGTCCACAGAAAAATCCGAATAAAACAGGAGCTTCTAATCCAACTATCCAAAAACCAATCGATGTAAGTACAAATACGGCTCCACAGTCAATAAGGGCTCCAGTTACATAACTTCTTAAAGAATCATTAACTTCACTTGTAAGTTCAATTCCAGTTTCCCGATATTTAGCTGGTAATAATTTTAAAATACTTTTCATACCTCTAAAATTAACCATTAATAAGAAACCGATGATTAAACCAATTGCAAAAGTTCCGATTCCAGAAAATAAACTTGAAACAAAATTAATTAAAGTATTGGGAAGTGCACTAGATATACCAACAGCAATGTCTTCGAATTTATCAAAAAATTGATTTTTAAGTTCATTAGCATCGATATAATCTAAAGTTTTTAAATAATCAAATATATTTAAAAACCAACCTTTTATCGAATTAAATATATCTGGAGCAGCTTTAGCAAAATCCATTATTTGACCAGCTAATAAAGGAATTAAAGCTGACATAACTAACGCTACAATTACAAATAAAATAATATAAGTAATAATAGTTCCAAATACTCTTTTAATATGTTTTTTTTCTAAAAATGAAACAAATGGTTCAAAAAGCCAAGCGACAACTAAACCAATAATTAAAGGGACTAATATTTTAATAATAGTTCCAATAAACTCTAAAATTTGGGTTTCTTTAAATAATCTTATAACAATATAAATAACCAGAAAAGCCAAAAGTAAATAAATTACTTTTAATACTCTAGCCGATAAGCTTGCTACTTCGTTTATTTTTTTGGTATCAAGCCCATCTAATTTATTTTTTTTAAACATTAAATACTTAAAAGTTCCTTTTCTTTTTCTTTTAATTTTTCGTCAATTATTTTATTATATTTATTTATAAGATCTTGAACATCGTCACTTAACCCTTTTTTATCGTCTTCGGGAATTTCCATTTTTTTAATGTCGTTATTAGCTTCTTGTCTAATATGTCTTAAACTAATACGGCCATCTTCAGCTAAAGATTTTACTTCTTTAACATATTCCTTTCTAGTATCTTCTGTTAAAGCAGGAATATTTAAAATAATTGCTTCGCCATTATTATTAGGCGTAAGACCAATATTAGCCTCAAATATTCCTTTTTCAATAGCCGTTAAACTACTACGATCGAATGGTTTAATCATTAAAATTCTAGCTTCTGGAACAGAAATGGTTGCGAGTTGTTTTAAAGGAGTATCAGTTCCATAATAATTAACCATTACCGCATCTAATATTGCCGGATTAGCTCTACCTGCCCGGACATTAGTAAAACGTCTTTCCATTGCTTTTACAGCTTCTTCCATTTTTTCTTCGGTAATCAATAAAATTTCTTCCATAATTTTCTTTCCTTTCTTATATTATTATAATATATATGTTTATCCTCTGCAAGTAAAAAATACTTTTTTCTTTTATTTTATCTTTTTTTTGGTAGCTACTTTTTTTAATTTACTTAAAGCTTTTTGTTCATATAAACGTGTTGTACTAATATTTCTTTTAATAACTGAAGAAACTTCTTTTAATTTTTGACATTCACCATAAAACCCATAACGAAGTTTCAATATTTCTCTTTCTTCGTCAGTTAATAAATCACTATTAAGTAAATTATCAACTTTTTCATTTAACAATTTGTTTTCGACTGTTAAACTAATATTTTCTTCACTAGCAAGAAAATCACCAAGTTCTTTTTCTTCTTCGATAACTGGTTCATTTAAACTAGAAAATTTAGAGATATAAATATTATAACTTTCTATCTCGTCATTAGAAAGGCCAAAAGATTTTAAAGTAGCTTGATTGGCTTCTTTACCAGTAATTTGGTAATATTCTTTAACTTTTCTCACTATTTCATTAAATTTAGCTATTTTATTTTTAGGGAAATGAATCATTTTTCTATTATTAATAAAACTTTTTATTTGTGACTCTATACATATAACTGCATAACTAGAAAATTTTAAATTTCTTTTTAAATCAAAGTTTTTTAAAGCTATCATAAGTCCAATATTACCAGTACCAATTAAATCAATTAATTCTATACTATCATTTTTATGGCATTCTTTAGCTATTTTTATTACTAATTTTAAATTATTTTTAATAAATTCTTCCCGGGCCATAAATGATTTTTTTATAGCTTTCATTAATACTTCTTCTTTATTTTCGGCTTTTTGATATTCAGTTAAAAAATCAGGATTAACTTCTAAATAATACGCTAAATATTCCTTTTTTTGTTCTTCACCTACTTCACTTAAAAAAGATAACTTTAAGTTTTTTAACATATACTGTTCTTCTTCTTTAGTATATATTTTATGCCCTCCATTATTAACAATAAAATCTTTTAAAATATCTGTACTAAAATATTTCATAAACCCTCCAACTTGGCTTATATAATAACAGTTTTCCTTTATTTCGTCAATAGAAAAAAATAGGCTTTAACCTATTTTAAATATTCTTTTAACTTTCTAAAATCAGGACTATCGTCAAGATTAGTTTTAGCTAGTTGTTCAAACAATTTCTTTTGATCTCGTGATAATTTCTGCGGAATTTTAACATCGATAATAACATACATATCCCCTTTTCTAAAAGAATTTATCGCACTAATACCTTTACCTCTTAACCGGTGTTTATCGCCAGATTCACTACCAGCAGGAATTGTTAATTTAACAACACCATCTAATGTTGGAATTTCTTTTTTACAACCTAAAGCTGCTTCTGAAATGGTAATTGGTAAAGTTAAATAAACATCATTACCTTCTCTTACAAATAAATCATGTTTTCTAACATAAAATTCTAAATAAACATCTCCATTAGGGCCACCATTACTTCCAGCTTCGCCTTTACCAGCTATTCGCAGCTGATTACCAGTATCAACACCAGCTGGAACTTTTACTTCTAATTCTTTACGAACTCTTACACTACCAGTTCCATGACATTTAGAGCATTCTTTAGCATAAGTAGTTCCTTTACCCTCACATTTATCACAAGTAGTTCTAGTCATAAAAGTCCCAAATAAAGTTTGTTGTTGGGCAGTTATAGTTCCCGAACCACCACATTTATCACAAGTTTTTTCGTCAAAACCACCTTTACCATGACAAGCTTCACAAGTATCATTAACATCTAAAGTAATAGTTTTTGTCGTTCCTTTTACTGCTTCTTCAAATGTTAAATCAACTCTAATTATTTTATCTCTACCTTTACGACCTCTAGCTTTTGAAGACGAAAAATCACCAAAACCAAAATTACTAAAACCACCAAAACTTTGACCAAATAAATCACTAAAAATATCGGAAAAATCAAAATCACTGAAATCATAACCACCGGCACCATTGTTATTAAAGGCAGCATGTCCAAACTGATCATATTGCTTACGTTTATTTTCGTCAGACAAAACCGCATAAGCTTCTTGAGCTTCTTTAAATTTTTCAGCGGCATCTGGTTCTTTAGATACATCAGGGTGGTATTTTTTCGCAAGTTTTCGAAAAGCACTTTTTATTTCTGCAGAACTTGCATCTTTAGAAACACCTAGGACTTCATAATAATCTTTTTTATTCAACTTTCTCACCTCCCATTATAAAGGTCTTCAAACTCATTTAAATATTTTTCAAACATATCAACTGCACTTTGAATAACTTCTGGTTTTGTTAAATCCACACCAGCTACTTTAAGTTCGTCAAGTGGATACATTGTACTACCAGTTTTTAAAAATTGCAAGTAATTTTCGACAGCATTTTCTTTATCACTTAAAATATCATTAACTATGTGGCAAGCAGCTGATAGACCAGTTGCATATTTATAAACATAAAAATTGTAATAAAAATGCGGAACTCTTTGCCATTCGTATGCGATATCTTCGTCAACCAAAGTATTTTCACCAAAATATAATTTACATAAATCATAGTAAATTTTATTAAACTCTTCGGTAGTCAATACTTCTTCATTATCGGCTTTTTGTCCTATAATATTTTCAAATTCAGCAAACATTGTTTGTCTATAAATGGTTGATTGAAATAACCCTAAAAGTTCATTTAAAATATATAATTTTTCTTCTTTAGTTTCCGCTTTTGCTAACAGATTATTAGCTAATAATAATTCATTAACAGTTGAAGCAACTTCAGCTACAAAAATCGAATATCCAGAATACTGATATGGATTTTTATTAGCATAATAAGTATGCATAGAATGACCTAATTCGTGAATTAAAGTAGAAACATCACGATATTTTCCCATATAATTAGTTAATATAAAAGGATTACTATCATAAGCGCCCCCAGAATAAGCTCCACTTACTTTATTTTTATTAGGATAAAAATCTATCCAGCGTTCTTTGAAAGCTTTTTTTACAGTATTTACATAATCTTCCCCAAATACCTTAACAGTATCAATAATAACATCATAAGCTTCTTTTAAGCTATATTTTTTATCATTTTTATTAACTAAACTAACATACATATCATATAAATGTAATTCGTCTAATTTTAAAACTTGTTTACGAAGTTTATAATAACTATGTAATTTATCTAAATTCTCATGAATAACATTAATTAAATTATCATAAACTTCTTCACTAATATTATCGGCAAATAAAGCGGCTTCTCTACTACTTTTATATTTATTTACTTTACTAATTACCGCTAAAGACTCAAAATGATTTTTTAAAATTAATGCATATGTATTATTAAACTGTTTATAAGTCTTGTAAAGTTTTGAAAAAGCTTCTTTTCTAATACTTCTATCATTGTCGCTTAAAAAATTAATATAACTTGATTCATTTAAAACTTGCTCTTTGCCATCTTTTAAAACAAAACCAAAAGACATATCACTATTTGATAAAACACTTGCAAGTTCGTCATTATCAGCAAAAGCTTTAGATATAGTAGCCATTAATTTTTCTTCTTTTTTTGATAAGATATGTTTTTTATAACGATATTCTTGTTTTAAAATAAACTCATAATCTTTTTTTAAAGCTGGCAGTTCTTCATAAAATTTAACAATTTTTTGATAATCTACTTCCATTAAATTAGGACCAAAGCTACTAGTTTTTTGATTAAATTTATTAAGTAAATCTATAACTATTTGCTTATATCCTTGATATTTAGTATTAGTTATATCCTCGTCGGCTTTTTGAAAAACATATTTATAAATTTTTTCTAGTTTTCTATTTATTTTATAATTATTTTCTAAAGCGTTATAAAGATTGCTTGCACTATCTAACATATTATCAAAAGTTAAAACGGTAATTTCTTTTTTTACATCCTCAATGTCTTTATCAAGTTCAGTTTCACTTTTATAAATTGTGCTTAAATCCCACTTATATTTTTCTTCAATTTCATCTCTTGTTTTTTCCACAGTTTTCTCCTTTTCTTTATAATGAGAAAGTTCTAGTTTCCTAGAACTTATTTTTCCTCATATTCGGCATCTTTAATATTATCGTCTTTTTTATCTTCACTAGCTTCTTCTTTAGTTTCAGTCTGGTTTTTAGAAACTTCTTCATATACTTTAGCACCTAAAGCCATAGCTGATTCTGATAAAGCTTCAGTTTTCTTTTTAATATCTTCAATATTATCTTTTTCTAAAGCTTCTTTTAATTCTTTAATTCTTTTTTCAGCTTTTTCTTTTTCGTCTTTAGGAGCTTTATCGCCTAATTCTTTGATTGATTTTTCAGTCATGAAAATTGTTTGTTCAGCTTCGTTTTTAGCGTCAGCTTCCTCTTTACGTTTTTCGTCAGCTTGTTTATTTTCTTCAGCTTCTTTAACCATTTTATCAATTTCTTCGTCAGATAAAGATCCACCTGAAGTAATCGTAATTGATTGTTCTTTTCCGGTTCCTTTATCTTTAGCTTTAACATTAACGATACCATTAGCATCAATATCAAAAGTTACTTCGATTTGTGGTACACCTCTTGGAGCGGCTGGAATATTAGTTAATTGGAAATTACCTAATGTTTTATTATCAGCAGCCATTGGTCTTTCACCTTGTAAAATATGAATATCTACAGCTGGTTGATTGTCAGCAGCCGTTGAAAATACTTGTGATTTACTAGTTGGAATTGTTGTATTTCTAGGGATAAGAACTGTACAAACGCCTCCTAATGTTTCAATTCCAAGTGAAAGTGGAGTTACATCAAGTAAAACGATATCATTTACTTCACCAGTCAAAACGCCACCTTGAATAGCTGCACCCATAGCTACAACTTCGTCAGGGTTTACACCTTTAGAAGGTTCTTTTCCAAGTTCTTTCTTAATAAGTTCAGCAACTTTTGGCATTCTTGTAGAACCACCAACAAGTAAAATTTTATCGATGTCTTCTTTCTTAAGATTAGCATCTTTTAAAGCATTACGAACTGGTTCAAGTGTAGATTCCATTAAATCGTCAGTAAGTTCTTCGAATTTAGCTCTAGTTAAAGTCATTTCTAAATGAAGTGGTCCATCAGCACCTTGTGATAAGAATGGAAGTGAAATATTAGTTGTCGTTACTCCACTTAAATCTTTTTTAGCTTTTTCAGCGGCATCTTTAAGTCTTTGCATAGCCATTTTATCTTTAGTTAAATCAATTCCATTTTCTTTCTTAAATTCTTCAGCTAAATAATCGATAATTCTTTGGTCAAAATCGTCACCACCTAGTTTATTGTTACCACTAGTTGATTTAACCTCAAATACACCATCGCCGATTTCTAGAATAGAAACATCAAAAGTTCCGCCTCCTAAATCGTAAACTAAAATTTGTTCTGTTTTATCTTGTTTATCAAGACCATACGCTAAAGCGGCAGCTGTTGGTTCATTGATAATTCTTTCAACTTCAAGACCAGCAATTTTACCAGCATTTTTAGTAGCCTGTCTTTGAGCATCGTTAAAGTAAGCTGGAACTGTAATAACTGCTTTAGTTACTTTTTCTCCTAAATAAGCTTCAGCAGTTTTCTTTAAATCACCAAGAATCATTGCGCTTATCTCTTCTGGAGTATATTCTTTACCACCCGCTTTTACTTTTTCTTTACTACCCATAAGTCTCTTAATTGAAGAAATTGTATCTGGATTAGTAATCATTTGGTTTTTAGCTGCTGTACCAACGATAATTTCACCGTTTTTAAAAGCAACTACTGAAGGTGTTGTTCTATTTCCTTCAGGATTGGCGATAACTTTAGCTTCGCCTCCTTCATATACACATACACAACTATTTGTTGTACCTAAATCAATACCTATTGTTTTACTCATATCTAATCATTCCTTTCTTTTATTCACTAACTTTGACCATCGCTGGTCTTATTACTTTATCTTTAAGTAAATAACCTTTTTGTAATACTTCAATAACCATTCCTGGTTTTTCACCTTTTTCAGTAAGAACTGCTTGGTGATAAATTGGATCAAATTCTTTATTATCACCATCAATAGCTTTTACACCATATTTTTCTAATGTTTCTAATAAATGACAATAAATCATTTTAAATCCTTCTAAAAATTTTGATAATTCGTCTTCAAGATTATCGTCGTCAAGTTTAATTGCTCTTTCAAAATTATCAATTGATGGAAGTATTTCTTTTACTAAATCTTCATTAGCATATTTTAACATTTTTGTAACTTCCTCATCTTTTCTTTTACGATAATTTACATTATCAGCCTGAAGACGAAGTAAAGCTTCTTCTAATTCTTGGATTTTTTTTATATTTTCGTCACATTTACAAGCTTTTTCTTTTTTATGTGTTTTTTTAACCTCTTTTTTTTCTTCTTTTTTAGGTTCTTCTTTTACTTCTTTTTCGTCCATTTTTTCACCTAATTCCTATATTATTTTTTATGTAATTAAGTAAAGCTTCAGCTTTGCCGTACTCCATTCTTTTTGGCCCAATTAAAGCTATTGTTCCTTCTTCACCATCTTTATAATATGAAGTTTTTATAATAGAAACATCGTCGTCTAATAAATTTTCGCTACCAATATATATTTGAATACTATCGTCATTAGATTTTATCGATTTTATTAAATTAGAATCGTCAAACTTATTTAATAGTTCTCTTATTTTATCGGCATCGTTAAATTCTGGCTCCATTAATAAATTACCAGTACCACTTACTTTAACTTTCATTTTAGAACTAAATTCACTAAAAGCATTATAGAAAGCTTCATACAAAGCTTCATACTGGTCAGTATAAGAAGCTATTGCTGGTTTTACTTCAAATTCTAATACTTCTGGAACTTCGGTAAGTGGAAGGCCTACGATAAATTTATTAATGATATCAACCGTTTTTTTGACTTCTGTCCTATTAATAAACTCACTAATAAAAATAGGTTTGTTTTCAACATGGCCTTTATCAGTAATAATAATTGCTAAAAGCTTATTATCACTAATTGGTACGACTTCTACTTTAGCAACTTTATTATCTTTAGACGAGCTACCTAAAACAACAGTGGTATAATGCGTTAGTTCTGATACAATTTCCATACTTTTCGTAATCGCATCAGATAAAACTAAACTATTATTTTTAAATATTTTTTGAAGTTTTAAAACATCTTTTCCAGTAAGCTCTTCCGGATCCATTAAATTATCAACGTAATAACGATAACCTAAATCACTAGGAACTCTTCCAGAAGAAATATGTGTTTTTTCAAGTAATCCTTCTTTTTCTAAAGCTGCCATTTCATTACGAATAGTTGCACTTGAACAATTCATAATATCTTCTAATGCTTTTGAACTAACTGGTACTACTGTTTTAATATAATCTTCAACAATTAGTTTTAATAAATTTTCTTGTCTTGGTGTTAACATTACATCACCTCTTTTAGCACTCTTTTCTAACGATTGCTACTACATTATAACATTATATGTTAGCACTGTCAATAATATTCTGCTAAAAAATAAAAGTTTTACAAAAAAAAAGGAAGTTTATTCTTTCCTTTTATTTTTTCTATAACCGTCACCCACTATTTTCATAACATCAACACTAAATTTATCCATGTTGATTACTCGCGAAATAAAATCTTCAGACATACCTTCTTTTTCTAAATTATGGATAACTTCAGCAAATACAGTTTTAATGCCGTCATTACATCCAATCAAATAACCAAGCTGATAACCAACATCCTTAACTTTAGCGGTATACGTTTCAATTTCACCTGTATCATCTTTTTCTATACAATTAAAATCTGGAATAACTTTTAAGTTAAACATTATTCTTTTAACTTCTAAATTTTTTAAATCTTCTTTTTTCAATATTCTTTATCTCCCTTCTGTTTAAGTAAAAGGAAAAGTACTAATGACTTTTCCCTGATAAAAATGTAACTTTTTCAGCTATCACTTCGGTAAAATATTTTGGACCTTCTTCCGTTTCATAATTTGAGGTTTGGATACGACCTTTAATGCCAACTAAATCTCCTTTCTTACAATACTCACTCGTACTTTCAGCCACTCCTTGCCATAATTTACAGCCAATAAAATCAGTATCATACTGGCCATCAATATTTTTATATGAGCGTGGTACGGCTAAAGTTACGCGGGATACTTTCTTTCCAGATTCGGTTTCATATAGTTCAGGGTCATTGACAAGGCGACCTACTAATACGGTCTGATTTAACACTCTATCACCTCCCTTCGCCATTAATATTACATTATTAAGTGAAAACCATCAACAAGCCATTTTTTAATTTTTGGCTTGTTTTTATTATAAAAAAGGTAATATTTTATATAGGCAATTATATATATTTGTTTAAAAAAATACCCTTAATTCATAAAAATTAAAGGTATTTAAAAAAGTACGGCTAACCCGAGAAAAACGACGATAAATTGGGTTAGCCGTATATATTTATACTTATTAGATAGTATTTATTATTATATATTATATTTATAGATACTATATACTAGTATCTGTATATAATTAATATATAGTATTATATGTTCTATTATATAGAGATTATATTGTTAGCTGGTATTATCAGAGTTCTCTAATAACTAAAAATCTATGATAACTGGTATGGATTATTTTGACTCCCATTACCTCCAGTTATTTTAACCGCTTCATTATTACTATTAGTAATACCAATAGTTTCTAATTTCGCATCAAATGTTCCTTTATTTTCGACAATAATACTATATTCTACATAATCTCCTTTTTCATATAAATTAGCTTCTAAACTTGCTGATAAATCATTATAAGTGTTTTTAACATTTTCTCCCGTTCCATTTGTATCAGTTACGTCGGCACTTATTATTTTAATATCCCAAGTACTACTAATATCAGTTGTCCCCGTAATATTAATACTTGTTTTAAAAGCCGCATAGCCTATCCCCATTAAACATAAAATGCATATTAAAATAAATATAACAATTTTATTTCTTCTTTTTTCCCTATACATAGTTCCTCCATAAAATTATTATTCACGTCGCTTATTTTATAATCATATAAATTATAATTTAAAAAGCCCTTATAATCCACGACATTTTGTATCGTGGCACTAAAATTATTTATATGAAATAATATTTTTATTGGTGATACTATGATAAAACAATATAGAGAAAAATGTGGGTTTACTCAAGAACAATTAGCTGAAATTTTAGAAATAAGTTGGAGACAACTTCAAAGAATAGAAAAAGATGAAACTAAAACTAAAATAAGCACATTAAAAAAAATAATTAAAGTTTTAAATATACCCGACGAAGAAATAATTAAATTAATGAAAAAATAGCTATCAATTTTCCTGATAGCTTTTAATTTCTATTAGTATGTATTTTTTTTACTTTATTATTTAAAACTTTTAACATTAAATCAAAATCAATAATTTCTAAATTAGTAATTGGGTGAAATTCCCTATTTCTAATTATTCTTTTCTTATAATACCTCATATGTCTAGAATCTTTTATAGTTTTTCTAGTTTTTAATATTCTTAAATTTCTAATTGTAAGTACTACATTTCGTAAATCCTGTGGTTTAGGTATAACTTTCACCTTTGGTTCTTTTATTTTCGGTGCTTCTGTTACTATTGGTTTTACTTCTGGTACTTTTTCTATCACTTTAGGTGCTTCTGTTACCACTGGTTTTACTTCCGGCACTTTTTCCATCACTTTAGGTGCTTCTGTTACCACTGGTTTTGCTTCTGGTACTTTTTCTATTACTTTAGGTGCTTCTGTTACCACTGGTTTTACTTCCGGCACTTTTTCTATTACTTTAGGTGCTTCAGTTACCATTGGTTTTGCTTCTGGTACTTTTTCTATCACTTTAGGTGCTTCTGTTACCACTGGTTTTACTTCCGGCACTTTTTCTATCACTTTAGGTGCTTCTGTTACCACTGGTTTTACTTCTGGTACTTTTTCTATCACTTTAGGTGATTCAGTTACTACTGGCTTTATTTTAGCTTTAGAATCTGATTTGATATTAGGAATTTCAGTAAACACTGATGGCTTTGGTACTTCTTTAATAACTTCTTTCTTTAAAGTTTCCATAGGTTTCATTAAATCTGGTTTACTATTAAAAATATTATCTTTTTTAACTGGTAACTTTTCTTTAGAATTTACTATATTTTTATTAATAAACGTTTTTTTGTTATCTTTTACTTCTGATTTTAACTCTTCTTTAACTTCATTAATTTCCAAAGTTTCTGGCTCTTTAACTAAAGAAACTGAACTCTTTTCTTCTAATAAAGGAACAGCAGTTTCTTTAGGATTAATGTCTAAAATTTCAGGTTTTTCTTTTTTAGAAAGTTCGTCTAAACTTATTAATTTAGCTTCTAAAACAACATTTTTGTTAGCTTTTTTTTCGTTTATTTCTTCATTAATAATATCTTCATTACTAATTTTTTCATCTTTTAAAATATTGTCTTTTTCGTCAAGCATTTCAGTAATTCTATTAATAATTGTAATAACACATACAGAAACAATCTGTAAAAGAAAAACTCCCATTAATAACTGCATTAAAGTTAAAACATCACTATTAGAATATAACGCATTTTCTCTATAAATATTAATGTCATTAGACTGTATAGTTACTAAAACTAAACAAAATAAAGTTTGAACAATAGCAAAACCTGTAAAATTAATTATTCTAACTACTTTAACTAATTTTTTATAAAAAACTGTAATTAAACAAATAATAGCTGATAAAATAATAACAACAAATAAGGTAATAAAATTAGGAAAATAAAGGGTCATAAAAAAGCCATTTACAACATTATCAAATAAATCAAATAAAGTACTACCACCGATAAATAAAACAACGGCAATAACGATAATATAAATAAGTAAAATTATTTTTTTTACATCTTTTTCCTTTTTAGTGGTATCTCTTTCTAAAAACATAACAACCATAGGTACCATTAAAATAATTAAGAAAAAAGGATGGGCGATTATATTATCAAAAAGTATTTGTAATTTTTCTAGTAATGAAAGCTCTTCCAATTTTACCACCTCACACTACCTTTACTATATCATAAATAGCTATTTTTTGTCTACTTGCCGAGAAAATTTTTGTTTAATTATTTGAAAGAAATTAGGGCCTAAAATATCAGTAATTGTCTTTGATTTATAAGCAGCAAAGAAATATATAATAATGCCAATAATTCCATATAAAATAATAAATAAAATAGAAATAAATCTTGATTCTGATACATTTGGAATAAATAAATTAATAATAGCTAAACTAACAATCATAATTAACGTACTTAAAACTACTTTTAAGAATGTTTTAACCGTCTTGAAATAATTTATTCCTGTTTTCGTTTTAACTCTGTAAAGTAAATATAAACTCGCACAAGTATCGATAAAGATATTTAATGTAATTGTTGCATAATATGCTTCTAATCCTAAAGTATTAAATAGATGCATAAACGGAACATTTAAACAGATTTTAACTATTAAAGAACCTACTAACGCGATAATAGAATCTTTAGTATTATTTAACGTTTGATTAGTATTAATCATAACGGTAAATAAAGAAAGCGGTATTTGTGATAAAATTAATAAAGCAAAAATTGATGTATTTAATTCATTATATCCATAAAACACCGTCCAAACACTACCAGCCATAAAACTAATACCCGCTGAAAGTGGAATTGTTACTAAAAATAATACCCCTAATGCTTCCGTGATTTTATTATTTACTTCCTTAAAGTTTTTAATAGCATAACTACTAGCAATCGCTGGAATTAAGCTTGTAATAATGCCTGTCGCAATTGACATAACTATCATATTAAGTTTAGAACCCCAAGTTGATATAACACTAATAACATTTTCACTGATAGCTGTTGTATATCCTAAAGACGATAAAGCTTTAACAACTGTGAAAACATCAACCATTGTAAATGCTGATTGTAAAACAGAAATTATTACAAATGGTAAAGCATAAAAAATTATTTTCCTTACAATATCTTTAGAAGTTATCTTTTTTTCAATCGGTGTTATTTTTTCTTCTCTTTTTAAGTCTTTTTTATTTTTTCTAATCTTATTTGCTACATAAAAATATGCCGCAATCGCGCCTACTGTCGCGCCAAATACAGCAACACCTACTGCTGTATTTAAAGATAAATGAAAGACTTTTAAAGCTAAAAAAGAACCTGCTAAAATAACAATAACTCTAACTACTTGTTCTAAAATATTAGCTACCGAAGAAGTTGTCATTATTTTATGTCCTTGTAAATAACCTTTAGAAACACTTAAAAATGGAACTATTAATATAGCTGTAGAAATAACTCTAATTACCATTGCAACATCTTCTATACTGTTTCCACCTTTAACATCACCAATTATTAAATAAGCAATTTGTGGTGCGAAAACAAATAAAGCAATAAAGGAAACAACACATAAAACAGAAATTATTTTAAGACCTATTTTAAAAGTTCTTTCTTTGGTATTATAGTATTCTTTTGCATTAAATTCACTAATAACTTTACTCATAGCAACAGGAATACCAGAAGTGGCTAAATTTAAAAACATATTATATATTGAATAAGCATAACTATATAATGCTCCTCCTTGTACCCCTATTATAGCGTAAAAAGGTATTACATAAATAAGACCAATTATTTTACATATAACAATACCAAAGGTTGAAATAGCTGCTCCAGCTAAAAAGCCTGTTTTTTTCAAGTTAAATCACCCTACCTATAAACTATTAAAGCGGAAAAACAATAAACTTGTTCTTCGGAAAATATACTAACACTTACAGCATAATGAATATCAATTATTTCAGGATTTTCCTGAACAATAAAGTTGTTAATCGCGCTTTCTAAATCTTTTTCGTGACCTTCGTCAAACACTTTTACTTTCATTATTATATCACCATTTTAATTTTATACAAAATATATAGCAAAAAAAGTCAAAAAAAGATTTAACTTTAATATTTAATTAAATCTTTATAAATATCTACTGTTCAATTGTGTACGCTACTGTTCAATTGTGTACGTTACTGTTCAATTGTGTACGCTACTGTTCAATTGTGTACGTTACTGTTCAATTGTGTACGCTACTGTTCAATTTATTTATTAATTAATATTTAATTATATACTTACCATATTTATCATTTTTAGATGTTCCGGTCCAAACAATTAAATCTTCCACTATTAATTTGTTTAATAAATTAATTGCTGAAGTTTTTTTACGATTAATTATTTCAGCAACTTCTGCTTCAAAATTTCTTTCGCCTTTTTCATATTCCAAACTTCTCACTTGTATGGAATTAAGTTTTATCGAAGAATCACCTTGTCTTAAATAAACTTCATCTTTATTATTACGAACAATAAAATTCATAACAGGATTTATATGAAATAAAATAATAGTATCTTTTTCATTTTTATTATTTAAAACATCAATTAATTCTATATTATAATTAGGTGTTGGTTTTAAATAATTAGTAACAACTTTTTGACATTCATTTAATTTATTAATACCATAAATATTAAAGCCTTCAATAGTACCGTCGTCTTTAATTCCAATTGCAATCACACCACCATTAGCATTTGCAAAAGAAGCAATTTCATTAGCTAATTCTTGATTACTAATTTTAGCACTTTTGCGATCAAAATATAAATTTTCTTTAGTATTTGTTAAATAATCAATTGTAATACTAGGATCAAATTTTGAAATAGACATTTTATCACCTTTTTCTTATTAAGAGTATACCATTAATTTAGCTATTTTACTTACTAAAATTTAAAAAAAAATTAAAAAAATTCTAGAACCAATTCCAGAATTTTATTAACGACTATAAAATCTACTACCTTCACCTGGAAGCTGGGTAAGCCAAGTTCTAGGATCCATGTGTGGCCCTCTACTTAAAGTAAAGAAATCTTTTAAATAACGGCCTTTAAATAATTTAAAATCCAAATGAGAACCAGAAGTACAACTATCATAACTAGGATTACCACCTTGCGTACCTATTTGAGTTGTATAATTAACTGTTTGTCCACTTGATACTGTAACCGTTTTTAAATGATAATAAACAGTTGTATAATCCCTACCATTAACATTGTGCAGGATATAGACAATATTTTTTCCGCAAGATTGATTTCGAGATATTGTTATAACCCGGCCAGCAGTTATCGCATAAACTGGGGCTCCTTCATAATTAGATATATCGATAGCATTATGATTATTACCATAATAGTTTTGCGTTA
The DNA here is from genome assembly GCA_944363935.1 of uncultured Bacilli bacterium. Classification (GTDB taxonomy): domain Bacteria; phylum Bacillota_I; class Bacilli_A; order RF39; family UBA660; genus Coprosoma. The sequence continues at coordinate 29,723 of CALVVT010000073.1, forward strand.
CTTTACCTTGTGTAAGAGGAATATAAAATCCATTACTACCTCCACCAGTTACACTACCACCACCAGAAGATCCACTAGAACCTCCATCTCCAGTTGTTACTCTAGGTGGATTAAGTCTATTTTCACAAGTTTGCATATCTTCATTACCACGGCAACCCATACTTTTTAAAGTATTAACATAACTCATTAAGTTTTGATATTCAGCCTGATAAGTTTGAACATTATCATTAAGTTCGTCTATTTCTTTTGAAAGTTTATTAACAAGTTCTTGTAATTCTTTATTCTTTTCGTTTAATTCATTTTGTTTTTGAGAAAGTTCTTTTTGTTTACTTTCATGATTTTTAATCATTTTATTATACTGGCCCATAAGTTCGTCATTATAATCAGAAAGTTGTTCCGCTACTGAAATTCGGTAAATAAAATCCGTAAAATCTTTAGCCCCAAATATATATTCTAAATAACTCATTTCTCCTTCAGATACTTGAACAAAAGTCATAATTTGTTTTATTTCTTTATCTTTAGTATCGATTGTTGTTTCTAATTCTTTAATTTCTTTTTCTAAAGAAGATATATCATTTTGCACAGTTTTTATTTCATTTTGAATTTTATCTTTTTCCGCCAAAGCTGCTTCTTTTTCTTCTTCTGTCATTTCTTTTTTAGCTGTAGTACTCCGTTCTTGATTTAATTTTGCTTCCGCTTGGGCGATATATTCGTCTAAAGTTTCAGCTTTTATTACTAATGGAAAACAAATAAAAGTTAAAATCATTATTAAACTTATTATCGTAATTCTTTTTAACATCTAACCACCTGCCTCTATAATAAAATTATAGCATATTTTCATTAAAAATACAAAAAAAAGACTTTAATTACTAAAGTCATTAACGATGGCTAAAATAGGCCCCTTCACTAGGTATTTGCGGAGCAACTGTTCTTGGATTAATTCTTCCACTATTAGGATTTCCACCATTAGCTACTCTATTTTCCCAACTATTACCAGCATTATCAAATAAATTTAAATGAACATGGATTCCGCCAGAACATCTATCACCAGTATTACGGCCAGCCATTGAACCTATTTTCGTCATATAAGAAACGTTTTGACCAACTCTAACTGACCAACTAGAAAGATGCCAGTACGAAGTAATATAAGAGTGACCATTAATATTATGTTTTACATAAACTATATGATTTCCACAACTTGGACTATAAGTAAGTAAAATAACCTGCCCATCAGCAATTGGATAAACTGGGTCTCCGGCTGTACTATTAGAAAAATCAATACCAGTATGATTTTCACCGCCACCGTAAGAACGCCAACCATAATCACTAGTAACATAACCTTTTGATATTGGCATATAAGTTCCGTTTACACTGACTAAATTTCCCCCTCTTAAACAACTAGAAACAGTTTCATTACCACTACAACCTCTGGCTTTCATACTATTAATTAAACTTATTTGGGTTTTATATTCTTCTTCTTTACTAATAATACCAGATTGTAATTTTTCAATTTCTTCACTTAATTTTGCTTCTAAAACAGTAAGTTCTTGTTGTTTTTTAGCAAGTTCATTTTGTTTATTAGATAAATCAACTTGCTTTTGTTCTAGATTTTTAACGTCATTATCATATTCTTCAATTAATTTATCATTATAATCAGAAAGCTGTTCAGCGACAGAAACTCTATAGATAAAATCTGTAAAGCTACTAGCCCCAAATATATACTCAAGATAAGTTGAAGAACCTTCAGAAACTTGAACAAACTTCATTATTTCTTTAATTTCTTCGTCTTTCTTTTCAATTGATTTTTGCAGTTTTTCAATATCTTTTTCTATTTGTTTAAGTTCTTCATTAATACTAATAATTTCTTCTTCAGCAGCTTCTTTATCTTTAATAGCTTTTTCTCTTTCTTGTTCAGTTAAAGATTTTTGTGATTTAGCAGCATTATAAGCATCACGATTAGCTTTAGCTTGAGCAAGTAATTCATTTAAAGTTGCTTCTTTAGCTAATACGGGAAAATTAAAAGCTAAAAAACTAAAAACTAAAACAAATAAAACTAATAAACATTTTTTCACACTATCACTGCTCCTTTAATATTTTTACAGCTTTCTTATAATCTGGCATGTATTTGGCAACAGTTTGCCAAAATTCTTTAGAATGATCAAAATGAACTAAATGTGAAAGTTCATGAACAATTACATAATCAATTTCATGAATTTCATATCTAATTAATTTAGAGTTTAATGTAACTGATGTATCTCTTTTATTACACACACCCCATCTAGTTTTCATTTTCCTAGTTTTTAATTTAGGAAAAGGAATGTCTTCTTCAAACAAGTTATATTTTATTTCTAATCTCTCGTTAAATATTTTTAGCATTTGTTTATGGAGCCATTTTTCTAAATAAGCATAAGATGGTGTATATATTTTACTACCATCTATTTCAACGCTTTCAAAAGGTACGATCACAACATCGTACTTTTGACCTAAATAATAAAATTCTTGCTCGCGTTCGTATTTTACTTTAGCGGTTGTTAAAGCTTTTTTTAAATATTCTTTTTCATTATCAAGAATCGCTTTTATTTGCCATTTCGGTGTCAATATATTAGTTGTTACATAAATATTTAAATCGTCTTTGACTTTTATATAAGTATTTTTATTGTTTTTTTTCGTAACAACGACTTTATATTTTTCATTATCTAATTTATAGTAAAACTCATATGACATAACTATTCACCACTATTCTTCTACATACTCAACATATTCAGCACTAGCTACTTCGTCATTAGTAAGTGGTAAATCAACAGAAGAAATAATTTCTCTACTCTCTCCAGGATTTAATGGTTCACCTAAATAAGCAAGTAAAGTAACAACCTCATTCCCATCTTTATCCTTTAAAAGAATACCAAAATCTTCAATATTTTTAATTTCATTTGTATTATTAACAACATCAGCATAAAAAACTGATAAATCACCTTGAACTTCAAGTCTAATATTATTGATTTCTAAATCGTTATAAGCACTATCTTGAATTACTTCTTCATTAGTATTATTAACAATTTTTTCTTCCTTTTTATTATTTTCTTCTTTATTATTGTTTAAATTAACAATAACTCCCACTACTAAAGCAATAATAACTAATATTACCGCTATAATAATAGCTAATATTTTTTTATTTTGCATCGCCTAGCCTCCTTCTACTTTCTATAACACATTATATCATTTTTAGAAAAAAAAGCAAACTAAAAGAGTGAAATTTCACTCTTAATTAAAGTACAGTTAAAATTGCACATACTAATAAGATAATTAGGAATACTAGTAAAGCAAATTTCCAAATGTATTTAAACCATTGTTTATAAGATACATCAAAGAAACTTAAACCAGCAATTAAAACTACACTAGTTGGGAATATTAACATTGCAACTGCATAAACTGATTGAATTAATAAACCAGCAACTGATAATGCTGATGCATCAAAACCAGTAACATATGTAGCCATACCAGATAGTAAATAATATAAATCATTATAGAAGAAACTTCCAAATAATGAAGCAATAGCTGTTGTAATTACATTAAAGCCATCTGATAATTCGAATGTTTTAGCAAACATTGTATCAACAAGTGTTCCAGTTCCACTATATGAAGCTTGATAAAGTACATATAGAATTACACTAGCAAGACCAGCATAAATAGCAGTTGGCATCATTTTTTTCATGCCTGAAATAAATGCTTCGACATAGTTATGTAAACTTAAACGATATAACCAAGCAATAACTGCTGAAGCAATAATCATCATGATAACAAATTCTGTATTACCCCAATAACCTATTTGAGTAATACCGCTAAATAAGTGTTCGAAAATTGCAAAATCACCTATTTTAACACCCATAATATCTTCATATAAATCATTAAAGAAATTAATATCAAATGAATAGTACCAGTTATACATACCAACAAAAGTAACAATAAACATTAAAGTAAATATTACTGCAAGTGGGGCGATACTGATAGCTTTTTCACTGTTAACTTTTTTAACTGATTTACTAATAGCCATAGCTTTAGTTGTTTTTTTAGTAGTTTTTTTCGCAGGTGTTTTCTTGGTTGTTTTTTTAGCTACTTCTTTTTTCGCTGAAGCTTTTTTAGCCGGAGCTTTTTTAACTTCTTTTACTTCTTTAGGTTCTTCTACTTTTTTAACTGTTTCTTTTACAGTTACTGGTTTAGTAAGATTTTTACTAAATTTAAGTACAAAAACGATAAAGATAACTGTAATCACTACTAATAAAATAATTTTCGCAACTAATTGGTTTGTCATATCAAGTGATAAGATATTTTTAGTATAACCTGAAATATTAAAACCAAAAGTTGAAGCTGCTGAGCCAATTAAAATTGAACCAACAGTTGAAGCCATAGCCACTACTTTGGTAAAGTTTAATTTAAACAATACCATAGCTGATAATGGAACTAAAACAAATAAAGGTACAATAAGTCCTGTTACTGAAGAAAGTAAAACATAGAAAATTATTGTAATAACTAAAAATGTTTTAGCTTTTTTACTAAATTTACCAGCTAATTTGTCAGTTAATTTATCTAATGCTCCTGTTTTACTCATAACTCCGTATAAACCACCAATTACCGCAAAAACAACGATATAAGTAGCAAATACAAGAACGGTTGAAACAGGAATACTAAATAAATCAAAAATTCCAACTGCATCGATACCATTTGTTTCTAATTCTCCACTAGTATAGGTACCTACTGGAATAATCCAACTTAAAATAACAAAAATTAAGAAAGATATTCCGATAGCTTTTAATAAATTCCTTTTCACTTTTCTCTACCTCCCAGTGTAATTATATCAAAAAATCCTTATAATATAAAGTTTTTTTGAAATTTTTCATAAAATTTTCAAAAAAAAACACAGTCTACCCCATTAATTGCTGTGATAATAATTAAAATTTATTTTTATATAAAAAATATTTAGTATTAGCGACCATAAAATAACCATTATAACTAGCTAATACTTGTTTATAATTAGATTTTTTTTGTTTTTTCAGTCGTTTTAATTTTCTTTTCACTCGTTTTTTAGTTTGATTATTAAGTAAAATTAATAATTTTTTTTCTTTAAGTTTAAACTTATATCCTAAAAAATTTACCCCTTTATTTAAATCATATATTTGGGTTTTTTTATTTAAAGATAACCCTAATTTTTGAACCTTTCGATTAATCTCTACTAAACACTCTTTTAAAAATTCTTTATTATGATGAATTAAAATAAAGTCATCCATATATCTTATATAATATTTAATTTGTAATTTTTCCTTAATAAAATGGTCTAGTTCATTTAAATAATAAATGGCTAAAATTTGACTCGTTTCATTACCAATTGGCAACCCTTTACCTTTTTTATATCTAGGCAAATAATTTAGTTCTTGAAACTTACAAAAAATATCTGGGATGCTTTTCTGTCTTAATTTTTCTTTTTCTTTAGCTATTAAATTATCAATCTGATTATTAATATATTTAGCGTCAGTACTGTCGATAATATTTTTTAAAACATCAATTATTTCAAAATCAGGAATATCTTTAATTAATTTTTGTAATAAAATTTCATGATTAATATTATAAAAATACTTACTAATATCACATTTTAAAACGTATATTTGATCATAATTTTGTTTTAATTTATTAATATATTTTTTTATATAATAAATACCTGCTTTAGTACCTTTACCACTTCTAGTAGCAACATTTGTTTCCACTAATTTAGGAATTAAATAAGGAATTAAAACATATTTACTGATCAAATGATTAACTATTTTATCTAAAATTCTTTCACTCATAACTATTCGGTATTTCGGTTCAGATATTAAAAATAAACTATATTGTCCGTGAGTATAAGTTCGAGACTTTAATAAGTACAAAATTTTAGTTATATTAGAAGAAAAAGCCAGTTCAAATCTAACTAACTTTTGCTGATGACAGGTATTTAAACGAATTTTATAATAAATTTTCAGTATTTTATCTATTGAAAGAAGATTATCATAAGTTATTTTCATTAACTTTTAATACTTTCTAAAACATATTTATCGTTAATTTTTTTATAATTATAAGTTTTTAAAGTTCCATTATCTAATATGTTATTTAAATTATCTTTATTATATTCACCGATATCATTATTATCTAAATTATAAACATTATTATCTTTTATATAAGCAATTTTTACATTTAATTCTAATTTATTATTATCATTAGTATAACCATATAATTTAGACACATATTTATTTTCACAAGAATACTTTTCTCTAGTAATAACGTCATTATCTAAATTATAAATATAACCATTATAAACATAATTTTGAACATTTGGCGCTTTAACATCACCAAGGATTTTTTTAGTACTTGTTTGATAATCTTTTAAAGAAATTTTATCTTTTAATAAATTATCCTTATTCATTTGACCAAAAATTAAATCTAAAAGACTTTTATCTTCTAATTTATCGACATTTCCATCATTAATAACCGAGCATTCATTAACAGCAATCGCATCATACAAATCTTCAGCAACCTCGTGTTTTACTAAATTGCTAAAAGTTTGCGCTAGTTCTTTATTTTTTACTATCAATATTAATACTGTAATTAACACTATAATAATCAATAAAATAATAATTATTACTTTTTTATTCTTCATTACTAGTCTCCCTCTTTCTTAAACCATTAATCATTTTTCTTATTTCAATTAAAAATCTACCAATAACTGTAAACTGGTGATAACTTATTATTTTTTTATCCAATGAAACTTTTGTATAAAAGTCAAGCATCGAAAGTTCTACTGATAAATCTTTTAAATATTTATCTTTAATTCGTATACTAGTATTAATGTTATAAGCAAAAATGTTTTTAATTAAAGAATAACATGTTTTTTCAATATTGTTTTTTAATACAATTTCTTTTTTAGGATAATTAATAAGTAATTTATTAATATAATTAATTGTTTTATAAGAATTATTTAAAATTTTAAAATTATAATTCATTTTTTCTCCTTCAATAAGTGTGGCTGGAGACAAAAAGTCTCCACCACTAATATAGCGATAGTTATATAAATACTTTAATAGTCATATAACGTCTATATTATCTTTTTAGGCTTTAATCCAAGGAATTAACCTTGTTTCCAATCTAAATTAGATTATTGCTTTCGCAACTACTTCCTCTGGTTATGAGCCGTAGCCAAATAACATCACGGTTCATTAGTAAATAATCACTAATTGTAGTAGGAAATTGGGCGGACGCCGTTGCTATTCCAAGTATTAGTGTTAGTGAGCTCGCCCGTGGCAGTCACGTACATCTCATTAGCATTGAACCAATTGTTGAAGTTCGACGGCGACAAAACTGTACAAACTTATAAGGTTAATCCCTGTATGCGACGTTGGGCCAAAAATGAAGAGTCATTTTTGGCCCATCTGCTCGCTATTTTGTTTTCGTAGTTGTTTCTACGAAACAACAAATGGGTCTTCAATTGTTCCGCTTCCAGTTACTGTTAGATTTTCAGAATTTAGATTGATAACTGGGCGGACGCCGCGGCTATCCCAAGTACCAGTGAAAGTGAGCTCGCCCGTGGCAGCCACGTACAGCTCATAAGCATAGAACCAATTGCTGAAGAACGACGGCGACATGGTCCAGTATGTAGTTCCCGTATATAAATAATATAAAGAATTTACTGATCCATTTATTCCACCAGCCATATTTACTTCGTCAGCAGTGATTAAACCAACTGAATAATTTAATTTCTTATTTCCTCTATTTACACTAAAACTATCGTTTTCTTCACACATTAAGGTTGGTCCAAGTTTTCCTTGAGAGGCCCAATTCAAAAATCTTTCATATCCATATATTGTTGGATTTATTCCATACCCTAAATTATTATAAGTTCCACTATTTTTAGAAGATTTATTTCGGTTATTACAGAATACTGCATCTTTACTTATTTTATCATTAACACTTGTTAAATTACTTTGATACCAACTATCTAGATAATCTTTCATAGTACTATCATTTACATTACTATGTGCTTCTTCCAAACTTGTCGTTCCATAAGCTTTTGCTTTTACTGTCATTGAAGTACTACTATTATATTTTGTTGTATAAAATAGTCTTTGACATGAAGCTGAAGCCGAAGTACTAAAACAGGTATAATATCCTACTTCATTATTTGAAAGGGTTCCTGTATGTAAATCTCCTGATAATTTATAACCTCTACTGTTTTTATCAAAGGTATAACTTGTTCCAAAATAATATTTCGCACTGCTTGAAAGACTTGTATAAACAAACGTCATATCACCACTATCTGTTTCCACAAAATTATTAGCGTTTCCATACATATATCCTACATAAGTATTGTCATTGGTATATGAATTAAAAGCACTTGTTCCTACCTGTCTATTACTACTTGCTTCACCATTGGTATAAGGTGTGGTTCCATCATATATCATTCTTATACTTCCATCACCATTTACTCTGATTATTCTCCAGTACATATTATTAAATTTTACATAGTTTCCCCCAACACTTCCGCGGTAATAATATGTCGTTCCATCATTATCACTTCCAGCATACATTCCAACTCCAGTTGTATCATAACTAGCGACTGACTGGGTATAATCATATTTTGTCATATTATAAGTTATCTGACCAGTTGAACTATTTGTACTTGTCGTTACATTAGTTATTTTGTATAAAGTCGTACAAGAAACATTTGTAGTTAAACAAGTATAATAATCTCCACTACTATAATCTATGCTTGATGGATCTTTTAAACTATAGCCTGTTAAAGTATATATTCCTGTTGTTTTATTAAAAGTATAGCCTGTTCCAATATTATCATAATATATATGACTATGAACCGTTGTATTACTTGCATGAACTTCATTATATGAAGCACTTGGACTTGTAACCATAAAGTTTGGATTACCTTTACCTTCTATCTCTTGTTTAGCTAGTTCTATATTACTTTCTTTAGCTTCACTGGCTATTATACAATCTCCAAAATTATCTATATCATTATGTTCACAAAATGCTGCATGTCTTATTGTTGTTGTTTTGGCCATCGTTTCTGATATATTTCCAGCTTTATCTTTTACATATACTGTTACTAAATAATCGCCTTCTTCAAGAGTAGTAAATGTATAGTTTGGATTACTAGTTTCAACATAACTTTTACCCCCATCTTTACTATAATAGTATGTAGATACTCCGCTTTCTTTATCATTTGCATCTACTTCAATAGTCATTGTGTCATCGTCTGGAGTTACTATTACATTTGTTACTTCTGGAATATTACTATCAACATTATAATTATCTGTACATTTAATTTCTTCATTTCCTACTACATCTACGGCTTTTACACAGACTTTTTGACTATCTTTATTACTAGTTATTTGAACCATCCCTTTATTATCTGTAAGTTCTAGTTCTTTATCTGGAGTACAATCACTATTTCCTATACAGTATAAAGCTTTAGCTACTTTATCATTATCACTAACTTCAACATTTATATCAAGTCCCTTATACCAATTATTTTCACCTTTTATATTATCTCCCATTACTAATAATACTTTTGGTTTCGTTTTATCTAAAGTTTTAAATTTTGTACTAGAAAATACTACTTCTCCTTCTTCGTTTTCAGCTTTAACATAAAGCATATATTCTGTATTTGGTTTAAGATTATGAATAGTATAACTATTATTATTTGTCTCATACCATTTATCATTATCTAATGAAAAATAGTATTTAATAGCATTTTCGGCGGTTATTTTACTTGTTACACTTGTTTCATTTGGATTTACTTCTAAATCACTTATTTTAAATCCTTCTACTTCTATACTATCTGCATCTGAAAAATTAGTACTATTTCCTTTTTGAACATACTCTAATACTGTAGAAAAACTAAACTTTGTTTGTTCAGGTTGACTAGTTATATCTTCATTATATTTTAAAATAACATTAAACTTTTTTTCTGTTTCCGATAACAATTCTTCTTTAGCGGTTATCCCTTCTACCGAATATATAAGAACGTTTTGTTCTGGCGCATTTATTTTAATACTATCTAAAACAGCATCTAAAGTTCCTTTATTTTCAACCGTTATTTCATAAGTTATACTATCTCCTGGCGCATAAAAGTTAGCTGTCATATTAGCCGTTAAATCATTCCAATTTGGCTCTGTAGCATTTTCAGCATTGCCTTCGGTCTTTATAGTTTCAACATTTGTTATTCTAATATCCCAAATACTTGTTATATTACTGGTACCGTTAATATTTAGTTTACTACTAAAAGCGGCATACCCTATTCCCATTAACATTAATAAACAGCATAAACCTAATATAACTACGTTGTTCTTTTTTCGTCTATGCATAACATACCTCCTTATTTTATTTAAGTATAGCACATTTGTTGGGGGTAATGCAAGTATCTTATTTAGAAAAATATTATTTTATAAAATTATGGTGGTGGTACTATGATAAAAATAAATATCGAAGAACTTCTTAAAGAAAATGGAAAAAGTAAATATTGGCTTCGCCAAAAGATGAACATAACTTCCAGAAACCTTAATAAAATTATTAGAGGTGAAACTAATTCTATTTCTTTCAAATATATTGAAGAATTTTGTTACTACTTAAACTGTACTCCAGGAGATTTAATAACTATTGAAAAAGACAGGCCCTAGCCTGTTTTTACATTACTAAATTATATATTTGGGTACTTAAAATACAAATAATTATTCCAGTAATTGTTGGAATCACAATAGATAAAAATGTCCATTTTAGACTACCAGTTTCTTTTTTTATCGTTAAAACTGTCGTTAAACAAGGAAAATGAATAAGTGAAAACAAAATAACATTAATAGCGGTTAAAGTCGTCCAACCATTTTCTATAAATAACGTTTTTAAAACATTTAAATCAGGAGTTTCGATAAGCTGTCCTAGAGAAAGATAACTCATTATGATAATTGGAATAACTATTTCATTAGCTGGAAAAGCTAGAAGAAAAGCTAAAAGAATAACTCCATCTAATCCCATTACTTTAGCAAATGGATTAAGAAAATTAGAACATATTTCCAGTAATGTATTTCCATTTATCATAACATTAGCCATTAACCAAATAATAATACCAGCGGGAATGCTTGCTAATACTGCTCTTTTTAAAACAAAAATTGTTCTATCAAATATTGACCTAATAATTATTTTTAGAATTTCTGGTCTTCTATACGAAGGAAGTTCTAAAGTAAAAGAAGAAGGTATTCCTTTTAATAATGTTTTCGATAATATTTTAGTAACAACGAAAGTAATAAAAATTCCTAAAACAATAAATAAAGTTAAAATTAAAGCTTTTAATAAACTAGTTCCTGTAGTTACTAAAAACATTGTAATCATAGAAATAATTAATGGAAATCTACCATTACAAGGAACAAAAACATTAGTTAAAATAGCCATTAACCTTTCTCTTGGAGAATCAATTATTCTTGCTCCAGTTACCCCTACTGCATTACAGCCAAAACCCATAGCCATAGTTAAAGCTTGCTTTCCACATGATGCACATTTTTTAAAACATTTATCAAGACAAAAGGCAATTCTCGGTAAATAACCTAAATCTTCAAGTAAAGTAAATAATGGGAAAAATATTGCCATAGGTGGTAACATTACAGATACGACCCAAGCTAAAACTCTAAATAGGCCATAAACAAGCATATTTATAATAGTAACTGGAATATGTAAAAACTCTAAAAAATTTAATAATGGTTTTTCAAAACTAAAAAGAAAATTATACAAAATATCAGAAAAATAATTAGTAAATACAATAGTTAACCAAAAAATAAATAAAAGCATTAATAACATTATAGGAATACTTAAATATTTACTAGTAACTATTTTATCAATTATCCTATCTTTTTTAAAACAATCTTTATTATGATATGTTACTACTTCTAAAGCAATTTCTCTTGCTTTATTAGATATTTCAAAAGTATTTAACTTACTTTTAGAATTATTTTTATTAATTTTTGAAATACTTTCTAATAAATTATCTAATCCTTTTTTCTTTCTAGCAATTACTGGAACAATTGGTATTTTAAGGATTTTTTCTAGTTTTTCATAATTTATTTCTATTTTTTTCTTTTTAGCTTCGTCAATTAAGTTTATACATAAAATTACTTTATTAGTAACATTAAGAACTTGAAGGGCTAAAATTAAATTACGTTCTAATGCACTAGCATCACAAACAACAATTAAAGCATCATAATTATTACTATGAACAAAATCTCTTGTAACTTCTTCTTCTTTTGAATGAGCTTTTAAAGAATAAGTTCCTGGTAAATCTTCAATTAAATAAGTTTTTCCTTGATATTTTTTTACACCACTAGCTTTAACAACTGTTTTTCCTGGCCAATTACCTGTGTGCTGGTGCATACCAGTTAAAGCATTAAAAATAGTACTTTTTCCAACATTAGGATTACCAATTAATCCAATTTTCATAATTCTTCCACCATTATATTTTCGGTATCTTCTTTTCTAATAGCAATAACTGCTCCTTTAATCATATAAGCTACCATATCTTTTCCCGGACTAATCAAAACTGGTTTAATTATAGTTCCTGGAATAAGACCAATATCTAAAAATCTATTTTTAATATTTTCATTTGCTTTTACTTTAATAACTTTAGCTTCTTTATCTAAATTTAAATCATTTAAAGATATCATAAAAATCACCCACACTCTCATTTTAGTATATGAAAAAAATTTATTTTGGGCATAAAAAAAGAAGAATTTAAGTTCTTCAATTTTGTAATTGATAAGCATTATTTTCTGAACCATCACCTGATATAATTTGTACTTCTGGAGATAATGTTACTGTATATAAGGCATAATCTCCGGGACTTACTAAATTAGTACTAAATGATGCTGTAAGTCCATTCTCATTATCATAACTTGGTTCTACTGCATTAGTTGCTTTTCCATGTAAGTTACTTTCGATATTAGTTATTCTTATATCCCAGTTACTACTTATATTACTAGTACCAGTAATATTAAGCATACTACTAAAAGCGGCATACCCTATCCCCATTAATAATAATATTGAACATAATCCTAGTATAATTAAATTATTTTTCTTTCTCCTATTCATTTTGATTTTCCTTCCCGTCATTATAATAATAACAAGTATTTTTATACTTCCTATTATTACCATTTATTTAATTACTATACATTTACTTACACTATAACATTTTATATTACTTTTTGTAACATAAAATGTATTATATTTTTAATGTAAAATTTACTCCCCTTAATTTTAAAGGAATTATATAGTGTAAAGTTGACAGAAAAAAAGATAAGCATTTAACTTATCTCACTACAATATTTACAAGTTTTTTAGGTACAGTTATTACTTTAACAATTTCTTTACCTTCAGTATATTTTTTAACATTTTCACTTTCTAAAGCAAGTTTTTCCATTTCTTCTTTACTAATATCACTAGAAACATCTATTTTACCACGAACTTTACCATTTACCTGTACCACCATTTCAAAAGTATCATTAATTGTTTTATTTTCGTCATAAATTGGCCAAGGACTTTTAGCAAGAACTTCACCTAATTTATTTATTTCGTTAATTTCTTCAGTAATGTGTGGTGCGATTGGATTTAATAAATGAACTAAAACTCTTAAATCGTCTTTACTTACACTGTCATAAGTTTCATAATCATTAAGTAAAATCATTAAAGCTGATACTACTGTATTATATTTCATAACTTGTAAATCATTAGTAACTTTTTTTATTGTTTGATGGACTAAAGTTTCATTAGTATAACCTTCTTTATCATTTAAATGTTCACCTAAACGCCAAATTCTATCTAAAAATTTCTTACACCCTTTAAGACCATTTAAACTCCAAGCGGCATCTTTTTCATAGTCTCCAATAAACATCTCATAGGTTCTTAATGCATCGGCCCCATATTCGTTAACAATATCGTCAGGATTAATAACATTACCTTTAGATTTACTCATTTTTTCGCCATTAGGGCCTAAAATCATACCATGAGAAACCCTAACATCAATTGGTTCTTTATTAGGAACAAGCCCAATATTATATAAAAATTGATTCCAAAAACGAGCATATAATAAATGTCTAGCAGTGTGTTCCATTCCACCATTATACCAGTCTACTTTACCCCAATAATTTAAAGCTTCTTTTGAGACGAATTCTTTATCATTATTTGGATCCATATAACGAAGGAAATACCAACTTGAACCAGCCCAGTTTGGCATAGTGTCAGTTTCTCTTCTAGCTTTTCCACCACATTTTGGACAAGCTACATTTACCCAATCTTCAATATTAGCAAGCGGACTTTCACCATCTTCAGTTGGTTCATAATTAGCCACATCAGGAAGTTTTACTGGAAGTTCTTCGTCAGGAACTGGTACCCAACCACATTTTTCACAATGAATTAAAGGTATTGGTTCTCCCCAAAATCTTTGTCTTGAAAAAATCCAATCTTGAAGACGATAATTTACTTTTTCCCGGCCAATTCCTTTTTCTTTTAAATAATCAAGCATTTTATGAATTGCTTCTTCTTTATTAGTAATTCCATTTAGAATACCAGAATTAATCATTTTTCCATCGTCAGTATAAGCATTATTACTAATATCACCTTCAATAACAGGAATAATATCAATATTAAACTTTTGCGCAAAAGCGTAATCTCTTTCGTCATGAGCTGGAACAGCCATTATCGCGCCTGTACCATAACCCATCATAACATAATCAGAAATCCATATTTCTATTTCTTTATTAGTAACAGGATTAATAGCGTTTATTCCTTCTAATCTAACACCTGTTTTTTCTTTTGCTAGTTCAGTTCTTTCAAATTCAGTTTTGGTTTTCGCGTATTCCTGATATTTTATAACTTCTTCCATATTAGTTATTTTATCTTTTAAAGTATTAATAATTGGATGTTCAGGAGCAACAACCATAAAAGTTACTCCATATAAAGTATCAGGTCTAGTTGTATAAACAGTTAAAGTTTCATTTAAAACTTTAAAATCAACTTCAGCACCTTTACTTTTACCAATCCAATTTATTTGCCCAAGTTTTACTCTATCGGCAAATTTAGTATCGTCAAGTCCAGTAAGTAAATCTTCAGCATAGTCACTCATTCGAAGTAACCATTGTTCTTTTTCTTTTTGAATAACTTTACTTCCACATCTTTCACAAACACCTCCAGCCGCATCTTCATTTGAAAGTCCTGTTTTACATTTAGGACACCAGTTTATATTCTTTTTAGCTTTATAAGCCATACCATGTTTATAAAATTGTAAAAACTGCCACTGGGTCCATTTATAATACTCTGGATCGGTTGTTGCGAATTCTCTACTCCAATCAAAAGATATCCCTAAATTTTGTATTTGTTTTTTAAATGTTTTTATATTTTCTTTAACAGCATCTTTAGGATGGATATGATTTTTTATCGCATATTGTTCTGCCGGAGCACCAAATGCATCCCATCCCATTGGAAATAATACATTTAACCCCGCCATCCGTTTCATTCTGGCAACAGCATCTAAAGCTGTATAACTACGAACATGACCAACATGAAGACCAGAACCAGATGGATAAGGGAATTCTACTAATACATAATATTTTTCTTTTTTATCACCTGTAATTGCTTTAAATGTTTCATTTTCTTCCCAATATTTTTGCCATTTTTTCTCTACTTCTTTAAAATTATACATTATTTACCTTCTTTCTTTTTATAATGACTACCAATTATATTATAAATAATATAAATTGATGGCATTAATATAATAAATGCTAACATAAGTTTTAATATAAAATTATCAACTATTCCAACAATTGCCACTGTAGCTCCAATTATAAAAGCATTTGTAAGGGCCACTGTATTAGCAAAACTTTTAAGATTTAATTTATCAATATCTAATTTAAACTTTATTTTAAAATATTCTAATTGTTTACTTGACTTAAATTTTTCTAATCCTTTTTTTCTTAAAACAATAATAAATAAATATAATAAATAAATAATTAGAAAACAAAAAATAAACGTTAAAATATAAAGCATAATCCCTTCCTCCTTAATTTTAAATTCGGCTTACGTTCGGCTTATTTTCGGCTTAAATTCGGCTTAAATTCGGCTTAAGTATGTTCTAATAAATATTTTATATATTTTTCAGTCAAAATATAATCAACATTTCTTTTCTGATTCATGTCATAACGAGTTAAAAATTCTTTTTGCATCCATTTCTTTAACCAATTATTTGCTGTATCCAAACTTATTTTAAAATGAGAAGCTATATCTTTAGCTTTTATTTTTCCATGATTAATTATAAAATTGGCAACCCATCTTTCTCTTTTATCTAAAGTATTAAATAAATTTACTTCATTTTGACTTTTTTCATAGATATTTTTAATTCTTTTTTCTACAATATCAAAAGTTTTTGACATTACAGAAACAAAATACTCAAGCCAAGCAGTAATATCAGCTTTATTTCTTCCAAAATAATAGTTATGATGCAATCCCATTTGTAAAGAATTATAATATTCTTCAATATTTTTGTCATAATATTCTTCTAAAACATAAAAGCCTCTTAAATCATAATCATATAACTTCAAAATATAATTAGCAAGTAATCTTGCACATCTCCCATTTCCATCCCAAAAAGGATGAATAGTTAAAAACTTATAAGCAAAAATACCTGCTTTAATTGGTACTGGAATATCATTACTTTCATTAAGCTCAATTATCATATCCTTTATTAAAGAACTAACGTCAGAAGCTTCTGGTGGTAAGTATACTATCTTTTTAGTCAATGAATCTTCCACAACATTTTGACCATCTCGAAAATTATTTTTATATGTTATTTTTTTACCGATAACTAAATTATGTAATTTTAAAATTAAATCTTCAGTAATAGGCTCTTTTTTGTCACTTAAATCATTTAAATACATCAAAGCATTATAATAATTTCTTACCTCTAAAACATTTCTTTCATGTGATTTTATATTGTTTTCAATAACTTCCTTAACTTCATTTAAATTTAAACGATTGCCTTCTATTTTTGTAGAATAATGAACTCTTTTTACAATAGTTTCTTTTTTTATTTCTTCTTCAATAGATAACGGTAATTTCAATAATTTAGTTATTTCTTTAACATTATTTATCTTTATTAAATCATTAACTAACTTATTAGTATAATGCCATTTTATATCCATTTTTTCACTAACCATAACTCACCTCTTTAACAAAAAAGTATTATGAGTATAAGGACGAATAAATCGTGGTACCACCTTACTTTCATAATACTATGATTATCTCAAAAGCTTAACGTGCTTTACCCGTCATATACTTATCATATATGCTGCTCATAAGTAAGTTCATAGCCTTTCTTTAAAAGTTTCCACCAACCACTTTCTCTCTATAAAAGAAATAACTATTACTACTCTTAATCCTCGCTTTGCTTATTTAATTATAGTATAAAATTAAAGGTTAATCAAGGTTATTTATTAATTTTTTTACTATTTTTTCTATTTCTAGAAACCACTTCGTCTAAAGGTCTACTTTCATAAGTTAAAACATTATCATTTATATTTTCATAATTAATTGTATCATTATCTTTTTCTTTGTCATTAAAATAAGTTTTAGAAATAAAATATCTTTGTTCCTTTGATTTAAATAAATCTAAATAGTCTTTCATAATAACATCTTCACTAGCATTATAACCATATTTATCGTTAAAATAACTTATAAAATACGAATTACCTTTTTTATGTATTTCTTCTATATAATCAGGACTATCTAACTCTAAACTTAAAGTATCTAAAAATTCATTAGCTTTATTTTCGTCTAAATTAATTGCTAGTAATTCATTTTTTAAAAATGAAATATCCTTATTTAAATAACTATCTAAAACTACTTTAGGAGGCAAAATTTCACATAAAGTTCTTATAATTCTAGCCTTATCACCATAAGCATTAGTATCCCGAAAGCCAGTATATTCTCTAGCTAATAATATGCTCATTCCATCATTTAATAAAAAATCTTCACCAGTATAACAAATAGCTTTAAAAAGTTCTCTAAATATATAATATTTTTTTCTGTTTTCATTACTTTCATAACAATAAATTCGGTATGGGCTATCACATTTACCTTTTTTGCCATTTCCCATTTCAGCACTTTCATAAACAATTCTCCCATATCTTAAAGTTGCTAGAGCATTAGCAAAACTATCTTCTTCAGTATAATCATTTAAAAAATTAATAACTGGTTTTAGCATTTCTTTTTCTTCTTTAGTTAAAAAACTATTTTCATTTAAATAAACTTCAGCGATTTCTGCTTTAGTATAAGTATTATCTATTTTTTGAACTTCTTTTTTTATTGCCATATTAATAGCTAACCATGAACAAATTTCCGGAAAAATATAATCAGCATTAACTATATCATTAGGATTTTTATAATATGTAATATCGCAAGGAAAATCGAAGGTTACTTTAGTAAATTTATTAGGCCTATTAATTATCTCGGAATACCTAACCCTAATAAGACTTATTTGTTTAAGAGCAAAAGCAAAATAATTTTCGTCACAAGTTTCTAAAAGAGGATAAATTAATCTAATTACATCTCTAACATTATTATCAATATTTTTATTGTTATTTAAGTATAATTCGAAAATAGTTTTACGTTCTTTTCCTTCTTTTAAAAGAACAGCAACCTCTTCTTCAACCGTTAAATCATTACTGCAACCTCCAAGTAAAATAGAAAGTCCAGCAACCCCAGCTAATTTCAAGAAATCTCTTCTTGTTATATTAGTCATAGTATCCCTCTTTTCCTTGCCATATCTTAACATAACTCCTATCTTTGTGTCAATTTAAAAAACGCTATAAAAGCGTTAAATCTGATCAATATATTCAAGTAATTTTAAGAACATTTTAATAAATTTCTTATCCAAACCTAATTTAGCTAATTTTCTAATTTCAATTCTCTTTTTCTTAATTTCTAAAGAACCAAATAAAATGCTATCTATTTTTTCTTTCATTTCCGTTGATATTTGCAAATCACTAATAATTTCTTCAATCTCTTTATTAATTAAATGAACAGCATCTATTTCAATGTCTTTACCTTTACAACTAACTGTAAACTGACCAGTTGTATTAATATCTGGAACTTCTACTATAAAGTCTGGACCATCGACATAAGTTTTAAACGATACTTCGTCACGGTTACTATAAACTTTAACATCGTCAGTTCTTTTGGTATTTCTAAAAATAATTTTATAATTCCGTTTATCCGGAATAATTCCACTCTTACCTTCTTTAGCTCTAATAATAACACTGTAATTATTAGGTAAATAATTATACTCTATTTCTGTTAGCAAATAAAAATCTTTGCGGTATAAATCACTTTCACCATCGTCTTCAAATAAAGTATAAGAATTACTTTTACCTGGGAATATTTGAATCTCCATATCCTTTGGTGGCGTTGTATCATTTATGTGCTCGTTCTTACCCATTGGAATAATAGCACCGGCTTTAGCAAAAACTGGATACTCTTCGTCCCTAAAGAAAGAAACGTAATTTTTACCACCAGGGAATTTTTTGCCGGTTACAAAATCATACCAAATACCTTCGGGAATATAGAAATTATGGACCGAACGGTTCATGACATAATCTTTTTGAGTTACAATTGGACAAACAAATAAGGCATTACCAAAATAATATTCCTGGGAATATAAAACATCGTCATAAAGGTCTGGATTAGTATAATATAATGGTTTTATAAGCGGTGTTCCAAACTTATGATATTTATAAACTTCACTATAAATATAAGGGATTAATTTATGCCGAAGACGCAAATAATCACTGACAATAGTATAGGTTTTAATTCCCCAGCGCCAAGGTTCTCTTTTATAATACTTACCTTTATCAGCTCCAAATTTTAAAATTGGCGAAAAACAACCTAATTGAACAAATCTTATATAAAGTTCATTATCTTCAGTTCCTTTATAATATCCCCCAATATCATGAGCCCACATACTAGCGCCGGTATTAAAGGTAGTAATATTAAATTTATTAACATCTTTTAACGTTTTCCAACTAACAACTGTTTTTCCAGAATACAAAACTGGATATCGATGTGGGGCCAAAGCAAAATTTTTGGCTAAAACCATTGGCCTACGCTTATAATCACGCATCATATCATAAAATTGATAATGCTTAAGTAAAGCATAATCACTTATTTTGGATTTTTTAAACATATCAAGCCAGTAAAAATCAACACCTAAATTATCAAGCGGGTGAATAAATAATTTTAAATAAGTATCAATTACTTTAGGATCATAAACATTAAAAGGAATATGATTATTTTCTTCGGTTAAATATTTTAAAGCTTCGGTATAATTATCGTCAATATTATAAAAGCCTTCAGTTGGGTCAATATTAAGACCCATTCTAATATTTTTACCATGCAAATAATTAATCATTGCCCCCGGATTTTTAAAATACTCGTCGTTAAAAGTAAAACCTGTTTTTAAATGTTTATCTTTTTCATAAATTCTTTTATGCCAGTCTTTATCTAATAAAACAATAGAAAGCGGTAATTCTTTACGTTCAAAATTATCTACAAGTTCCTTAAGTTCTAAATCGTCATAATCATTATTTCTACTCCACCAATTTCCTAAAGCATATCTAGGAATTAAAGCTGGATACCCCGTTAAGTCATAATAATCAGTTAAAGCTTTTTCAAAATCTTTATTATACATAAATAAATAAATATCAATTTCTTCAGCTTCTCTTGGACTAATAGTTCCATCTTCATTAAAAATTTTATGATTACTGTCGTCGATTGAAGCAATTCCTTCTGCCGAATATAATCCGTGTTCTTTTAAGTTTCCTTCGTCAAAAGTTGTTGGCGGCGTCCCAAAATTTCTAATTTCTGGATGGCCATAATACCAAGCTCTATCGGTACCTAATAATGAAACTTTTAAATTAACAGCAGGATTTACTTTATTGCCAAGAAATTCTCTTTTTTTTAAATAAGTTAAATGAAAGTATTCAGTTTCTATTTCGATTGTACTCGCGCCTTCATTAACTCTAAATTTCGTTTTAGGCATATCCCTTTGCCAAATAAGTTCAGTTGGGGCATCAGTAAAAATACCAGCTTTACTATACTCAAGCCGAATAACTCTTGGTGATAAAACCGTAAACCGGTAATGCTCTCCTTTAATAACATTATCAGCTGTAGCTACCGCTTTAGCAACATTTAATTTAAATTGTTCACCTAAATTATACATTATATCATCCCCTTATATTTCTTCTATTTTCATAAAATTAGTATGTTTTACTTTTTTAAATGGAAAACCACCAGTAATAATAACTTTGTCTCCTGTTTGTAAATTTAATACCTCCGCCGCTATTTTTTTAGCTTCAAGAGTTAATAAGTCAAAATTCTCGTCGTCCATTTTTACCGAATAAACACCAAAATAAAGGGCGAGGCTTTTAGCAACACTAACATTTTGCGCGATTGCAATTATTGGCGCTGTTGGTCTAAATTTACTCATGGTTTTAGCTGTATAACCCGAATTAGTCATAACAATAATAGCTTTACAATCAAGTTCTCTAGCTCCTAAAACCGCACTAGAAGCAATTGTATTCGTAATATTTTTAGTAAAGTTTTCTAAAGTTTGTTCAAAAAAATGTTTATAATCAATATTTTCTTCAGCAGCTCCTATAACTTTTGCTATAGAATTTACGGCTTCTAAAGGATGCGAACCCATAGTTGTTTCTGAAGTTAGCATTAAAGCATCAACTCCGGTAGTTACCGCCCCAGCAATATCAGATACTTCAGCTCGGTCTGGTTCAACAGCTTCTTCTTTAAAGCTAGTCATTTCCGCACTGATAACACTTATTTTTCCTTGTTTTTGACAAGTTTTAATTACTTTATGTTTAATACTAGGAAGGTCTTCAATAGGCATTTCTACAGCAATATCATTACGGGATAAAATTAAACCATCAGCTGCTTTTATAATATTATCCATATCTAATACGGCATTTTTATTATCGAGTTTAGCTAAAAGAACAATATGATTATTACCAAGTTCAATTAACAAATCATTAACTTCTAAAACATCGTCACTATTAGAAATATTAGAAACACTTAAGTAATCAACTCCTATTTTATGAGCAAACAAAATATCTTCCCGGTCCTGACTAGTTAAAAACTTTTTATTTAAAGAAATATTCGGAATATATAATTTCGAATTATCTTTAACGGTTCCACCCTTAATAACTTCACAAACTACATAATCAAGCCCCTTTTCAACTACACGCATTTCAACGGCCCCTTCAGCTAATTTAATTATCGTATGAAATTTAAGGTCGTCGATTAAACCTGGGTAATTAACACTAAAATGAGTCATATCGCCAAGCATTTCCGTAATATAAATTCTTATTTTATCACCGCTCTTAAAAGTAGCTTTTCCAAGAGTAAACGTTCCAGCCCGAAGACAAGAGCCTTCTAAATCCATCATAATTCCAACATTAGTTTTTAACTCATTGTTAATTTTATCGACAGTTAAAGTTACTTTTTTACAAAAATCATAATTCGCGTAACTCATATTAAACCGAACAACATCTACACCACTTTTAATCATTTGTTTTAATAAATCTTCTTCGTAGTTACTAGGACTAATAGTCGCAATTACTTTTGTCTTATTCATTTTTTAGCCTCCTATATTATAATTATATCAAGTTTTTTATTAAAAACAAAATAATTTTAAAAAAAAATACTAAAAATAGTATTATTTTTCAAGATATTGTAAAGTGTTTTCATTTACTTTATCTAACTTTATTTCTTCGCCAGTTTCATCACTAGTAAAATAAAGTGTATCGTCACTAACGGTAAAAGTAAATGTTGTTTCATTATTATCACTATCAGTAGTTTCATTTTCAGTATTATCAGTTACATTATCTAATACGCTATTATCTTCTGATGTTGTTTCATTATCTGCTGTAAAAGTTATTTCGTCACCGTCTTTAGTATAAGTACCAGTATATTCTTTAGTATCGTTATAAACTAACGCTAGAGAAGCGGTATTATCGTCATTTAAAATAAGTTCAACCGTTCCGGTACTTTCTTCATCACCATAAGTTTCCATTCCAGTATAAGCTCCAACTTCGTCAAACTCGTCTTCGGTAACTTCAGGAACTACTTCTGGAGTTTCATTAGGAATGGCTTCTTCTTCATTATCTAAAGTACTGGTGTAAATAAAATAACCTAATACAGCAATAATAGCAATTACTAGTATAGCAATAATAATATTACGTGATGTATCATGTTTTTCTTCCATATTTTCAATCCTTTCTATAAAATTATTATAAACAAAATTTTTTTTATTATACAAAAAAAGAATAAGTTTAATCCTTATTCCATGGCTGCGACTTCTAATTTATCATTACTATGAATTAAAGTAATGGTTCCAGTTTCTTGATATCCCATATCGTCGTCATAAGTGATTTTAAAATCAAAAACATAAGCATTATCGTCAGTTTCCTCACCATAAGTAAATGAAGTATTTTCCGCTTTTTCAGCTGAAACACTACTAACTACTGGAAGCGTTTGTTTTCTTTTACCATAAACATCACTTTCAACGATTTTATACATTGAAGAGCTAGCTAGTTTAACAAAATCGTCTCTAAAATCTTTATATACAAACTGAAGTCCACCGACATCATTCTTTGTAATTTTATTATCTAAATTAAAGAAGTCAGCTAAAAACATTCTCGCAACTAAAGAAGCGTACTTGTCTTCGTCTACTTCGTCAGCCGTTAAAACATCTTTAAGTTGTTTAAATAAATTTTTATAATATTTAGTGGCATTTTCACTTAAAGTATAATCATAACCTTCAATTGTATCGACATTTTTAATTTCAGCTACTTTTTCTTCTTCTTTATTAAAGAAAATAAAGTAAGCAGCTACCCCAACAGCAATTAAAATAATCAGGGTTAAAATAATTATCGGTTTCTTTTTTATTCTTCTTTTTTTCATTTGTTTTCTCCTTTTATTTCTTCAGATTCTCTTGTTTTTTTAATTAAATCGTGAACGATAATATCATTAGATACGGTAACTTCTTGTTCAGCTCTAGCTGTATATTTTTCAATATAATCTGAACTAATAATGTCACCTTCTTTTAACAATATTCCTTCACCATTTTGATTATCATAATACATTTTATTAGTAATCCAGCTACCATTTGGGAAAACAACAAAATGATCGTCTGTATTAAACATGTCATGACCTAATGCATAATCACTATGAATACCAAGCATATTTCCAAGGGTTGGTAAAATATCATACATGCCCATAACATCTTTTATTTCTTTTTGATATTTATGATCTTTTGTCCAAATAATAAATGGAACTTTACGATTAAGTTCATAATCGTATTTCGTAAATTCGTCATATTTTGGATCGTCTTCGTCTAATTTACTATCAGTTTCTGGATCATAATTATAATAATAATCGTATTCTGATCTTTTTATTTTGGCATCATGATCACCGTAAATAACTAATACTGTATTATCAAGTAAGCCTTCTTTATCAAGTTTATCGACAAACTCACCTATAGCAGCATCTGCATAATGAGCGGTTTCAAAATAATTACCTAAAATAGTATCAGTTAAATAATCGTTAACTACTTCTTCTTCAGTTCCTGTTTCTTCGTTTACTTTTTTATGTTTATAAGTTAAATCCAAGGTTTCTTGACCATCTAAAGCTGTAAACGGTGTATGATTAGTAAGCATTATTAACACACCATACCAATTATCATGTTTATTATTAATTTTTTTAATTTTATCTGTAGCTTGACTAAAGAATGATTTATCGTTCAAACCAAGGCCTAAAATATCTTCGTCTTTAATTTCAAAATCATTAGTATAACTATAAAATTTATCATAACCTAATTTTTTATGCATAACTTCTCTATTCCAAAAGTTTGGTTTATTCGCATGCATACTAAAGGTATAATAGTTATTACCTTTTAAAAGTTTAGGAATTGTTACATATTCTCTATCCCAGTAACTAACGAAAACAGTTCCGCTACTTGCCGGCAGTAAAGAGGTATTAAATGTAAACTCACTATCACTACTAGTTCCAACACTTTCCTGGGCATAGAAATTAGAAAAGTAAAGACCTTCACTAGCTAATTTCTTTAAATTAGGAGCGATTTCAGTACCATTAATTTCGGTGTCTAATAAGAAATTTTGAATACTTTCAGCATGAATAACAATAACATTTTTACCTTTAAACACATCAGTATATTTATTATCGCTTTCTTCTGAAGGATACTTTTTATAATAGTCTCTAAATTCTTTAGCAGCCGCATCATAACCAAATAAAGGACTTATTTGAGGTTTTAAACTAGCAACTAAATCATTAGCTTGATAAATATAAATACCAAACTTCATTACGACGTATTCTCTATTCCACTGTTTATAAAGTCTACTAATATCAGTTCCCGTTACAGTTAGTAAAAAGCAAACGAGGATTATTACTCCTGCCGCTAGAGCCTGCGCGAATTTAGTTTTTCTTTTTTCATTTTCAAAGTTATTAAAATGTCCTCTTTTTTTCAAACTATAGTTTAAATAAAAGAAAATAATTGGTCCCCATATATAACAAAAATCTTTAATTTCAACAACATTTTCTAAAGCATCGCCAACGCCAAATATTTGAACGGAAGTAGCGATTAATGAAAATGATGTAAATGATACATAGTTAGAATAATACATGGAATTAATTAAACAAACAAGGGTTAAAATAATTTCCCAAGTTATTAAATATTTAAATCTATTTTTAGGTTTAAATAAATATGAAAATGAAGCTATAATTAAAATAAATGCTGCATCAGCTAATATTGGGCTAATGGAAGCATAATTTTTAACGGTAAATGCCCGTAATAAAATACTATTTATTAAGTTAGAAATAACAAAAAAAGTAAACATAGGATTATTTTTTACAAAAACTTTAGTATTATGTGGGAAATTCTTAATAAATTTTTTCGAATTATCCGGTAAATTTTTAATAAATACTTTTGTTTTATTAGGTAAAGCTTTTATAAAACTTTTAGCTTTTTTTGGTATTTCTTTTATTTTTAATTTATTTTTCTTTTCTTTTGCCATACTTCACCTCGTACTCCACATAATTATATCACTTTTTGACATTAAAAAAAAGTAGTTTACGCTACTTTTACATTAACTTAAAATTGTTTAGTTAAACAAAACACTGCATATAAAGGTACTGATTTTATATTATTTTCAAAGCCAAAATTTTTGGCTGATACTCTAATACTATATTTAGGATTATATTTAAGTGCATATTCTTTTAAACTTTTAAAACGTTTTTGTATATAATTTTCGTACAAAATGTACGAAAAAGATGGTTTTACCCATCTTATAAGGAGATTATTACCTTTAATGCATAGCAAATTTTATAAAAATGCCTCTGCACTAGTAGCCTATAATGAGTATATACCGGTAAATATATACCCATTATTTATCTTGTACATCTTTAATCATATTATACTTTTTATTTTCGGTATATATATTAGCATTAATCGCGATTCCTAAAATTAAAACAAACGCTAAAAAGTAAATCCAAATCATCATTGCAATTACTCCGGAAATACCACCATAAAACATTGTATAATTAGCAAAATTAGAAATATAATATGAGTAAACAGCAGTAATAATTACCCAGCCTAATGTCGTAAATAAAGCTCCGGCATTCATATATTTACTTGGTATTTTATCATTAGGAGCCACAGCATAAAGTAATTTAATAGTAAAGAAAATAAGCATAATAGCAATTGGCCACTTTAATAAAATAAAGAATAAATAGAGTTTATCAGCGACACTAGCAAAAACTTCAGCACTTAAAAATGTTTTTACAATTACATTACCATAAGCAAGAACTAATACGATAAATATTAATAAAACCATTAATAGTATTATCATAAAAAAGGCTTTTATTCGTCTTTTTAAATAATTATCATTAGATATGCCAAATAATTCATTAGAAGCAATAATTAAAGAGTTAGTACCATTAGAAACTAAAATAAAACCAACAATCATAAAAAAGGCTACATTGCCATTTATTTCACTTTCGGTAATAAATGGCAAAACAATATCTAAAACTTCTCTAGGAATAACATCGTTAACGATAGAGATAAAAGCTTCGGAAAACATTTCAATATTAGAACCTATAAAGCCAATTAAAGTTAAAAGCGGAAAAATAGCTAAAATAAGAAAAAAGGCTAATTGACCGGGTAAAACTTTCATTTCTGGCTTCATTATTAAAGCAAATATTTTTTTGAAAAAGTTTCCCATAATTAGCCTCCTAACCGCGTTCTTCTTTATTATGACGCATGGCAATAGTAGCTTCGTTTACGGCATCGTCAACGGTTTTAATTTCGTCAACAATCATACTATAACCAATAGCTGCTCCAAAACCATGAGTTAATTTTTTAAATTCTTTATTTAATTTTCTAATATAAGCAATTATTTCTTTTTCGTCACCACCAAGAACAAAGATTAAAAATTCATTTCCACTTGTTCTAATAAGTTCACTATTAGGTATTTGATTATTAATTAAAATACCAGCTGCTTCAACAATAACTTTATCACCTTCAGCATGCCCAAAATTATCGTTTATATACGCAATATTATTTAAATCAATAACAATTAATGCCTGTGGATATATTTCACTAGCATCCCATTTTTTAATGTTTTCATTTAAATAATTACGATTTTTAAGTGATGTTAAGTTATCAACATAACGTAATTTTTCAATTTTTGAGAATCTAGCATTATGATCTTTACGGTGTTTTATAATTCTTGAAGCTATTAATACTACTAATAAAATAACTAATAAAGCAAATACTGCTATTAAGATTTGTCCTAGTCTATTACTATCGTCATAGTTAAGAATTTTCGCATAACTATCATTAATTACTGCTTTACTATCAGTATAAGTTAAATAAAAGTTAAAGTAATTATAAAAAGTTTCATTAGCTTTATTATCTCTTACTGTATAAGTATAATCACTATCTAAACTAAAACTATAAATATTTTTAAATTTATGGAGTTTTGTTCTAATATAGTAATCGTAATTATAATAATCAATTGCTGCTACTTCATTATTATCTAAATTTTTGATTAAATCTTCGATGTTATTATAAGTTTCTGTTTTTATTCCACTATCTTTTAAATAAGCATCTATTTGACTATCTTTAATTGTTAAAACTTTAGTATTTTCAAGAGAGTTAAGAGAATTTACAACTATACTATTACCTTCACCAGTAATGATATTAACAACTTCGTCATATACTGATACAGTATTTTTAACATCGTTTTTAAAATTACTAATATTAGTATTATTAAAGATAAAATCAAGGTCTCCATTATTAAAGTCTTCTACTAATGTATCAGTAGCTGAATAACGTTTATAATTTATTTCAATATCTGCACTTTTAGCAAAATTATTAACAAAACTATAATTAAAACCTTGAAGGCCTTTTTTAGTTGTTAAATCAAATGGACTATTTAAAACAAAGCCATAGGTATATCTTTTACTTCTAAATTCAACTTGTTCTTTTTCTTCTATTTCTTTAGCATCAAAATAAGTTTCTGATAAATGGCTATCAAAAGAACTATTAAATTTACTTTGCCATTTTTTATAATATTTTGTTAGAATGTTATTTAATGTTTTATTATCCCCTAAAGTAATAACATAATCTTTACTATATTCATTAAAGTTATAGGCAATATATAAATTATCATTACTAACAATTGTTTCTAAATTAGCTAGTTTAGGAACAGCTATAGCATCGATATCAGTTGTATTCATAGCAGCAAACAAACTAGAAATGTTTTCATATTGTTTATATAAAACATTAGTAGCTTCACTTAAATAATTATTTATTTTTTGTTCGTCGTCTTTTAAAACACCTATTGTCATATTTTTAATACTACTTGCTTTAGCATAATTAGTATTAACTTTAGTTACTAAAGCATAGTTATCTTGATAAAACAATATATCATTTTTACTTACTTTATCAGTTAATTCTAATGCATAATCACTAGTATCAGAAGAAGATAATTTATTAAATTCTAAATCGGTATCTTTTTCTAAATCGTCTAAAAAGTCAAATATTACACCAGTACCTGAAGTACTTAATACTGGAATATCAGATGGAACCGAAAAATCGATTAAATTATTTCGATTATCTTCAATCCATTTTTGTTCTTCAGCAGTTAAAGTGGTACTAGTACTTCTAAAATTAAAGTAATAAAAAGCACCAGCACCACCTAAAACTATTAAGATTAAAACAATTAATAATATTTTTTTCTTACTCATTTGGTTCACCTACATTTGACCAAGATACTTTTTTAGCTTCTTTAGGGTGATAACCAATTACAGGATATATTTCACTATCTTCTTTAGTATTTAGATATATTTCAACATCATAATATTTTTTTAATTTATTACTTAAACCATCTAATACTGCATCAGATACTCCTTTAGCGGTATTAATATCAGTATCAGCATTAACTGTTACAATAAAGTTTAGAATTCTTCCTTCATTATGATAATCGACATCTGTTACAAAGTCATTACTACTTACAGCATCTTTAATATCATTTACTGTACTTTTAGATACTTTATAATCTTCAATATCTTCTAATCTATCACCATATTTATTATTTCCAAAAAGGGGAATGATAAAAAATATGATAAAAAATAATAATAAAAGTAAAATAAATATTCCTGCTACTATACAAACTTTTTTATGTTTTTTTATAAAGTCTTTCATACCTTCACCTCTTATAAAATTATACTATATTTTAGTTCTATTTACAACTAATGACATTAACTTTCGTCTTTAGATTCGTCATAATCAAACTCAAACTGATTGTGACTAACTTCATAAGTTATTTTAACTTTGCCATTCATTTTACTATCATCACTTTTTTTAGGATTTAAAACTTTGTCTTCAGCTATATAACCACCATCTATTAAAGTAGATATAGAAACTGATGTTTTAAAATTCTCTTCAGCTTTTAATGTATCAGTATCAGTTTGATCAAGAGCCCACTCTTCAGCGGCTTTTTCAATTAATTTAACTTGGTCTTCATAAGCTTTATTTCTTGAACCTTGAATTACTGAATTAATAGCTGGAAAAACTACTACAGCAATTAAAGCTAATATAGAAATAACTGCTAGAAGTTCAATTAATGTAAAACCTTTTTTCATAATTTCACGTTCCTATTCTATTTAAATTATAAAATATTTAAGACTTAAAGTCAATAAAACGTCAAAAAAAGTAGCTAATGGCTACTAAAATTTCTTTTTTACAAATGTTTTAATTATTAAAACTTCAAAAACAATGTAAACTACTATGTAAACAGCTAGTAAAACATCATTAAATACTCCTAAATCAAAACTTTGTAAAAGTTCTAATATATTAGCAGGAATTAAAGTTAAAAAATCAAAAGCATCGTCTCTTAAAATATAAGTTTTTAAATAAGTGAATATTCTTAAAAATATATCAATTATAACAATAAAATATACAGCAGCATTAAAACTTTTATAAAAAACTATTATTGCTAGTAAAGCAATGATAAAAATCATTAATTGAACAGTCATTTTGTACCTCCTATTATTTCGTCATATTCATGAGTAAAATCATTTAATTTATTAATATTATAGTAATTAATTTCTAATAAATAAGAATTAGTGTTTATTCCTTTACTAATATAATAATTAGTTAAATCAATAATTACTTTATTAATTTTATTATCTTTTTGATATAAATCAATTACTATATTATTTCCATTACTAACAGTATTTTCATAAAGTTGAGTAAAAGTTGTTAAAGGAATACTATATTCTTTATATCCTTCTTTTTCTATATCTTCAGCATTACTAATTAAATTGTAAATCATTTCATTATTGATTTTTAAAAGTTCTGGTTCTGTACTTGGTGTTAAATCTGGTATTTTATACAAAACACTATTTTTATAGTACTTTTCATTATCTAAATATAAAATATATTTATCGTCATAAGCCATTCCATTTAAAGATGTATCTACTGTTTTATAACTAAATTCATAAGACTGCATATCCTTAAAAGTTTCTAGTGGACTTGTTTTAGTATTTACTTTTTCTACTCTTGTAAAATTTAAATTAACAAATAAAATTGCTAGAAAGAATAAGATTCCCCAAATACCTAAAACAATTAAAGCATGTTTTTTAGGGTCATGCCAAGCCTCTTTAAATTTTTCCCATTTTGTTTTTTCTTTTTCTTCAGCCTCTATTTTTAATTCTTCTATTTCGTCATTCATTATTTTAAAACCTTTCTAATTAAATCATGTCCTTTAGCAAAATCACTAGCGTTTACTTTTTTCTTACCTTCAAGTTGTACTTCAGTGAAAACAACTTCGCCATTAGAAACTTTTACGCCAAAACCATCTTTATAAATATTAGTAATTGTTCCAACTTTTTTATCGGCAAAAAGATTGTCCGTCCGATAAGCTTTCCAAACTTTTAACCTTTTATTGTCAAGTAAACAATAAGCCCCAGGAAAAGAATTTAAGCCTCTTATTTTATTAATTATATTTCTTGCAGTATCGTTAAAATCAAGTTTTTCGTCTTCTTTACTAATATTAAAACCATAAGTAACTTCTTCTTCATTTTGTTTTATTCTTTGATTAGTTCCATTTAAAATACTAGGTAAAGTTTCTAATAATAAATCTCTTCCAACTATTTGTAATTTATCGTGTAAAGTACTAGCAGTATCATTATCCGTTATTTCGACTTCTTTCGCGCTGATAATATCTCCACTATCCATACTTTCAGCCATATACATAATAGTTACCCCGGTTTTTTTATAACCATTTATAATAGCTCTATGGATAGGTGCGCCTCCTCTTAATTTAGGTAAAAGTGAAGCATGAACATTAATACAACCAAGCCGAGGAATTACTAATAAATCTAAAGGAAGTATTTGTCCATAAGCACAAGTTATAATTAAATCTGGTTCTAACTGATTTATTTCTTGCAGAATATCCCTTATTTTAGCCGGTTGTAAACATAATATATTATTTTCTAAAGCAACTTCTTTAACAGGAGTTGGTTTAACTTCACCTTTTCTTCCAACGGGTTTATCGGGTTGGGTTACAACAGCTCTTACTTTATAGTTTGCAATTAACCCTTTTAAAATAGGAACACTAAATTCTGGAGTACCCATAAAAATAATAACGGGGTCTTTTTTTATATTTATTTTATCAAAGTCCACTTTATCACCTATCTTTCTAAATTATATTCTAGCATATTTTTTTAAAGTTTTAAAGGATTTAAATCAATATCAATCATTATTTTACTTTTAACATATTTATTTTTAATAAATATAAGTTCTGGAAGTATTTCTTTAGTATTTTGATACTTTATAATTGTTTGAACATAATAAACATTATTTACTTTAGGCATTATATTAGGACTTGGTCCAAGAATAATATAATTTGGAAATTTATTTCTTAAATAATTAGTGATTTTTTCGGCTTCTTTATTTACTTCTATTTCATTTTTTCCACTAACACTTATTTTCGTTAAATTAAAATATGGTGGATATTTTAAAGCTTTTCTAATTTTCATTTCTTCTTTATAAAATTCTAAATAATTATGATTAGAGGCACAAACTAAACTATAGTGATTAGTATTAAATGTTTGGATAATAACTTCTCCTGGTTTATCACCTCTACCAGCTCTTCCAGCTACTTGATTTAAAAGTTCAAAAGTTCTTTCACTACTTCTAAAATCAGGAATATTTAAAGTACTATCTCCATTTATAACGCAAACTAATGTAACATTTGGAAAATCAAGACCTTTAGCTATCATTTGTGTTCCTAATAAAATACTATATTCATTATTTTGAAAGCTATTGATAATTTTTTCATGTGCACCTTTTCTTTTAGTAGTATCAACATCCATTCTAATTACTTTGTCTGTAAATTCTTCTTTTAAAAGTTCTTCTAATTTTTCAGTTCCCATTCCTAATGCATTAATGTTTTTACTTTTACAAATTGGACAGGTATAAAGTTTAGGAACCGTATAATTACAATAATGACATTTCATACTATTAGTGCTTTTATGATAAGTAAGTGGGATATCACAATTAGGACATTTATGAGTAAAGCCACATTCTTTACAAGTGATTATAGTTGAAAAACCTCTTCTATTAAGTAATACTATTACTTGTTCATTTTTAGCTAATCTTTCTTTTATTTTTTCTTTAACTAATGAAGAAAATACTCTATTACCTTTTTTAAATTCATTTTTCATATCAGTTAAATATACTTTTGGTAAATTTTGATTTACTCTTTTAGTCATAGTAAGTAAAGTATAAACATTCATTTTAGCCCTAGTAAAACTTTCTATACTTGGAGTAGCACTGGCTAAAACTAAAGGACAGTTATGATATTTACTTCTTTTAATAGCTACATCTATAGCATTATATTTAGGCGTATTTTCCTGTTTATAAGTTGAGGAGTGCTCTTCATCTATTATAATAATTCCTAAATTAGTAAAAGGTGCGAATATAGCGCTTCTTGCTCCAATAACTACTTTAGCTTCCTTCCTATATACTTTACGCCATTCGTCATATTTTTCTCCGTCATTTAAGCGACTATGCATAATCGCTACTATTTTTCCAAACCTTTTTTTAAAGGTATTAACAACTTGCGGAGTTAAACTTATTTCGGGAACTAGTAAAATAGCTTCTTTACCTTCTTTTATTATTTTTTCTATTAATTTTATATAAACTAATGTTTTACCACTACCAGTAACTCCATATAATAAATAAGGATTAAATTCATTTAATTTTACTCTATTAATTACTTTTGTTTGTTCTTCTGTTAAAGGATAATCGTTATTAGTTATTTCTTCGTCTTCATTAATTCGGTATACTTCTTTTTTTATTTCTTTAACAATATTATTTTGAATTAATTTATTTACGGCATAACTTGATATTTTATTAAGATAGGTTTTATCATTTTTTCCTTCTTTTATCAAATCATATATTTCTTTTGTTTTTCCGGTTAAATTTTCTTCTTTAACTATTTCTAATACTGTTATATATTTTTTATTAACTACTTTATTATTTTTAGCTTTTAAACCACTAGGAAGCATACTTTGATAACAGCTAATTAAAGGTGATAATGTTTTTTTACTGATGTATTTACCTAGTTCTAACATTTCTTTATTAATAACCGGGTTTTCGTCAATTATTTCTTTTATTTCTTTTACTTCATAAGTTTCATTAAAATCATTATATACTTTTAAAACAAAGCCCTCGATTATTCTTTTTCCAAAAGGTACTCTTACTCTTACACCAACTTTAGTATCTTTAGGAACTTTATAAGTAAATGTTTTATCGATATTTTTAGCCATTATCTCTACTAATACATCTGCATACATCTTATCACTTCCTTATTAAATTCTACCATTATAAGAGAAAAAAATCTAGCATTATTACTAGATTTTATAGACTTAACTGGTACGGACTTGAACTTGAACCATTCCCCGAAGTTATTTTGACATTTGGGGATAAGGTTGCTACAGGGCGGACGCCGAATGAAAAACCGCTACTTCCAGTAGTTGACATATTTCCTTTAGAAGTTATATAAATTGCAAAGGACACATATGGGTTTATTGTCCAATAATTTGTGCTATTAAATAAATAGTTTGTTAAATTACATTCATCATAATTATTACGTAACAAATTATTATTACTACATTTTTCAGTATTAGAATTTGCCCGTAAATAATCACTAAAATTAATTAGTCCTACCTTTCCTTCCCATATATCACTATTTTCAATTGGAATAATTTCTTTTAATTCATAATTAAACATCCCATTTTCATTTCCTATACCATAACCGTAATTAATTATTTGGTTTTGTGATAACAAGGTTAATTCATTACTATAATATTCTGTATTTAAATATGTATTTAATGTTGCTGTCCTCCATCTATCAGAATCCGCTTCATTCCATACCATATTATTAATAATATCTTTTTTTACTATTTTTATAGTGTTATCATTTGTATTAATTCGCACTATTCTCCATAGCTCATCATTAAAATTAATATAATTGTTTGGATTAGTTCCCCGATATGTATACACATTCTCTTCATATGAGTCTTTATATAACCCATCTCCACTTGTCACTAGTTGGAGACTATCAATAAATTCTTCCACTGTTTGTGGTATTGTTATATTATATGATGCACTTTCCATATTAACACCATCACTTACTCTGGCTACTAATGTACCACTTTCCGTAAATTCTACTTCTTGATTTTGAGTTGCTGCAGTCCATGTACCATTATCTTTTTGATACTCGTATGTTAATCCTTCTCCTTCTGGATATGTTATAGTAACAGTTTTTCCATTATCTGTTTCTTCTTCACTAAAGGTCGGTACATTTAATTCTTTCGTACTTACATTATATTCTTCACTTTCTACTTGTAGGTTATCTCTATTGGTTACTCTTACTTTTATTTTATGACTTGTATTTTGAGTAAGTCCTGTAAAGGTATATGTATTACTATCACCTGTTATATATTCCTCATTATCTATTTTATATTCGTATTTTACTATTTCTCCATCTTCTTCTATAGCTGTAGTTACAACGGTTATAGAACTCGTTGTACTACTGGTACTTACATTATTTATAACTGGAGGCGTTGTATCTATTTTTCTAAATATCGCATAAAGTGTTACATTATTACTTGGCATACTTAAACTTTCTAAACCTACTGTTGCTCCTTTATCCGTATTCCATCCCATAAATTCATAGCCTGCTTTAGTTGCTGTATATTCTAAATTAACATTACTTCCTTCGGCTACATAATCATTTATAGCATTTGTGCTTTCTCCGCCATTAGTACTATAATCATAAGTTACATAATAATCATTAGCTGGTAAAGGATTATCACTATCTTGAGCTACATCTATACTTATATCTAAATCGACACTTATATTTTCTTCGATACTTGTTACATCACTATTAAATTCTACTTTAACTTGTAACTCTTTTGTTTCTTTACCTTTGATTACATCTCCTTTAGTTAGTCCTGATAAAGTAAAGGTTATATACTTATTTTCTTTATAATAAGTATTTATTTTCTCTATTCTCGCATCTACACTTCCTCTATTTTCTATAGTTACTGTATATAATGCATAATCTCCAGGTCTTTTTAAACCAGTACTAAATGATGCATATAGTCCATTAGTATTATCATAACTTGGTTCTTCGATATCTTCAGCTCCATGTAACTCACTTTCTATATTAGTTATTCTAACATCCCAGGTACTTGTTATATTACTTGTTCCTGTTATATTTAATTTACTACTAAAGGCTGCATATCCTATTCCCATTAATA
This sequence comes from uncultured Bacilli bacterium, assembly GCA_944363935.1. Taxonomy (GTDB): domain Bacteria; phylum Bacillota_I; class Bacilli_A; order RF39; family UBA660; genus Coprosoma. The sequence goes on from CALVVT010000073.1 coordinate 66,269, forward strand.
CTAATATAGAACATAGCCCTACTATAATTAAATTATTTTTTTAGTTCGCATAAAGCGTCCTCCTACTTCCTATTATATTTTTTTATCTTATTTGAATTACATCACATGCGTGGACTATTTGTCCATATATAAAAATAAGATTTTTCGAGATAATAAAGATAGGTGGTGGCGGATTATGAAACATGATGATAATTATTATTATAATATTATTAGAAATAATATTAAAAAATATAGAAAAAAAGCTAATTTAACTCAACAAGAACTAGCTGATAAAGCTGGTATAACTATGAACTATATTGCTAAAATAGAAAGTCAAAAAATGCAAAGAGGTTTTAGCATTGTTATACTTGGTAGAATAGCTGATGCTTTAAATATAGATATTAAATTATTATTTGAAAATAATTAAAATAGGATAGCCTTTAAACTATCCTATTTTTATATATAATTATAAAAAAAAGAAGAAAATTAATCTTCTTTTAAAACATCTATAGCTTTACGCATTTTTAAATCGTATTTAACCATATCTAAACCACCAAAAGTTTTAAGAAATTCGTCTTTTTCCATGCCATAATTTTCAGCTAATTCTTTAGCTCTTTCTTCAGCTTCTTTATCAGAAACTTCAATTTTTTCTTGTTTAGCGATTTCTTCAAGCATTAAACGTTCTTTAACTCTTTTTTCAGCACCTGGACGCATTTCTTCTCTTAATCTTTCTTCGTCGCCACCAGTAATTTTAAATAAAGTTTGTAAATCTAATCCTTGAGATTTCATGTATTCACTATATTGTGATACCATTCTACTAGTTTCTTCTTCAATCATAACTCCTGGAATTTCAACTTTAGTGTTTTCCGCTGCTTTATTAAGTAATTCGTCAATATATTTATTTTCAAATTCAGCATCTTTACGACTAATAATATTTTCAGAAATATAAGCTTCTAAAGCCTCTTTAGTATCAACACCTTCAATACCTAAATCTTCAAAGAAATCTTTATCAAGTTCTGGAATATGAACTTCTTTAACCTCATGAACTTTAATTTTGAAGACAGCGTCTTTTCCTTTAACATCTTCCGAATGATAATCTTCTGGGAATTTAACATTAATTTCTTTTTCGTCGCCTTCTTTAAGACCAATTAATTGTTCTTCAAAACCAGGAATAAATGAACCGCTACCAATTTCTAATTCATAGTTTTCTGATTTTCCACCATCAAAAGCTTTACCATCGACAAAACCTTCAAAATCAATAATCGCAATATTGCCATTTTCAATTGGTCCTTCTTTTAAAACATCTTCGGCAAATCTTTGTCTAGTTTGTTCAATTGTTTCTTTTATTTCTTCTTTAGTAGCTTTAGCTACTTCTTTTTTTACACCTAAACCTTTATATTTACCTAACTTAACTTCTGGTTTTAAAGTTAAAGTAAATTTAAATTTAATTTTATCGTCATTAACATCCGCTAGTTCCATATCCGGTTGCGCTACAACGTCTTCTAAAATATCTTTAGCTTTATCTAACATTTTAGTATAAGCTTCTGATAGAACTAAATCACCAGCTTCAATGTAAATATCCATTTTACCATATTTTTTAATATACATATCTTTAGGTACTTTACCTTTTCTAAAACCATCTACTTTGGCTTCTTTTAATTTTTTAGTATAAGCTTTATCTAAAGCTTCTTCCCACTTTTTACCTTTTATTTCAATTGTAATTTCTTTTGTGTTTTTCATATTATCTTCCTTTCTTCTATATAGTATACCATAAATTTAACTAAATCCAAACACCAAAACCAATAGACATCATACATAATATAAGACCAACTGTCCAGAAAAGTCTTACAATATCAACTTCACTCCAACCAAGTTTTTCAAAATGATGGTGAAGTGGCGCCATTTTAAAGACTTTAGTGTGAAATTTTTTTATCGCTATTAACTGGATTATAACACTTAAAGTTTCAACAATAAATACTCCAGCCACAATTACTAAAGTAATTTCATGGTTAGAAATAATTGCTACACTAGCAAGGGCTGCCCCTAAAGCTAAAGAACCCATATCACCCATAAATACTTTAGCTGGATGGGAGTTATAAACTAGAAAAGCAATTAAAGCTCCAGTAAGAACAAAACAGAATATCGCAACGCCTTCATAACCATTAGTCCAAGTTGAACCCCAAGTAATAATTCCAAAAGCAAAGAAGGCAATCGCTGAAAGACCTCCTGCCAGGCCATCTAATCCATCAGTTATATTAACCGCATTACTACTACCAACTAAAACAAATAGTAAGAATATTCCATAAGCCCAGCCTAAATTTATCTGTATGCCAAGTGTATGTATATCTAGTATTGGTTCATTTCCACTACTTAAATAAATATAGAAGAAAACTAACGCAATAACAACTTGGGCAAAAGCTTTAACAAATATCGACATTCCTTTATTATTCTTTTGCTTTATAATGATTTTATCGTCAATATATCCAAGGACGGCATAAGCTAAAAAGACAAAAATAACGATAAATAAATTAGGGGTCAAGTCAACTTTATCAGCTAGTTTCAAACCAATCATTATCAGGACAGTTGGAATAATAAACATTATTCCCCCCATTGTTGGGGTTCCTTGTTTTTTCTCATGTCTTTCACCTAATGTTTTACTAACATTTTGATCAATACCTTTTCTTTTTAACCATTTAACAACAAAATAACCAAATATGACTGTCGATATAAATCCAAGCATCACAGCCATAACCGCTTTTGCAAGTACTAACATACACTCATCTCCAAACTACCAATAATTATATCATTTAAGTACTTTTTTGTACAGAACTTTTCCACTATAAATATCAAAAAACACTCTATTTTGAGTGCTTATTTTTTTCGCGGAATACTATTATATAAACGTTTAAATAAAGCTACTGATTGTCTTAATTTATCTTCCAGTAATTTATTGCGATCTTTTAATTTTAAAACTTCCGCTTCTAAACGATTTTTAGCATCTTTTTCGCTATTAAGGGCATTAACAGCTTCTAAATTATTTTGTTTTAAAGTTTCGTTTTCTTTTTGTAATTTATCCATTTTTTTCATAGCTGCTTCAAGTTCAGCTTTTGATTTATCTAAAGTTTCTTGAAGATTATTATATTCGTCAACAAAGCCAGTAACAACACTGCTCATATCTTCAAGATCTGGTTCTTCCTCTTCTTCGTCTTCACTAATTACTTCAGGCTTCATTATTTTCTTTTCCTCCTTTGGTTCTTCTTTAATATTATCTTCAGGAATACTAGGAATTTCAGGAAGATCTTCGTCAGTAATATTATCTAAATTAAGACCAGCCATCACACTTGATAAATCTTCAATTTCTTCAAGTAAACTTTCAGCATCTTTAGAAGAAACATCCATCATTTCATTAACAAAATCAGGTTCTTCTTCGTATTTACCATAAACATTTAATTCCGTAATTTTACTCATAATATCTTCAATTCCTACTGCAAATTTATTCATTAAATTACGAATATTTTTGTCTTTAGAATATTCTTTATAAAAAGCATCGTCATTTGGCAGTAAAATATTAGCTCTAAAAATTTGTCTTTCTTCTCTACCTTGTTCACCATCTTCAAAACGAATTCCCATACTATCGATTATTTTTTCGATAAATTCTTCTTTTTCTCTAATTGCTTCTTCTGGTGTAACATTTTCTAATGCTTTAAATAAATCTTCATTATCTTTACGGATTTTATTGGCAAGTTTTTTAATCGCTAAAAATCTTTCTTTTTCTAACATATAATTCACCTCTTTTTATTCTTTTATATTTATGCCCTCGAATCATATTTACCGTCTTTAGTTGATACGATAACGGTATCACCTTCACTTATAAATAATGGAACTTTTACTTTTAAACCACCTTCTAAAGTAACTTCTTTAGTGGCATTAGTTGCAGTATTACCTTTTACTGCCGGTTCAGCAGTAATTACTTTATAACTAATTTTATCAGGTAAATTAATCCCTAAAAGTTCACCTTTATAGAAAGTTACATCAACTTCCATACCTTCTTTTAAATATTTAGCATCGTCACCAAGCTGCTCTTTTGTAAGCTCTATTTGTTCATAAGTTTCCATATTCATAAAATTACAAACATCACCACTTGCATATAAATACTGCATTGGCATCTTATCAATCATGGCTTTTTCTATTTTAATGTTGGTATTAAAAGTTTTTTCAATTGTTGAACCAGTTCTTAAATTTTTAAGTTTAATTCTAACAAAAGCTGGTCCTTTACCAGGTTTAACGTGTAAAAATTCTAATATTAAATAAAGATTACCTTCAATAATAACGGTCATTCCATTTTTAATATCATTTATATTAATCATTTAATCATCCCCCAAGATTATTTTTTCTCTTTATGTAATGTTGTCTTTTGACATTTTGGACAATATTTATTTAACTCTAAACGTTCTGGAGTATTTCTTTTATTTTTTTCCTTACGGTAATTTTCCGATTTACAAACGGTACATACAAGAGTAGTTCTTTCTCTTACATCACCTTTTTTGGCCATAAATATCCCTCCTTCTTTACATATCTATACACATTATACCAGATTATTAACAAATTTTAAAGTATTTTTTTACTTTTTGTAATTAAAAAGGATTAAAAATTAATCCTATGGGTACATTTCAAAATATTTTTGCGTTAAAGCATTAGCTAATCTAGAGTTAACGTTAGATTGGTGATTACTTCGGCCATCACTTCTAGAAACATCTGGTGAAAGAATAGTTAACGTCATTTTAGGATTATCACTAGGAGCATAAGCAACAAAAGTAGTAGTAATTGTTTCTTTATCAACAACACCATCGTTATCCGTATCGATAAAACTTTGACTAGTACCTGTTTTACCAGCTGGTTTATACGCCATATTAATGTAACCAGCTCCCGTACCATAACTCATTACGCCTTCAAATCCTTGCTTAACTCTATTCATATATTCGTCTTTAGTATTAACTTTATTTAAAACTGTCGTTTCTGTTTGGTTTTGAACTTTTCCATTATCGTATATTCCTTTATATAAATAAGGTTTTATCCTTGAACCACCAGTGGCAATTGTTCCAATATATTGAGATAGCTGAATTGGTGTATAAGTATCATACTGACCAATTGAAAAGTCAAGCAATAAACCTGAAGTTGTTCCATCTCCTTTATAACCAAGGCTTTCAACTGGTAAATCAATACCAGTTTTAACTCCAAGTCCAAATTCAGCAAAAGTATTTCGGTAAGTTGTAAAGGCTTCTTTGTCAATTGATAAAGGCTGATTATAAACATAATTACCATGACCTACTTTAATCGCAGTATAAAACTGATAAGTATTTGAAGATTGAGCTAAAGCAGTAATATCATTTAAATAACCTAAACTTTTCCATGAACATTTTTCAGGAGTTGCCGCTATTTTAACACATCTATCAAGTCTTCTTTCACCTATTTTTAAAGCTCCAGTATTATAACCAACTATTTGACTTGCGCCTTTAACAGCTGAACCTACGACAACTGGAGAAGTAACTATTCCTGGTGTATAATCATAAACTTTATACTCGCCGTTTTCTTCTTTTATTTGTTTACCAGCCATAGCTAATATTTCACCAGTATTAGGATCAGTAATAATTGCAAAAGAACGATTATAGTATTCAGTATTAGCTTCCTGTTTAGTTTTAAGTACTTCAGTAGCTAAAATATCTTCTAAAGCTTTTTGTAGTTCAACATCAATAGTTAAAACAATATCCGTGCCTCTTTTACCTTCTTCTACTAAAGTATAAGAGCCATCGTTTTCAACTTGATATTTATCTTTTTTACCTTTTAATATATCTTCATATTGATATTCTAAATAACTAATACCAACCCTATCGTCTAGACTATAACCTTTTTTTAAATATTCGTCCTTAAGTTCAGCTGGCAAACCTGAAGAACTTGAAGAAACATTACCTAAAATTGAACGAAAAACTGTTCCATATGGATATACTCTTTCCCAATCAAGTTTAGTATTAACCCCATTAAGTTCACTAATATTTTCCGATACTAAAGCATATTCTTCGTCTGTTACACCTTCGTCTTTAATCGTTTTTTCTTCATAAGAATAACCGGTATTCATTAAAGCATAAATATAAGCCGCTTTTTTACTTCTATCGTCATTATATTCAGCTAAATCTTCCGCACTTACTCTTTCTATTTTCATATTATCAATATCTTTACTATCTAATTTTCTTTTTTCTAGTTGTTCCCACTCTTCGTCAGTTATTTTTTTATTAGCTTTTTTAGGGTGATTAGCTAACCAAAAGTTTTTTAAATCAATTTCTTTTAATTTAGAGGTGTCAAGGGCAATCATATCTCCAAGTTTATAAGCTGTTTCAATTTCTTCTTTAGTGGTGACAGAAGATGGTTTTTGATAATATATTACTTTAAGTGGTTTATTATCAACTAAAACTTTTCCATTTCTATCATATATTCTTCCTCTTGGCGCTGATTCTCCAGAAACTATTTGTTTAGTTAATGTTTCCATTTCAGCTGCATAATGTTCATTTTTAACAACTTGGATAATAAATAAACCAACAATTAAAATTAAAATAAATATCATGATAATTGTCATTAAAATATTATAACGTTTTTCAATTTCAATTCTCACATCTTTATTTGCTTTATACCCTGATAAAAAAGACATCGGCCTAGCTTTTTTTTGCGGTTTTATTTTTTTTGCTCTATCTTTAGGTAATTTTATTTTACCACTAGGTACTTTTATTTTCTTAATATCAATTTTGGGTAATTTTATTTTAGCCATTTAGTCACCTCCAACTCTTTTTTACATATAATTTATTAAAGGGGGAAATATGAATTACCTTATCGGAAAGTATATTGAAAATATCTCAATAACTAATATAAACCAGTTTGCTCAAAAAAACAATATTTTTTTAACAGAAAATGAACAAAATATTTTTCTAGACATTATCAAAAACCATTACCAAGAGATTTTAACTGGTAATGACGGAAAATATATCGCTTATTTAAAAGCCAATTTAAATAAGGATACTTTTACTAAAGTAATTTCTTTATATAATTTATATAAAGAAAAATATCAAAATTATTTATAAAAGTTACGAATATCTTCATATAAATTTTTATTTAATTTTTTTTCTTTTATCATTGCAATTTCGAATTTATATGGTGGATATGTTCTATCTTTACCATCACTAGTCATACTGATATAAGGAGTTTCTAATATTTTAGGAACTTCTTTTAATTTTTCATGATAAATTACTTTTATTAAAGTCTCAAAGCCAAGCGTTCCAAAACCAAAGTTTTCATGGCGGTCCTTATGCGCATTAATAACGTTTTTACTATCGTTAATATGGATGCAGGCAAGTTTATCAAGGCCAATTACTTTATCAAATTCTTCTAGTACTTTATCAAAGTTTTTAACATCATAACCAGCATCGTTAATATGACAAGTATCAAGACAAACTTTTATTCTATTTTTATTATCAACTTTATCAATTATTTGTTTTATTTCTTCAAAAGTTTTACCTACTTCTGTTCCTTTACCAGCCATAGTTTCTAATAAAATAGCGGGTCCTTCTTTTTCACTTAAAATAATATTTAATCCTTTAGCGATATTATCAATTGCTTTTAAAGGTCCAAGGCCAACATGACTACCAGGGTGCAGAACTACTTTATCAACTCCAAAACTAGCTGTCCTTTTAAGTTCATTTATTAAAAAATTAACAGCAAAATTCCATTTATCTTCGTCTTTATCGTTAGCTAAATTAACGATATAAGGAGCATGAACAACAACATTATTAATATCGATATTATTTTCTTTCATTAATTTCTGGGCTTCTTTAGTTTTTTCATTATCAATAGGAAATCTAGCTGTATTTTGCGGAGCTCCTGTATAAAACATAAAAGTATTGGCTCCATAACTTAAGGTTTCTTTAACACTACCAACTAAACCTTCGTCTTTTGTATAGGAAACATGACTACCAATAATTAAATCCATCTTATCACTCTTTTCTTTATATATAATACCATATTTTTTGAAGGGAAAAAAGAGTTAAGAGTTAATTATTTTTGCTAAAGCTTTAAAACCTCCAACTGTTACTTTTTCTACGCAGTCTTCAGCTAATGTAGAAAGTTTTAAACCCGCTTTAGAAATATTGTTTTGAAAATTACTATTAGTATCTGGTAAATAATCTTTAACATCTACGTCTTTACCTGCTGCAACGTCTTTTTCAAAAGTTTTTATTTGTTCTTCAGTTAAAGTCATTTTTTTATGATTTTCATATTCAAAATACCCCATTCCTCTAGTAAAATATAAAACTAAAAACAAAGTTAAAAATAAAGTAAATGTTACCCGAAATATTTTTTTACCGACTTTATATTTCATTTACATACTCGGCTAGAATGGGGGCTAAAAGTTCTAGGGTATTTAATACTTCGTCAATCGTACTTTCATGAGAACCTACTTCTAATAAAATCATATTCGGGTTTAAATCTTGATTATAAATACCATTTACTTTATCCCCACCTTTAGTTAAAACTCCTCTAGTTAAACTAGGATATTTTTCTTTAATCATATCGTTTAATTTATTAGCTATAGTTAAATTTTGATTACTATTTTCATAATCAAGACCATTTACAAAAATTATTTTCGCACATGATTTATTATTGATTATAGTTGTTACCTTATCTTTAACTACGCTATCACGGTGAAGATCGATTATTAATTTAAAATCATAACTATTAATAGTTTCACTAATTAAAGTTCTACTGGCTTCATAACTTTTATTAAAAGACATATTATTTAAATTCATATAATCAGTTAAATTATCTTCAAGAACCATAGTATTTACGCCTTCTTTTTCAAGTTTATCTTTTAAAATATAAGTAGCCATCATAACTCCGGGTTTTATATTATAATTTTCGAGTCCTTCGCCTTGATAAGCTTCAGCTTGGTGAGTATTATAAATATAAACTAAAGGTGTTGCTTTTTTATGAGTATTCATAACAGTTCCATCAACATAAGTTGTCGGCCGGCTAGCTTTAAAATGAAAGGTATTTTCTAATATACTTACTGGTTTATTAACATCTAATACACTAGCAAATAATTTAGAAAACAAGTTATTAGCTTTTTTCTCATATAACATATGGTAATTAGAATCAGCAAGAATTCCTTTTATAAAAGTTTCATTAGAATCAGCTAATTTAAAATTCATAATTATATTATAGGAAAGTTCATACCCAATAAATACACATAAAGCATATAAAATAATTCTTTTTTTAAATTTTCTTTTTCTTTTTGTTTTTACTCTTTTCATAACAGTCTCCCTTTTAATTAATATATTTTTTATTATAAAAAGATAGACCATCATAATTTGTCAAATAAAGAAAAAACGTAGAAATTAATCTACATTATTTCATTTAGTAAAGATAAATCGTCACCTATTTTAACTTGAAAATTACTACCTAATTTTTCTTTTAATTTTAATATTCCTTTTTCAACTTCTTTAGCATCCATCATAAATATTTCTAAATAGTTTAAAATTATATCTTCTATAAAATAAAAATCATATTTATTTAAAACTTCTAATATTTTTTTACCATTAGTAATATCAATACTATCTATTACTTCTTTATCATAATTATCAAGTAATTCTTCTTTATAAAAATTATCTAAATATTTATTAAATTCCTCTAGCATCGTCACCAGTTCCTTTACTATCTTCTTTAACTTCTACTTCATAATAATCCCTTACAATTTCCTGAACACTTATGCCATAACGAACTTGCAGGTTTTTATTAGCCATTCCAAATACTGGACTTATTCTACCATTTTCATTAACAAGCGGTTCCCCAATACTATTTAAATAATTGATTTTAGCTTGTAATTGTTTTGGAGTATTTCTAAATATTAATGTTTTATTAGTTGTATCAAGTCCATAGTCTTTACATATTTCTATTGACTCACTTATTTGTTTAGCGGATTTCATAAATACACTACCGGTTATTTCGATATTATTAGCTTTACACACTTCTATTATTTTTTCAATCTCTCCAGCGGATTTAGTAAATACACTGCCGGTTATTTCAATATTATTAGCTTTACACACTTCAATAATTTTTTCAATCTCTTCGGCTGATTTCAAAAATACACTACTTGTTACTTCAATATCATTAGCTTGGCATACCTCTATTATTTTTTCAATCTCTTCTGCTGGTTTCAGAAATACACTGCCGGTTACTTCAATGTTATTAGCTTGGCACACTTCTATTATTTTTTCAATCTCTTCAGCGGATTTCATAAATACACTGCCGGTTATTTCAATATCATTAGCTTGGCACACTTCTATTATTTTTTCTATTTCTTCAGCGGATTTCTTAAATACACTGCCGGTTACTTCAATATCATTAGCTTGGCACACTTCTATTATTTTTTCAATCTCTTCAGCGGATTTCATAAATACATTACCGGTTATTTCGATATTATTAACTTGGCACACTTTTATTATTTTTTCTATTTCTTCGGCTGATTTCAGAAATACACTGCCTGTTATTTCAATATTATTTGCTTGGCATACTTCTATTATTTTTTCTATTTCTTCGGCTGATTTCTGAAATACACTGCCGGTTATTTCAATATTATTTGCTTGGCACACTTCTATTATTTTTTCTATTTCTTCAGCGGATTTCTTAAATACACTACTTATTATTTCAATATCATTAGCTTGGCATACTTCTATTATTTTTTCATTCTCTTCTGCTGGTTTCAGAAATTCACTGCCGGTTTTTTCGATATTATTAGCTTGGCACACTTCTATTATTTTTTCAATCTCTTCAGCGGATTTCTTAAATACACTACTAGTAATTTTTACATCATTGGTTTCACAAAGTTTGATAACTTGTTCAACCTCTAATGGACTTGCAGCTCTTAATATTCCAGCTGTTAAATCTTTAATGTGACCAGTTTCTTTAAAAGTATTTACAATATCTATAATATCATTTAAACTAGGCCGCGCTAAAACACTTGGCGCTTTCTTTAAAAAGTCTATGCCAAAGTTTTCCACAATATAATTATATATTTTCTTTAACTCTTCAAAATCCGAATTTAAAATATGAAGACAACTATCTATATCAATATTTTTTAGTTCAGTTTTTTCAGCTAAATAATTCCATATACTTCTTATTTCCGGCATTGTTTTCATATATAATATACTTGGACATTTTTCGATATTTTTAGCTTTTATTCCTATTTTCTCTAAAAAATCTAATATTCTAATAACCTCTTCTTTTTTTGCATAAGCTAAAACATTAGGATTATTTTCTATTAATTTTTTTCCATTTATCCCATAATCATTTAATAATTCAATTAACTCATTACTATAAATCATTATTTCACATCCTTGTTTTTATTTTATCATATTTTTTGGCAAATAAAAAGAGATAAAAAATCTCTTATACAGTTTGCTTAAAATCTTTAATATTAATATTTTTTTCCTCATTAAGTAAAGCTTCAATAATTATACTTTCTATTTTATCTTTAATAACTTTATTAACATTTCTTGCTCCATAAGTTTCAAAATCAGTAACTTTAATTAATTCTTCTATTACTTTAGGATTAATTTTAATATTAATTTTATCTTGATACTTATGCTTTAAATCCTTTAATTTTAAATTAATAATTTCTTTAATATTTTCTTCATTTAAAGAATTAAACAGAATTACATTATCAACTCTACTCATAAAAGGAATTGAAAAATTGTCATTTATTTTACTTTTAGTTTTAACATTTTTATTAAACCCAACATTTTTTTCATGAAACCCTACATTAGAAGTCATAATAATTATAACATTATCGAATCTAATAACTTCACCTTTACTATTTTTTAATTTTCCTTCGTCTAGTACTTGTAGAAATAAATTAATAATATTGGAATGAGCCTTCTCAATTTCGTCTAAAATTAAAACAGAAAAAGGTTTGTTTTTAATTTCGTCTAAAATACCAGTATCTTCATAACCAACATAACCAGGAGGTGAACCAATAATTTTACTTATACTATGTCCTTCTTTATATTCACTCATATCGAGTTTAATTATATTATTAGTAATTGTTTGTCCAAATAGCTTTGCTAGAAAAGTCTTACCAACTCCAGAAGGTCCACAAAATAATAAGGAATAACACCCTTCATTTAATCCTAGTTTTATTTTTTTAGCTATTTTACTAACTTCGTTAATAGCTTTATCTTGACCAATAATTTTTTTCTTTAATTTCATTTCAATTTCTTTAATTATCTTTTTCTTCTCATTTAAAAGTTCATAAACTGGAACAGAAGTTTTTTCACTAATTACTTTAGCAACATCAATTTTAGTAACTTTTTTTAAATGGGGTTTGTATAAAGATAATTCTAATTTATTTATTTTATCGACTAATTCAAACTCTTTATTTTTATAAATAGTAGCTTTTTCAAAATCATTTTTTAAAATATTTTCTTTTTTAGCTTTAATAATTTTATTTAACTTTTGATTATATAGACGATAATCCTTTAAATTTTTTCCTTCTTTTAAACTAACTTTCGCACAAACTTCGTCTAAAATATCAATTGATTTATCTGGTTCATAACGATTATAAATATATTTATCGGCTTTTTCAATAATTAAATCAATAATTTCCTCGTCAATGATAACATGGTGAAAACTTTCATAAAGACCTTTTAAGTTCATTAAAATTTTCTTAACAGTTTTTTTATCAGGTTCTTCAATATAAACCTTTTGAAACCTTCTTTCTAAAGCACTATCTTTTTCAATATATTTTTGATATTCTTCCGTAGTGGTAGCTCCGATTAACCTTAAATCTCCCCTAGCTAAAGCTGGTTTAAAAATATTAGAAGCATCAATTGCCCCTTCAGCTCCGCCAGCCCCAACTAAAGTATGAACTTCGTCGATAAATAGAATAATATTGTCATTACTTTCTATTTCTTTAATTATTTTTCGCATCCGTTCTTCAAACTCACCACGGTATTTTGTTCCAGCAACACTAGAAGCCATATCTAAACTAATTATCCGTTTACCTTTTAAACTTAAAGGAACATCGCCATGCGTAATCATATTAGCTAGTTCTTCGGCAATCGCTGTTTTCCCGACTCCAGCTGGACCAATTAATAAAGGATTATTTTTCGTTCGTCTCGATAATATTTCTAATACTTTTTTTATTTCTTTATCTCTTCCAGTTACAGGATCTATTTTACCATTTAAAGCTTTTTTATTTAAATCGGTTCCAAGTTCTTCTAGTAATAATTTTTGTGAACTACTACCAACTATTTTACAAGCAAACTCACTATATAAAGCATCAATATCAATATCCATTCCCAGCATTATTCTAATCGCAACTCCTTCACCCTCTTCAAGTAAAGAAGCCATTAAATGACTTACTGTAACAACTCCGCCATTATTTTCTTTAGCATCAATACTGGCATTTTCTAATATTCTTTTGAGTAAAGGGGTATATAAAAACCATTCACTTTCTTTAGTCCCTTCACCAATTATTTTAATAATTTCTTCTTTAAAAGTTTTATAATTTAAATTATATTTTTTTAACCTTTTTTTAATTTCCTCGTCGTTTTTTAAAATAGCTAGTAATAAATGCTCTGAAGAAATATAAGGATGTTTTAACTCTTTCATTTCCCTCTTCGCATCAATTAATACTTTTCTGGCTTTTTCTTCATAATTTCCAAGCATTTTTCTTCTCCCTTCTTTTATATTCTATGTTTATAATGGGAGAATATCTAAAATTTTAAGCAACAAAATTTGCAAAAAAAAAGAAAATTAATTCTTTTTACTAACACTAATTCCATCACCAAGATTATAAAAAACCGTATTATAATCTTTATTATTTTTTAAATAATCTTTAAAATTATTTATTTTTCTTACCAAAGCCCTTAAATTTTTACTAGTTATTAATTCCGGATTAACAGTAAGACCATGAAAATTTAAATTATCACATATAATCGCTCCATTATCCTCTAAATTATAACTATATTTTTCAAAAAATTTTTGATACTGGGCTTTAGCTCCATCGATAAAAATTAAAGTAAATTTATCTTTTAAATTAAATTCTAATGCATCGGCATTAATAACTGTTATTTGATTTTCTAAATTAAATTCTTTAATATTTTTAAGAGCAATGTTATAAAGAGTTTTATCTCTTTCAATTGTTGTTATTTTTATATTTTTATTTATTAAAGCCATGTTAATAGCTGAATACCCAATTGCGGTACCTATTTCTAAAATAGAAAGGACTTTGTTTTCTTTAATATAGTCTATTAAAAAATCAAGTCCTTCTTTTTGAATAATGGGAATATTATTTTCCCTAGCATAAGTTTCTAACCTATCCATTTTCCAGCCTCTTTTAATTCGTTAATAATATTAGTGTGCTCGTCAGCATTTCTCGTAAAATAAACTTTTTTATCACTATCAGCAACAAAGTAATAATAATCACTAATTTCAGGATTAATAGCCGCTTTTATTGCACTTAAACTAGGATTGTCTATTGGTCCAACTGGTAGTCCCTTCATACTAGTACATCTAGTATTATAACCATTACAAGCTGTTAAATCTTTAGTAGTTAGTCTTTCTGTCATTAATTTTCCAGCAGCATAATAAGTAGTAACATCACTACCTAAAGACCAACCATCATTTAACCGGTTATAAAATACTCCGGCTACTTTAGCTCTATCTTCGTCAGTAACTGCTTCTAATTCAACTAAAGAAGCTAAAGTTAAAATTTGATGAACAGTATATCCACTACTTTCAATTTGGGCTTTTAAAGGTTCTAGTTTTTGTAAAGTATTATCAAGAATTTTTGTTAAAATATTATCTAAATTAACTTCGTCTTTTTCTAAAATATAAGTGTCAGGAAATAAATATCCTTCTAAATCATAATAAATTTCAGGATTTTTAACATCGTCAGTAATAAACCAATACTTACTTTTTAAACTATCAATATAAGCTTCGTCTTTTACTTTATTAATAAACTCTTCTGGTTTAATATCAGTTTTCCTTGAAATAACACTAGCCATTTGATTAACGTTAAGACCTTCTCTAAACGTTAATTTTACCCGGTTACTATCCGAGTTGTTATCATTACCAAGGGTTCCAACAATCTGCCCAACATTCATATTTTGATTAAGTTCATAAGTACCAACTGTAAGTTTAGCTGGAGCATGTAATTTCAAATAAACCTTATAGAAGAATGCGGATTTTATAAGTTCTTTTTCTTTTAAACTATCGGCTAAAGTATAGTAAGAACTACCTTCTTCTACGGTAAACTCTACTTCTTTACTTGTACTACTTACAGCTAGTGTATTAAACTTATAAAGTCCAATAAAGATTACAATAATTAAAATTATAAGAACAATTAAAAACAATATAAATTTACGTATTGAAAATTTACGTTTTTTAACCAAAATATCCCTCGCTATTTATCTTCTTCTACTTGGTTTTGCATTTCTTCTAAAATTGTTTCAATAATTTTCCACTCTTTTTCAGTTTCAATTGGTGTTAGATTAAGTGAAGCAAACTCTTCATTGTCACTAACTTTTAAAGTGGCTGGATCATATATTGAAGCATATACTCTAGTATTTCCTTCTTCGTCAATTGAGTTATCAGTATAAACTATATAACTTTTTTTAGTTTCTGGTGAATCAAACATAAATAATGTATCACATTCTATTTGTCTACCATCCTCGTCAACTGTTCTAAATTTTAATTCGTCTTCCATTTTCATATTTTTTCATTCCTTTCTTTATCTAAATATGTTTGAAGTATAATAGTTGCCGCAAGACTATCTATTTTTTGCTTTCTCTTTTTGCGAGACACATCAGCTTCAAGCATATAATACTCTGCTTCTTTTGTTGATAATCTTTCGTCCTGCATTACAACATCAACATTAAAAGTACTTTCAAGTTTTTCTTTGAAAGCTAAAGTTGTTAAGGCTCTAGGTCCTACACTACCATTCATATTTTTAGGTAAGCCCAAAACAACTTTTTCAATTTTATTTTCTTCGATGATTGGTTTAAGTAAAGAAATGGCTTTATCATAGTCACTGTCAGCGAAATGTAAAGTTGTTAATGTACTCGCAATAACACCTTTAGATATCGCGACCCCTAAAGTTTTTGTTCCCAAGTCCAAGCCTAAATACCTCACTATCGTCACCTTCCCTGTTGCTAATATAATTTTATCATTTATTTTACGTTTTGTATAGACCTTTATTTTTATAATGTAAATTTTTGTTAAGTGATTAATTGGTCAAAATAAGAAAGAACATAGCTAAAATTTTAATAATGTAGTTAATAAATTTAAAAACATATGGTAAAATTTATTTTGGCTTTTGCTTTATATTGTGGTAAAATTATATTAATAAGGATGGATGTTTTATGTATAAAAAAAGAAGAAGAGTTAAGAAAAAAGTAATATATTTAGGAAGTGCTTTAATTGTTTTTATAGTTTTAATAATTACTACAATAATGCTTATCAAACATTTTACAAGTAACGAATACAAACTAGAAAAAATTGGTTATAACGAAAAAGAAATAACTAATATTTTAAAGTTAGATAATAAATATATTAATTACGCCCTTAATCATAAATATGACGACGATTTAATAAAATTAACTAATCAAAAATGGTTTATTTGGGATAAATATAAAGAATACAAAAAATATATCAAAGATTTAGAAGATAGGCCGGCAGAAGTAAACTATAAAGACGTTATTACAAAAGTAAATACTAAAACTAATTACAAGTATTACACACATACTAAAGAAACTAATATGGATTTAGGAAATGCGATTTTAGTAAACAAATATTACAGTTTACCAAAACAATATGCTCCTGACAATGTTGTTGATATTCCGGCTACCTACTCATTTGCTGGTAATCAAATAAAAGAAGAAGTCTTTAATGCTTTTAAAGAAATGGCTGATGCCGCTAAAAATGATGGAATTACTTTAATTGTTAATTCTGGTTACCGAACTTACGAATATCAAAAAGGTTTATATGACCAATATGCTTTAGAAAATGGTACAGATTTTGCCGACGATTATGCTGCTAGACCAGATTTTTCCGAACACCAAACCGGTCTTGCTTTAGATATTGTTAGTTATGGACTTAATATGGATAATTTTGCAGGTAGTGATACTTATAAATGGCTTATCAATAACTGCACTAAATATGGTTTTATTTTAAGATATCCTGAAGGTAAAGAAGAAATAACTGGTTATGCTTTTGAAGGTTGGCATTACCGTTATGTTGGCAAAGATTTAGCTAAAAAAATTGAAAAAAGTGGTCTTACTTTTGACGAATATTATGCTTATTATTTAGACAGGTGATGGAAATGAAAAAAATAATAATTATTGTCATTATTTTACTTATAATAATTATAGGAGGAATAGTTATTTATATGACAAATAATGATAACAAACTTAAAAAATTAGGTTATAACGATAAGGAAATCAAAGAAATATCAAGGCTTTCTAGTAATGAAATAGATATTATTTTAAATAATGATTATACTGATAAATTAATTGATATCGTAACTAATGGAAATTATCAAGATAAAAATTTAAAAGATTATCTAGCGTATGCGAATAATCATAAGAAAGCTAATATTAACGATGTTATTAATATTGTTAATAAAGGTTTAACTGATTATAAATATTCTCCCCTTTTAGGTGATTTAATCACTCAAAAATATTTTATTCAGGAAAACCTTGAAAGATATTTAAAATATGGTGGAAAAAATGCGGAAAAAGTAATTAGCGAAGTTAATTCTAATTTAGATTATCCTTATTATGAAAATGTTAAAGAAGCTGACACTAGTAAAGATAATTTAATTATTGTCAACAAATATTATAATTTAACTAGTGATTATGAACCAAGTGATTTAGTTACTTTAACAAGTACTTATAGTTTTGGAACTAACAATAAAATGCGAAAAGAAGCCGCTGATGCTTTTATGGAAATGGCTGATGCCGCTAAATTAGATAATATAATTATTAGAAATGCTTCAGCTTATCGCAGTTATACTTATCAAGAAACATTATATAACAATTATGTTCAAAGAGATGGCAAAGAAAGCGCTGATACGTATTCAGCTAGAGCTGGATATTCCGAACATCAAACAGGACTTGCTACTGATATAAATGAAGTAAGTGAAGCTTTTGAAAATACTGATGCTTTTAGATGGCTTAACGATAATGCCGATAAATATGGTTTTATTTTAAGATATCCCAAAAACAAGGAAAACTTAACCGGTTATAAATATGAACCTTGGCACTATCGTTATGTTGGTAAAGATATAGCTAAAACAATTAAAGACGAAAATATAACCTATGAAGAATATTATGCTTATTATATAGACCACAAGTAATTGTGGTTTTTTAAAACCGAGCTATTTTAACTCGGTTTGCTCATAAGTGGACGGTTTTTTAAACACATTAAAATAGGGGTATCTTACCTGATACTCCCTATCTCTTCTCTATCTTGATAAAACGACCTTTTTCTGTTACTATTTCTTTAGACTAACAATTTTTTCAATAACAACAAAATCCTCTTATTAAAAAGGTGGTCGTTTTATGTCTAAAGTATACAATAATCAAAACAAAATTGCAAGTGAAATTGCTTCTTTTCTTAAAAAAGTTTTCCCCAATATTAGAAAATCTCAACTTAATATTATTCCTTTTATTTTTATTGGTATTATTTTAGCCGAATCTTCTGTTGCTTCGGATATCGCCAAACATCTTAAAGGTGATTTCTCTCTTGTTAAACTTGATT